>CALXXO010000083.1 GCA_944392705.1 uncultured Spirochaetaceae bacterium
GAAAATGGAGATGCGGTTATATAGAGATTGCCTTTGAATGAATTGTAGGCAACCACGATTATCGGGATGATTACGAAAAGTGCGTAGGCAATCAGGACAGCAAAAAGAAGTATGCTCCCCAGCGTGATTCTCTTCTGTCTCAATTCTCAACCTCCTTCCGCCTTGTTATGTAAAGCTGTGCAAGCGAAATAACGGCTACAGCCAGTGTGAACATAACAGCTTTCGACTGGGCAACTCCTTCAAATCCGATTCTTGAGTAGAATGTATCGTAGATATTGAGCGCAACCATCTCCGTCTGATGATTAGGCTGACCTGCTGTAAGAGACAGGTTCTGAGAGTAAATCTTGAAACTGTTCGTGATAGTCATAAAGAAACAAATCGTTATCGATGGCATAATCGAAGGAATCGTGATGCTTGTCAGTGTTCTGAATCTTCCAGCGCCATCAATCTCTGCAGCTTCAATCAGATCGGTATTCACTGTCTGAAGCGCCGCTATGTAGATTACCATCATATAACCTATATTCTGCCAGTTTGACATGAGGATTATGCCCCAGTATCCATATGCAGAATTGGAAAGTATGGTCTGCTCGAAATTGACAAGGACTCCATTTATGATAATCTGCCAAATCCAGCCAAGAATAATTCCGCCAATCAAGTTCGGCATGAAGTAAATCGTCCTGAAGATATTCTGCCCAGGAATTCCGCTGGTAAGTATCAGAGCAAGCGCAAATGAGATAAGATTAATCATCACAACACTTACAAGGGCTATCTTTATAGTGAAGAAAAACGACTGGATGAAATAACCATCTACAGTGAATGCCTTTATATAATTCGCAAGCCCCACAAATGTGACATCTGTAAGCGATGTGAACTCACAGAATGAAAGGACCACACCCCATATGAATGGTACGAAGAATGCCAGAAGGAAACATACAAGGCTTGGTACGACAAACAGAAGAACACTTCTGCTTATAATCCTATTCACTTTCTACCTCCTCTGATAACAGGGCACCCGGAAAGTGCCCTGTGAAGAAATACAATCAGCGGCCAGCAAGCTCTGCTTCGCGTGCCCATGAAGATACAGCGACATTTACAACCTCGCTCCACTCCATAGTTCCGTTCACATACTCGAGAAGCGCAGATCCGAAATCCATCTTCCACTGATCTGAAGGAATGCAGGAGAATACCCATGGGATTGTCTTTGTGCCTTCCTTTCCCATCCATCTCTGCATCTCGACAGCAAGCACATCGCTAGGCTCTGTATCCTCAAGAGAGGAGTAATCAGCGATGAATCCAAGACGATTGACGACAAGATCCTTTCCAGTAGGACTGCTGAAAAGCCATGTAAGGTACTTGTCTGCATTAGCCTTATCCTCATCACTTATATGGGAATTGATACAGAAATAATTCTCTGTACCTATGCAGATACCCTGCTCTTCCTCGCCTTCCAGTCCCATATAGACAGGCATGAACTTTATATCATCTGCATTCACCACATTGCCATCAACACCGAGAATCTGGATAGTCGCCCAGTTTCCATTCTGAACCATCACACAGCGTCCGAGTGCAAATTCTGCCATTGCATCGGCAATCGTCCTTGAAGTGACAAGAGCGCGGGAAACAGTGCTGTTATCGAGATAGAGATCGAAAAGCTGTTTGAAGTTCTCATTGTATTTGAAATCAAACTCTGTAGCGGCAAGACCTGCACTTACAGCATCCAGCCCTTCGCTGTTCTCACTGAATTCAGCGTAAAGAGGAAGGTTCATCAGGTGGGTTGTCCAGCGCCAGTCAGAGCCTGGAGCCATTGCAGTAGAAGCGAAAACACCATCAATTCCAAGTTCTTCCTTATGTTTAGTCATATCCTCGACAACAGCCTTCAGATCCTCAAATGATTTGATTTCTTCTGCCGATGAGATATCAACAGCTTTATCAGGAAGTGCAAAGTATTCCCTCATGATTGCATCGTTGTAGATAATACCGAAACCTTCCAGTGCATAAGGGATTGCGACAACGTGCCCATTTGCCGAAAGCGCTGTACTCTTATCATTCAGAAGCTTATAGAATTCAGTATTCTCAAGAGGTGCTACATCATTGATACGACCCTGAAGGCCAACAACGCCGTTTACCTGGAAAATATCAGGTGGATCGTTCTTTGCAAGTTCGCTCATCAATGTCTGTGTATACTGATTGGAAGCGGCCGTAACGACTTTCAGCGCAATTCCTGTCTCCTCTTCGAATGCTGGTGCAACCTCATCTGTGTAGATATCAGCAGCTACAGCCTTGTAATTAAGGTAATAAACCTCATTCTCTGCCCCACCCTGAGCGAATAGGGAGAAGGAACATAGTGCTATCAACAAAGATACCAATACCTTTTTCATACTTATCTCCTTTTGTTGATTTATCTCGATTGTAAAGCGCTTTACATAACCTTGCAACAAAAATTTGAACCATTGAAAAAGGCCGAGGAACAATGTCCTACGGCCACAATGAATTATAGAATTTCATCAATAGTCCCGAGTCTCCGGGCATCATAAGATCTCAAATGGTTTGTCAGGGATTCTGGATCATCATACTTTTTCTCCCTGCTTTCGTTGAATATCGAATAGAGAACAGGAGACAGGAGAAGCGTCAGGAATGCTCCTGTAAGTATTCCCCCTGTGAACGTCAGTGCAATCGGCTGAAGCATCTCCGCTCCTTCTCCAGGGAAGAATGCCATAGGTATGAGTCCCAGAATCGTAGTGAGCGTCGTCATAAGAATAGGACGCAGACGACCATATGCAGCCTGAAGACAGGCCTGGCGTACAGGAACCCTTTCTTTGACAAGGCGGTTGATGCAATCAACAAGAACAATACCATTGTTAACGACAACACCTATCAAAGCGACAATTCCGACAACCGAGAAAAGCGAGAATGACTGGCCATAGAGCAGATGTATTGCAATAACGTCTATCATCAGAAGAGGAATGGTTGCAAAGATTATGAAAGGATCTATCAATGACTCAAACTGAGCTGCCATGACTGCATATACAAGGAACAAGGCAAGAACGACAATCATCACAAGTGTCCCCATATAACCTGAAAGCTCGTTCATCTGACCTGCCATCTCAATCTCAACACCTTCAGGAAGTACAAGGTACTGATCCAATGCTTCATCGAGCTGAGACCTGGTAATTAACGCCATTTTCGGTTATACGGCCACCTGTTGTCTGAAGATTATCCGAAGAGATAGCCGCAACAAGCTCTGAAAGGGACACAGAGTATGCCGCAAGCCTATTAGGATCGGCATCGATGTGGTACTCAACATCGCTACCACCTCTTACAGAGACCTGCCCCACTCCTTCGATTCTCTCAATCAGAGGAGCAACCGTATTCTCGCCAATCATCTTCAAATCATCCAGGGAAAGATTCTCACCAGTAAGGGAAAGCTGTGCGACGCTTTCAGATCCAGATGTATCCAGCCTGAAATACTGTGGTGTCTCCGTCCAGTCCGGAAGAAGCGCAGAGACAAGCGTTATTGCAGAGTTCAGGTCGGTTTCCGAATCATCGAGATCAGTACCATACTCATATTCCAGGATTGCCATACAGTTGCCATCGCTGGAGATCGTAGTTATGTCCTTGATGTTCTCAAGCGATGAGAAATTCTCCTCAAGCTCCATCGCGACCTGCTGTTCTATCTCCTCTGGTCCAGCATCGCCGCAATCGACGAATACAGATATGACAGGCATATCGATATCAGGATAGAGCGCAATCTCCATCCGTGGAAGAAAGACGAGTGCTATGACTACTATCAGAAGATAGACCATGGTCATCAGCACAGGTCGTCTTACTGAAAGTTCTGATAATGTCATACTTCCTCCCCTGCGTTGAGAATATTGATTGAGCTACCATCCGCAACGGTACCAGCAGTGATTACGCTCTCCCCCTCATCAAGACCGGAGAGGATGATAGTAACATCACCATTGCTGCTACCTGTCTCAACAACCCTCCTCTCCGCTTTTCCGTCTGCAGCAATATAGACGACCTCGTCATCGCCATACTCAGAGACTGCGGATGAAGGAACCATCAGAACATCATCGTAGGCTTCCGTGATAAGATTGACAGTTACATACATTCCCTCCATAAGAGAGGAGCTCTCTGAAGTGAACACCAGATCCACGTCGGCGCTTCTTGTAGCTGTATTGATCGATGGGGATATGTATGCGACAGAAGCAGTATAGCTCACGTCAGGGGAAGCCACTGAATAAATCTCCGCTCCCATACCCACAGAAAGCGTACCTATATACCTCTCAGGAAGCTCTGTCTCCACATAAAGGGACTTCTCTCCTGAGACTGTTGCAATAACACTTGCAGCTGTGACGCTTTCCCCAACAGATACAGGGATTGAGGTTATCACACCATCGACAGGACTTGTAACAGGGCTCTCATTGTACACCTGTCTAGGGCGCGAAGGATCGATATAGGCAATCACATCATCCTTTCTAACCTCGCTGCCGCGCTTGACGAGGATACTGGAGACAGTTCCTGCGGCATCCGGAAGCACCCCGACATCAGTATTCTCGCTCTTTATCTCTCCATTGAGCCTTGTATAGCTCTCGAAACGCCCCCTTTCAACACCGAGAGTCTGGACATTGATTGACATTGAGGTCTCTTCAGTCTCAGCCGCAATAATCTTTCTTTCTGGTATAGCCCCGAAGATGAAGTAAATCGCAAGAGCCACACATATCAAGAGGAGAACAATTGTCGTCACCCTGTCTGCCTTGCCTTTCTTCTGGTTCTTATCAGCCAAAGCTGAAAACGATATCCTGCTATCCTCTACCTGCTCAGTAAGGTCTTTCTTTTTATCATCGCTCATCTTATTCTCCAATTTCTGCAGCATATTCGGACTGCAGACTACTAATATCCATACCAAGAACGGAAGCAAGCTCATATAAATAAAGTAGATGCTCCGTCTCAAGTGTCAGAAGATTTATTCTCTCCGAAAGAAAATCCGTTCTGGATGATGAGAGGTCGTCAGAGAGGATTATCCTCTCCATTTCAAGGCTTATGCTTGTTTTCTCGGCCATATCAAGCGATTCAGAGAGTGTTATAACCCTCTCCTCGTCGGCATGAAGCGGCACAACAAGACACAGGGACAGAAGCATCAAAGCTATTCTGCTCTTCATAATCTTTCTCCTGATAATCCGCTATTAAAGCAGATGGCAATGAAGAGCTACGGTATCAGGTGTGAATTGTTTTCTTGAAATGTGGAACGAATCTTCATATTCGCCGGCTGTTTCCCTGCCCCTTCATTTTAGTTAGAATCGCAATGTGATAGAAACAATAGACGAACTTGAAACGGTCTTCGATTCGTTCTCCTCAGTCCTGCCGAAAGAGCTGAGGGAAAGACGCCCCGACAGAATGAGGATGCTCCTGAACCATCTTGGCAATCCTGAGAAGTCTTTCAGGACTTATCATATTGCGGGCTCAAAGGGGAAAGGATCGACAGGGGCATACCTAGCGGCTTTAATAGGAAATGGCTGTGCGCTCTACACATCCCCACATCTTTTCACAATAAGGGAACGGTTCACACAGAATGGCTGTTTTTTCCCCGATGATATCCAGATAAGGGTATGCAATAAGCTTCTGGAAGCTGTCTCATCATTTTCGTTTCCGCAGTCTTTAGGTCCTGAAAAACCTACTGAGTTCGAGATGTATACGGCATTTGCCTATATGCTCTTCAAGGAAGCAGGATGCAGCGATGCCGTCATCGAGACAGGTATCGGAGGACGGCTCGATGCCACGAATACCATAGAGAGCTCTGCTGCGATCCTCACACCTGTCGAGCTGGAGCATACCGAAACACTGGGCGATACGATTGAGAAAATCGCAAAGGAAAAGGCAGGGATAATAAATTCCGCATCCCCTGTTTTCTCCTCCGCTCAGGCAGAAGATGCAGAGAGGGTTTTCAGAGCGAGGGCAAAGGAGCTCTCGGCACCTTTTTATTATCTTCCAGATTACCTCTCTTCATTCAGGTCGGAACCGGGTAAGCTGGATATGGCTCTATCTGGAAGGAGGATTTCGCTCAATCTCAGGATGGCTACCGAAGCAATGGGAGAGAACGCAGCCCTTGCAATACTTACCGCAGACAAGCTTTCGCTCCTTACCGATGGGGGGCTGAAAGCAATGGAAAAGGTGCAGCTCCCTGGAAGATTCGAGAAGCGGATTGTGGAAGACCATCTTGTCGTAATAGACACAGCCCATACCCCACGGTCAGCAGAGTATACAAGGCGGGCATTCCTTTCCGTTTCCAAGAGTGAGAAGAAAACCTTGATCTTCGCGATCGCGGAGGGAAAGAAGGAGAAGGAGATAATCAGAATGCTCTTTCCTGATTTCGACAGGATAATAATCACGGGGCTTGAGAGCTCGAAGAAGACGAATCCTGAAAGAATACTGGAAGAAGGAAGAAGTATGTTTCCTGAAAAGGACATAATGCTGATAGCCCACCCCGATGAAGCCCTGGATAGCGCACTTGCCCTCTCCTCTGATATACTGATTACCGGATCTTTCTATCTTGCAGGAGAGATGAAAAAGCTGAGGAAATACGATGAGCCTTAACTGGAAGGAACTTGAGCTGATTCTTTCCGAGCTGCCGCTCGAAGGAAGCTATATACAGAAGACAACAGAACACACTATCTCATCTTTCACCTTCTCGATGTTCTCAAGAACTGAGAAGGCCTGGCTGTTGTATGTTGAGGTTTCAACTCCTTATTCAAGAGTCTGCAGAACCGGAATAATGCGGAAAAAGGACAGGAATGCACAGCGCTTCCAGCAGTACCTGAATGCTCACGTAGTCGGCAGGAAGGTCGGGAAGGTATGGCAGTACCCATTCGACAGAGCCTTCTCAATGGAGCTGGTATCTGGAGAGGATACGATAAAGATGCATATCCGTCTCTACTCCGGTCCAGGGGCTAATATAATCATCACCGACAGCGATGATAACATCCTGGAGCTTCTCTACAGACGCCCTGGAAGAAATGAGGAAAGGGGCAGGAAACTTGTCATCGAGGAGAGAAAGGATGAAGGCAACAGGACTTTCTCTGTCAGAAGCTACGATGGACCGTCTTTCAACGAATTCATAGATAAAACGTCCTCTATAGAGTCCTCCGACGAAAGAAAGGCAGAGCTCGTAGAGAAAATAAAGGAAAAAAGGGACAAGGAGCTTGCGGCCCTTAATGACAAGCTCTCAAGGCAGCTTAAACGAAAGGATGAGACGAAGGGCTTCGAGGAGACAAAACGCGTTGCAGACCTCCTCGCCGGGTCGATCTGGAGCGTCAGGAAAGGCATGAGATCTGTTGAGCTCGATGACTGGGAAAGGGGCGAGAGGATATCAGTATCGCTTGACCCGGCACTCTCCCCCAATGAGAACCTTGAAAAGCTCTACCAGCGGTACAGGAAGGACAAGAGGGCTTCCGAACTTGCGGAGGAAGAAGCAGAGAACATCAGGAAGGAGATAGAAGCGACCGAGGAGAAATACAGGCTTCTCCTTGAGACAGGTTCTGCCGAAAAACTCAGAAGGGAAAGTGAGAAACCGAAAGATGTACGCAAGGACGACGATAAGAAGCCAGGCGTATGGGTATCGGTGCGCGGCTTCGACATAATAGTCGGGCGCAATGCAAAGGAAAACGATGAGATTCTCCGCCACTACACAAGAGGTTCCGATCTCTGGCTCCATACCCGCGATTATGCCGGTGGCTATGTGATAATAAAAGCACAGAAAGGCAAAAGCGTTCCGCTGCCCGTGCTTCTGGATGCCGCGTCCCTGGCAATACACTACTCAAAGGCAAAGAAGAACGGAAAGGCTGACCTGTACTATACTGAGGTCAAATACCTCAGAAGGGCGAAGGATGGAAAGACTGGCCTTGTGCTTCCGACGCAGGAGAGGAATCTAAGTGTAAGCCTGGATGAAAAGAGAGTTAGGGAGATACTGGGATGATTTATCATAGTGGGATTTTCTATCCGGAGGATAAGGAAGAGCTTTTGGCGCTTGTCTCGCCTATCGGAAATGAGGAAAGGCACAAAGCATTCATACTTCCTCATATGCGCCTTGAATACATTGCCGCGCTGTATAGAACAGCTTTCGCGTCCATTCCGGATGGCACAATGATTGTCCTCCTCCTGCCGCTTCACAGGGAAGTTCTTGAGAAGGACAAGGGCAAGAAGCTTTTCTCATCAAAGACCAGAAAAGAAGAGACTGCGCTTGGGAGCGTGAATATACTCTCGCTTGGCTTCGATGATGCAGGGCCGTACGAGGAAGAGGAGTATTCGCTGGAGCTCTTCTACCCTTTCATAGCCTTCCACAACCCATCGTCCACGCTCTGCCCATTGTTCACAAGGCTAGAAAACAGCGAGGATGTGAAGATGCTGGCGAAGTACCTCTTCACTCTTGATGACGGCAATACTATCTTCATAACATCTTCAAATATGACTGATAAGCTTCCAGAGGATGCTGTCTCTCCAGAACGCGACAAGGTTGTGCATATGCTTGAAAATGGAGAACATCTTATGGATGAGTGGAGAAAGGGCCATATCCGTGGCTGTGGGATTCCGCTTATTGAAAGCATTTCCCGCATATGCGGAAACGGAAAGTGGAAGCTTATCGGAATATCTGAAAAGGAGACGAAAGCAGGGCACGCTGCCCTCTATATTGATTGATGAAAGAGATTATAGACATTGTCCGCGACGGACAGAACAAGACCGCAATA
>CALXXO010000084.1 GCA_944392705.1 uncultured Spirochaetaceae bacterium
CTTTCCCTGCCAGCGCAATTTCAAGTTCTTCCCTAAGATCTTCTTCCCTTATCTTCATGATTAAACCCTCCAAATTGATTTTGAGTCCAACTTGAAGGGTTCATTTCACTTTTCTCAGACAATAATCATCTAACATTCAAGGTTGCCAAGTATTCAGGAACTGATAAATGTGATCTCATCGAAAGTTCTGAATATGGATTTGGCTGTCTTCTTCAGACAGCCGATAGAATAATTGACCGCCTGCACGTAGAGAATAGGACATGGACTAAAATCACATCAAAATATCGGCTTGAAGGGCATATGTTTGAACCGGTCCCTGTAAGGGAAGCTGTCATCAATATGCTTGTTCATAATGATTACACCCATGGCTATACACCAGTTGTTGAGCTCTTTTCAGACAGGCTTGAACTTACATCTCATGGAGGGCTTCCGGAAGGACTTTCTGAAGATATGTTCTTTAAAGGAGTCAGTAGACCACGAAACAAAGAGATAATGAGAATCTTTCATGATGTAGACATGGTAGAGCAGCTTGGATCTGGGATGAATAGAATCCTTCAGTATTATGACAAAGGTATCTTCGAAATCTATGAGGATACCATCAAGGTTGTTTTCAAGTTCGCAATGTCTGTGGATGAAGCCATTCCGAATGGTTCGCAAATAACTCGCGAACAGTCCGCGGACTGATAAAACAATCCGTAAATCTGTTTCAAAAGAAGCTGTAAAAGCTGACATTCTTTCTTTTCTTCGGAATAACCATACGGCTTCTTATCAGGAAATAAGTGAGGCTGTGGGTGTTGTACGGAGCACAGCGGGAAAATATGTGAAGGAATTAGTGGAGGCAGGGTTACTCAGACGAGATGGAAATACCAGAGTTGGTTACTGGAAAGTCCTTTGAGATTTAATCAAACGAGAGCATACTCCTTTATTTCTGTTCAGAAAACATATAAACGACAGCCTATGAGAGCCTAAAACTAGATATAATATCGGATGGAAATATTGGAGTTTTGAGTGGATAGATCCGAGTGTTTAATCTTCCTTAAAAATCAGGAACGTACAGAGAATATCCTGTCTTTATCTAAAGATTATAAGACTGGACTATATAATGTTCGGTTTGTTGGATCCGATGATAAGGAATATAGCTACAAGCCTGAAGATGTTGAAATCTATAAACCTGAGTTACTCAATCCAGATTTCTATAGAGTCTCATATAAGGGGAATCAATTTACAGGACTTACAGCAATATATAGGTATGCCGAAGCTGGTCTGCTTTATCTTGAAAGAGATGAGCAACATTATCTGATAAATGATAATAAACTACATATTGTACATTCAGCATTGGAGAATAAGAATTCATCAGAGGTATTGTCATATTTAAAAGAAGTTTCGTTTGTAAATCCAATAAAAGATGAGAATGGAATCCGGATACTTTCAAAACGATATAGCCAAATTGATTTTATTGATGAAAACTCTGTGCTTGCTTATTTCCTTTCTGGGAATAAAAAGATTTCATCTTATTCTGCTCCCTCTGTTGTAATTTATCCTTTCGGAACGAATAAAAGTCAAAAGAAAGCGGTTGTTAATGCTTTAACAAATAAGATGAGCATAATTCAGGGACCTCCCGGGACAGGAAAAACACAGACAATTCTTAGTATCATTGCCAATCTGATTATACAAGGAAGGACTGTAGAAATTGTTTCAAATAATAATTCTGCTGTTGAAAATGTGAAAGAGAAACTTGAGAGGTATAATCTTTCATTCATACTTGCTTCTCTTGGCAGTTATGAAAATAAGGAGAATTTCATCTTATCGCAATCTGGTACTTATCCTGATATTTCGACATGGGAAATCAATGAACAGGAGATTGAAAGCTGCTGTTCAAGTATTCGTGAGATAAGTAAAAGTCTTGATGATTGCTATGAGAAACTAGAGAAAAGACAGAAGAAAATATCTGAACTCACAGAATTAGAAACAGAGAGCCTTCATTTTTCCTCACTTTCATCAAAGATGTTATATGCCGAAGAAAATAGTTTAACAGCTCAACAGCTTATGAGCTTTCTTCAGAAGTATAGTATTTATTTTCAGCGACATGAGATCTTTTCTTTGTTTAAACGTATCGCCGCTGTATTCTTTCACAAGAGTGTGAAATGGAAAGATTCGAAGAATATAGGGATAAATATCATTCAACAGCTACAATGGCGTTATTATTGTCAAAAAAAGAAGGAGCTGAAGTCAGAGATAGATTTGTTAGATGACCAACTCAAACAGTTGGATATGCAAAGCAAAGAAAGATTGCTTTCTGATTTTTCCATTAAACTTCTCAAAGGAATTTTATATAAGAAATTTGGAAATAGAAAATTTCGGCCGTTATTTACAGAAGAAGATTTGTGGAAGAATCCGGAATCTGTACTTGAAGAGTATCCAATAGTCACAAGTACAGCATTTTCTTCATCTACATCTCTTGGGAATTTCATGTATGATTATGTGATTATCGATGAAGCATCCCAGTGTGATATCGCATCTGGTGCACTTTCTCTACTCTCTGCAAAGAATGTGGTGATAGTAGGAGATGTGAAGCAACTGCAGAATGTAGTAACAGAGGAAGATCGTGATTATGCAGAATCTGTTTTCAAAAAGTATTCAATACCAGAAGCATATAATTATTCTGAATTCTCCTTTCTGGCATCTGTCTCAAATATATTCCCTGGCATACCTTCGATTCTGCTATCTGAACATTATCGTTGCCAGCCAAGAATAATTGGTTTCTGTAATGAGAAATTCTATGGGAATCAACTAGTCATAATGACAGAGGATAGAAGGAATAAAGATGAGATTGAATTATTCCTTACAGCTTCTGGTCATCATAGCAGAGAGCATATGAACTTGAGACAGGCTGAGGTAATAGCAAAAGAGATTCTTCCGTCCATTTCAGAAGACGCTGGAAGTATTGGAATTATTACACCGTATCAGAACAATGTTAAACTGATAAGGGAAATCATAAAACGCGATGATATAAAAGTGGATACAATTCACAGCTTTCAAGGGCGTGAGATGGACACAATCATTTTCTCGACTTCAGATGATGTCGTTACTGATTTTTCAGATTCTCCGATGCTGATAAACGTGGCAGTATCAAGAGCGAAGAATCGTTTTATACTTGTGGCATCCTCAGATCCTCAACCAGCAAAGAGCAATATAAATGATTTGATTTCATATATTTCTTACAATAGTTTTAAACCCGTTAAATCATGCATTGTCTCAATATTCGATATGCTGTATTCACAGTCAACCTCGGCAAGGATTGAATTCCTGTCACTGCACAAAAAGGTTTCCGAATATGATTCGGAGAATCTTATGTTCTCTGCTCTTGAGAACATCGTCAATTCCAAAAAGTTCAAAGCATATGGATTCAGGATAGTGTGTCACTATCCGCTAAGATATCTCTTTCGAGACACTGCGATTCTCTCAGAGGATGAAAGGCTTTATTTGTCTCGGACGGGAACGCATATTGATTTCCTGATATATAGATACATTGGGAAAACTCCTGTAGTTGCTATTGAAGTAGATGGTTTTCATTATCATAAAAAGGGTGGTAAGCAACATGAAAGGGATTCTTTAAAAGATTCAATCTTCATGAAATATGATTTTCCTCTTCTTCGGTTCATGACAAATGGCAGCGGAGAAGTAGAAAGGATTTCTGAGTTCCTAGATGGATATATTTCTCGATAACAGATAGACAATTCTTTCTTAGAAAGGTACCTTACCTTGAATTATTTTAATATGTTGCATTTTTGCAAAATGAAATGTCATTTATATTGATTGAAATGAAAATATATGAAGTAACAGACAGAAACCAGGAATTGATAAACACCCTTCTTGCTGTATGGGAATCATCGGTTAGGGCTACGCACAATTTTCTTTCTGAATCCGAGATTATGAGTATAAAGGAGTATGTTCCAGATGCTCTGAAAGGGGTTGCTCATCTGATTATTGCTGAAAATGACAATGGTTTACCCATTGCTTTCATGGGAATACAGGATGGATCTCTTAAGATGCTCTTCATTCTGGCGGATGAGAGAGGAAAAGGACTTGGCCGGCAGCTTATGGAAAAAGGAATCAAGGATTATTCTGTCAATCGGCTTGCAGTGAATGAGCAGAATCCGAAGGCAAGGGGATTCTATGAACACATGGGATTCAATGTATATAAACGCTCAGAATTGGATGAGCAGGGTAATCCCTATCCGATTCTTTATATGAAACTTGAAAATTGATTCTGAAAACAAGCCCTTATGAAAACATCAGTCATTCATAAGGGCTTTCTCATCAGCTAGGATTTGCTGTATTACCAGCTGTCCCTGTTTTCTTTTCTCCAAGAACAAGCAGGATAATACCTGCAATGATGAAGGAGAAGAAAAAGCTCAGAAAGAAAAATCCTACACCGCTTCTATTTCGATTTGATGCTCCCTTTGCAATAAGAAGAGAGAGAATGATGTTAATGATGAATGCAATGATAACCATTTTTTCCTCCACGGATACTTTTTCTTCATCTTAATGAGAATATTTTCTCAAACTAAGACCATTCTCCTCTTCCTTTGTGTTTTTAGTTCATCATACTGTAAATCCCGTTAATCAGTTCAATGTAATTGGATTGACTTGAATTCTTGGGTTCATCGATAGTTGCATATGCTGCCGAATTAATATTCTTCGTTAAAACATCTCTTGCGTTTTCTATGACCTCAATCGATGGATTTTTACCACTTATATCCAGGATTATCATACCGAGATAGGCTGTAGCATTGTCAGCATTCTTTGCTTCAGGTGCTGCGAATGGAACGTCGATTATAGGGAAGACTGAATCTTCATCTTTGAAAATCTCGGGGTAGAGGACACTGTTTTTCCATATCTTCAATCCTGCCGGAGTATCCCACAGCATCAGGACCTTTGTACTTGCTTTGGAGATTATCACAAAACCATTGCCGGAGCTTTCGATGTTGCAGTTCTCCATCAGATGCCAACGCTGAATATGGTTATCCGGGAGCCGATTCCCTCTCTCTACGGCGTCGCGGACGAGGAATCCTTTCCCGTTTGAATACGCAACTTCCCTGAAATGCCTGCAGAAGGTATAAGCAGAATGACTTGCCTTGACATAGGCCCCATCGGTGCTCGATGAGAATTCCAGGATAGGTGTATCAGGTCTGTAGACACCCCACTTGTTTGCATACATACGATCCGGCTGTATAGGGTTGCCATAGCAAAGCACTGTGTTATGAGAGCCCATATTGTACATATATCCTCTCTGTGCGCTGCCCATCCTTATATTATGGTAGAGCTTCCCTGTATAGGGTTCTCCGATGATTTCCTCGCCCTTGATTGTTATGCAGAGAGACAGCATATCCATATGGTTGTGGCCAGTATAACCACAGTTTTTTTTGGTAGACATAACCATATAGTCGGAATCGCTTTCGTAGCCGTTCCTGAAGACGGTGAATCCGGCTTCATCATTTGCATAATACATTGGAGGTAGCTCCGATTCCTCATACACTTCGCCATTTCTCTTTGCGAGGAGGTTTTTGCAGGCACTTTCATCTATTGAGAGCACTCCCAGAGAGAGTATTGGATTTATCATAGGACCTTTGTTATCTCCGATTGATGGATAACGTTCACCAGGTGATGCTAAAGTTGCAAGCAGTCTGAATGATTTCCTTATTCTCTCCATTGCATCTTCATCGAGGAGCTTTTCATTGTTGATCCTGGCAAGGATTATTCCTCTTGATGTCATCTCTCCTAGAGCCGCACCAGACCAGTATGCAATTGAATGCTCGCTGTAGCCACCTGAAGGGTTGAAGTCTTCGATTGTATGACGCTCTACAATTTCTGCACCGCGTTTCTTTCCTTTTGCAAACGCAGGGATTTCTGGAAGCATCACGCCAAGAATAAATGGAACAAGCCCCCTTTCCCAAAGGTGATGGTTATATGCCCTGTAGGTATCATTTTCGAATCGTGAGAACTGAATACCTAAAAACCAGATTCTCTTGATGATTTCAAATGCAAGGGAGTAAGGGATTTCATATGTAAGCCTTGTATAAAACAGGCTTATGTAGACAAGGCAAAGCCATCCTGCGCTCATTACATCCCTGTCCTCATCGTACTGGAATCTGCTGGCGGATGGAGTTGTATCCACTACATTAAGAGGATATGTCTCGAAGAATTTCTGTAGGACTTCAATGAATTTATCTACATATTTTCTTTCACCTGTCTCATGATAGGCGACTGCGAGGTATTCGAAATGCTGGCCCCGGACGAACATATCGAGAAAGTGCCTATGCTTCTTTCCCTGATCTGTGAGGAAGTTGAAATGAATCATATTCTCGAAGTTCTTTCCGAGAAATGTTTCGCCGCGACCTTTGCCTGGAAGGACATAGATGTTTTCAAGCATCCTGTCGGCTGCATAGAGACAGAATTCCTTTAATGAACCATTTAGTCCCAAAGCCGCCTGGAAAAAGTATGGATTTGAATCTGTATCGATTGGTTTTAATGGTTTCTGCCTGTAGTCATAGAAATAATGTGGTGCTTTCCTTGTCATCATGTATCCGACAAGTTCTTTTTTCGCTGTGTCGATATCGCCTGAATTGTAGGCTTCTTTGACTTTATCCAGGCCTTCATGATTTAAATCAAAAGCCTTGAATATTTCATCGTCCGTGACGTCGAGTTCATAAGTTGGAATGTGCATCAGTTTATCTCCTTTTTCCGGAGAGTTGCTTTCTCTCCGTTGTAATGTATTGAGTATTCAATGCCGCTGAAACAGAAGCTCAGCGATACGGAGTTTTCATCGTATTGAGCTGAAAAACAGACAGGTGAGGATATTGCTTCTCCTGTTTCCAGAGGTATAAGCAGTGCCGCGTGCATTGCTTTTCCATTGGAGTCTGGAGATTTATGGAAACGTGCAATCAATGAATCATGCCATATGTCATTCCCTGTTGATATCCTTGCATTCAGTATTTCCAGTCGCGAAGAACCCGCTGAGAACAATGCGACATTTGGCTTTTGGCTTTTTTCTGTAATAACGGAATTTTCTTTCCTGATTATTATCCTATCTGAATTCAGGTGGAATGAAGCATCCAGGGTATCTTTACTATCCATTCCGGAGGCGATATCAACAACAGCAAGGAAACGCTTATCGATAAGTGACAGAATCCTCTTGAGCCGCACTGGCTCATAGTTCATATGCTCGGATATCACGGTCATCGAATCGCTATCTGAGGATGCTGTGATTATATCCCCCCATTTCTGTTCGCCATACCTCCAGCTTCCCTTGTATTCCCATGCATCATGAGAATTGATCATTGCACAGTTGTGCCATCCTGTGCTTTTGAAGTGGTATCGGTTCTCGTCATTTTTGTATGTATAGATTCCTGGATCCGATACAAGTGGCTCTCCATAGGCAACGAAGTCGAACCCTCCTGGATCCATGTGTGCATGGTTGTTCTGTATAGGTGTCCTGCAGGCTGTCATTATACCGATAGCGTTCTTATCCCAACCTGTTCTCATATAAACCTGTTTTAGTTCCTTATCCCATTCCATATTGGGAAGATCCGGGCAGAGAGGGGAAGAGAGTGCAAATGCATAGTCATCCTTCAGCTTCTTGATATCCGAAAAACGCCAGAGATTGTCTCTGAGGTCTGCATTTATAGTAGATTGCGGATAGAAGTATGCCGCCATCTGAAGATATTCCCTGTCGCCTGTCGCCATATAGCAGGCTACTGCGGCAAGTGACATAGTCTCCTTGTCCGCTGTATGGCTGTCTCCCCAGGGGAAGTTCCCACCGAAGGGTCTTGTTGCATGGACAGAGTGTGCGAACATTTTCTTCAGAGATTCGGTGTATTCATCAGGAACATTCAGCCTATATTTCCTTGATATCGTATTTCTGAGCGAGAACCAGTAGACAGATCCATTGTGATAGGATGGGCAGCCTTCAATCTGCCCCCCTCTTTCCGTGCACTGGTTTTGAATGCATCTGGATAGCTCCTTCTCGGCGTGCATAAGCATAGCACCATTTTCATCGAGCTCGGGAAACAGGAGGACAAATGAAAGAAGGCCAAGATTCTCCATTATGTAATGATTGTGATCCGCTTTAGGCCATAGCCTTGGCGATATCCTATAAAGCACTTCGCAATGTTTGCGGCAGCTTTCAAGAAGCTTATTGTAGAGTTCCTCTGTGAATAATGGCGAATCGATAAGGTTTTCAATCATAATAGGCCATGATCTGTATCCTCTGATTCCTACTTCAAGTGCCCTCCATGGAGAACAGCAGTCAAAAGCTTCCAAATCATATGTACCATCGGCCTTCATCAGTGGAGGACACTTTACTGTATCAATCCAGTTGGAAAGCTCGGAAATGGCTTTCTCTGCATACTTTTCATCGCCCGTGAGACTATATGCTTCTGAAAGTCTTTTCGTATGAAACATACGGTTCAGAGAATACGTATATTCGAAATCACCGCATGGGTTATCCGTCCACTTTGGTGGATTGCCTACAAAAAAAGGTTCCGGTCCAGTACCGGGCAATACAAGCATACCTTCAAGATCTTGGTTAGCGAGCCTTATTATCTCATCTGCCAGCTCTGGAAAAATCTCTCTTATTCTTTTTCCTCTTTCAAATGCATTCAGACCGCCATTTGAGCGGAGTATTCGTTCTCTGGTTTCTTG
>CALXXO010000085.1 GCA_944392705.1 uncultured Spirochaetaceae bacterium
AGAAAAGCAATATCTTATTACTATGCAATGGTGAAATGGCTGGATGATGAAGTCGCAAAGGTACTTGATATGCTCGAAGAAACCGGATTGAGCAAGGACACGATTCTGATACTATCATCAGACCATGGCGCGCTGAGGGGCGAATGCGGCGGAGGTCTGGGAAAGCACGTTTTCAACCGTGCATCCCACGCAGTACCTTTGATTATATCCACCCCGGATGGACGCTTGCAGGGACATGAAAGCGGGTTATGCTCAACACTGGATATAGGAACAACCTTGCTGTCTTTATTAGGGATACCAAGCCCCGAATCATTTCAAGGAATCGATCTCACAAAGGAGACGAGAGAAGAGGTTTTCTCAAGCATAGGTTATGGCGAAGCATCCAGCAGGGCCTTCCCGATGCGCGATCTCGGAAAACTCGATGACGAACATGGATGGCCACGCCGAAGTGCGATAAGAAAAGGCAACTTCCGTCTCGACATGAATACCCGTATAAACGGCAATGAACCGACCGAAGAAGAAAGAGACCTATTCTTCGTAGACACCGCAAGATGTCCAGATGAAGATATAAATATGGCTACATGGCCGGAGTATGCAACCGAAGTAAGGGAAATGACTGCGAAACTCCTTAATCATATAGCGCGCTCCAAGGAAGTCCCAGAAGATTATGTAAGACTTCCCAAAGGACTGCGAGAGCAAAGCCAGCAGTAGTATGTATGCATCATACTACTGCAATTTATCATTCTTTATTAGGAGTATTTTTCAATAGATAAATTCCAATCAATGCAGTCAATGGAGTAACAAGGACTATTCCGAAAGAACCAGCAAGGGTCTGCAGTATCTCTGCAGCAATTGATTTCGATGTGAAGATATTCGGAATCGGAGTTGCCTGGGCCATATACACCATCATCAGAGTAAGGTAGCTCCCCATATAGGCAAGAAGTAACGTCGTTATCTGAGTGCCGACTCCTGCCCTTCCGACCTCCATTGCAGATTTGAAAAGTTCTCGTCTGGATGTACCAGGGGCGTGCTCCCTGACCTCCCACATTGCAGCAGATACATCAATCGAAAGGTCCATTATCGCACCACCGGCCGATAGACAGACCACACCGGAGAAAAGTGAGGTAAGATCCAGATCCATGAAACCGCAATAAAGCAATGATTCACTCATCTCCAGGACAGAACCATGTATCCTGAGGTACCATGTCATGAAGATGGATATAAAAACGGTTATTGCCATTGCGCTTATAGAGCCAAGTATCGCAGCAAGGCTACGTCTATTTACACCGGAAACCATCGGCAGTGTCACAAGCGATAGCAAAGCAAGCGTAACAGAACACATCAGAAGAGGATTAACCCATTGCAGTATAGAGGGAATCAGCAGCTTCCAAATCGAAAGGAAAGCGAAGACGAACGACAATACCATCCGGAGACCCCGGAGCCCACTGAAAATAAGCAGGACCGCGACAAAAGCAACGACCAGCTGCAGCTCCCGGCCCATTCTGTAATAGTCAATCATGTTTATGAAGATAGGAATATCTTCCTGATTACGTTCAATGAGCACCCAGGCAATATCACCAGGAGCAAATACCTTATCATCCTTAAGGCTTCCTGAAAGCATATTGACACCATCCATCTCGAGTCCTTTATGCTCACCTGAAAGAATCCTTACACGGCAACGCTGGTCGCCTGTCCTGAAAAGGCCCGTCTGGATTATCGTGCTATCATCTGTTGAGAGAACCTCTGCCTTCGCCCCTGTAGCATTCACATAGATACTGCGCTCAAATCCTGTGGGTACTACAATCAGCACAACAGATGCGATAATGAATGCTAGAATGAAAGCTATATCTTTCCGTTTGTTTGTATTTCCAATCATATTGAAATGAATATAGGGAGACCGCAGTCTCCCCATGAATCATATTTCCACTTACCTTGCGTCTGTAAGATCCATAAGCTTATGAGCAACTTCTGTGTTGTCATATGCTCCGACAAAGAGCTCTGCGCCCTCTCCGAATGCATATACAGGAACAGGAAGGCCCGTATGTGCATAGCTTGTCCAGCCGATACCAGCCTTGTTGTTTATGATATGTGTAAGTGTAACACTTATCGGACTGTAACCACCATAGAGAAGTGACTCCTCATATCCATCGACATTTCCGCTCTGATCATCAGCATATGCCTTCTGCAGCTTTGCGTATTCATACTCATTCATCACAAGAGCTGCATTCTCAGCTTCCTGACCAGGAGCGACAAGTCCGAAGTACTCTGTCACCATAGCCATCATATCATCGAAAGTAAATGATCCATCAGCCTTTGCTTCCTCTACATAGGAATCAAACTGAATATAGGAGCACTTCTGAGCACGGAGGATATCAAAAGCAGTATTATAGCCTGTTGCTGCATATCCGATTGTCATACCACCTGTCTCATGGTCGCCTGTGACTATTATCAGGGTCTCATCTGGATGAGCTTTCGCAAACTCAACTGCAACCTCAACTGCTTCGTCGAGAGCAATTGTATCGCTCATGTTAGCGACAGCATCGTTAGCATGGCCTGCCCAGTCAATCTTTCCGCCCTCAACCATCATGAAGAAACCTGTTTCATTGTAGAGAACATCGATTCCTTTCTTAACGAAATCCTTGAGTTTGAGAGAATCTGCAGGAGCATCGATAGCATACGGCATAGCACCATCATCCTGAAGTACTGGACTATAAGCATAGACTTTTCCGCTGTCGGAATTAAGGCTGAGAATGGTATCTCTGTCATTTGTCACAAGATATCCATTGTCCTCAAGAACCTCATAGATTGACTTATCCCCATCATCTGCCTTGTTCACAGAACCACCAGCGAAATACTCAAAGCCGGAATCTGCCATCTGGAGTCCAATATCATAGTAGTCATTCCTGTTCGCGATATGAGCATAGAATGCAGCTGGAGTTGCATGGTTGATTGTTACGCTGGAGACAATACCTATCTTCCATCCCTTATCGTGGAGCATCTCAGCAATTGTTGTGCCTTTTGTCACTTTGTCGACACCCATTCCGATTACACCGCTGTGTGTTTTATAGCCAGATGAAAGAGATGTAGCGGTTGAAGCTGAATCAGGGCAGAATGATGTCGAATCCTGTGTATACTGAAGACCTACTACCGGGAACTGTGTGAATGTAAGCTTCTCAAGCTCGATAAGCCCGGATTCATTGCATCCGTTGTATACCTGTGCAGCATTTGTCTGAGGAGAGCTCATTCCATCGCCAATGAACATGAATACATATTTAGGAGAAGCATCTCCGGTGTATTCATTTATAGCCTTCTCAGTCTCCATTCCACCATTGGCAAAAGCCATTGAAGAAACAATAAGGAGAGAAACCAGCACTACTGCAAGTCTTTTCATTTCGTCCTCCATAGAGAAAGTTGTTTACGCTGAAAAGATAGCAGAACTGACCAAAGCCAATCCCTCATGCCGCTGTTAGATATCTGTTAAATTGAGTGCATCCAAAACCCCGCTTTTTCCAGGCTATGTTAAGCTCGGGTTTTCAGAAGTTTCCTCCGTGTTATGAAGTACGCGGTAAGTACCGCAGCTCCTGTCAGGACCCATGAAATCGGATAAACTGCCATGAGCACTCTGAAATCATGGAAAATACGGCAGATTGAGAAAGCCCAGAACAACCTGAACAAGCAAGTCCCGAATACTGTGATAAGCGCTGGTGTAAGCGAACGGCCTATACCACGCAAAGCTGCTCCAGATATCTCATATGTCGCGATAAGACAATAAGGCGCAAGTACTATCACCATTCGAAGCCCCGCATACATTGCAACCTCCTCTTCGGCGGTGAAGATTGCAATGAACTGGTTGCGAAGAAGCATGAAGATCCAGCTGACTGCGAACGATGCTGTAAGCCCCATCAGCATACAGAGCCTGAAGATTTTTCTGCAGCGCTCCATGTTTCCCGCTCCGAAATTCTGGCTTGTGAATGTAACAGCGGCCTGGCTGAATGCAGATATGACAAAATATGTGAAATTATCGTAATTGACAGCAACTGCAGAACCAGCAACTGCAGACGTGCCGAAGCTATTGAGAACAGACTGCAATATCACATTCGATAGCGAGAAGACCATACTCTGCACACCTGCAGGAATCCCTATACGGAGGATTCTGCCAAGCTGCGCTCTGTTTATACACAGATCCTTTACCCTGACTTTGACTTCACTCTTCTCCTTTATAAGGAAGCTGAGGACCAGCAATGAGCTGACAGCATTCGAAATGACAGTCGCAATGGCAACACCTTCAACATCGAGATGAAAGACTATTACCAGGAACAGGTTAAGGCAGGCATTGAGAATTCCGGAGATAACCAGACAAATAAGAGGGCGTTTGGTATCACCAATGCTCCTTAGTATTGCAGAGCCAAAGTTATAGAGCATTATAAATGGCATTCCCAGAGCATAAATCCTCAGATACTGCACAGCATACGGCAGGACTGATTCAGGAGTATTCATCGCTTCAAGTACCGGGCGCGATATTATAAGTCCAAGAAACAGCAGGAAGACACCACTGACGACAGCGAAAGTTATTGCAGTATGCACAGCTTTTTCAGCTTTTGCCGAATCCTTCTGCCCTATATATGATGAAACAATAACATTCGCGCCGACGGAAACACCTACAAACAGGTTTATGATCAGATTGATGACAGGACCGTTGCAGCCGACTGCAGCCGTAGCACTTGCGGGATCTTCGGCAAAATGGCCGACAACTGCAACATCAACCGCATTGAAAAGCTGCTGAAGGATACTGCTTGCCGCAAGAGGAAGCGCGAATAAAAGAATTTTATCAGCAAGCGAGCCGTTGAGCATATCGACTCTGGTTTTCTGCTTACCACCCATATTTATAACCCTCTCGAGCATAATAGTACTGCAGGATGAGTATGGCAAGGTTGCTTTATTTAATCATATGTCCAGGTACGGAAACACCCTTCCCTCTCCATTCTCCCTTCGGACTTCCCACAAGACAGAACAGGTTTCTTTTATGAACATCTCATCGTGGCTTACAAGCAGAAGAGTGAAAGATCTGTCAGTTTTTGCAAGCATCGATTCCAGTATACCTACAGAGAGGATATCGAGATGGTTGGTAGGTTCATCCATAACAATTATATTCCTGCCTTCCCAGCGTGAGAGAACAAAATCAAGCTTCTTAAGCTCTCCAGGACTTGGTTCCACATCGCCTTCAAGCAGAAAGGATGGATCCGATCCGAGCCTGTATATATCAGAAAGGACAATGCTTCTCTCCTGGTTGTTCATCGCCGAAATACGCTGCTTCAAAGCAAGAGTCTGTTCAGGCGAGTACTCCTGCGGAATATACAGAAGCTTTCCACTCCGTCCTTCGGATTCAATCATGGCTACAATAGCCTTTATAAGCAGAGTTTTTCCGCTTCCATTGCTGCCAGTTATGGCTATATGCGCTCCTGGTTCAATCGACAAAAGCGGGACGGTAAGCTTATAATCCCCTGCCGAAAGCTCTGCTGGTCCGAATGAAAGACTGGGAATATATCCCCCAGCTTTCAATGTGAGACCTTCTTTTCTCATCAAAGGTTTTTCCATTGCTTTAAGCTTGTCTTCAATGTGTTTCTCCCTTGAAATGATGCGCTGTCTCTGATTCTCAATTGACCGGTCCTTTCCTGTCAGTCGAGCACCATCGATTTTTGCCTTCCCGCTATGGTCGTGCACATCGAAACCTGCTTTTGACAGTTTTTTCTGCATCCCCTCCGATTTCTCCCCGAGCCTAGAAGAAAGAGATGAAAGCGATGAGATTTCCATAGCCATAGAATCATAGGCACTGCGACCATCTTTCTTCCTTCTCTCAATCTCTTTCAAAGCTTCAGATAACGGCAGAGGTATATCATAGATGCGGGAAGGAGAAGGTACAATCCGCTCAAGAAACAGCGTGCGCTCAGAGATAGCTGCAGCAGTGGTCCTGTCGTGCGTGATAATAATCCCACATCCATCGAATTCCTTCAAAACGGATATGATAAGAAATCTGCTCTGACTATCCAGATGATTGGTTGGCTCATCGAGTATAAGAATCTGAGGACGTCTGGCAAGCGCGCAAAGAAGCTGTAGCCGCTTCTTCTCTCCTCCGGATAGCTCCTGTTCGCGCTCTATCATAGAATCGCTAAGAGCAAGCTGGGACCTGAGTTTACCAGTCTCTGCACTTCCATCGTAGATATAACACCAATCATCATCAGAAAGCCCTGGGAATACCTGAGGGCAGAAGACTACTTCACCGCTTTTTGAAACAGTTCCGGAATCAGGATGAAGGGAACCGGAAATAATTCCTGCGAGGGTTGTTTTCCCCGAGCCATTGGCACCCGAAAGCACAGTCCAACCTTCAGAAAACGACAATGTGAGGTTATCAAAAATGGATATAGATGATCCAGGATAGGAGAATGATACTCCACGTAAAATAATATATTCAGACATTCTGATTCCTTATAGCGTTAAAATCTGAGCATCAGAACATCTTCATCGGCATATCTCCTATGGAATTCAGGCAAAGGATAGAGTCTTTCGGCAACAATGTCCAGTCAAAATATGACTGCCCGATTTTCATTCTATGATACAATACAGAAATGGATGACAGCAGACAGCTTCTTTTTCAGGAGAATGGCAAGCTTCCTCCGCTAAAGTATTCCTTGCCACTTGCATTGCAGCATCTCGTTGCAATGATTGTCGGTTGCGTGACACCTGCAATAATAATCTCTTCGGCGGCAGGTCTTGCAAATGATATGAGAATACTGCTGATACAGTCATCCCTCTTCTGTGCTGCAATCTCAACGATGCTCCAGTTGTTCGGAATAAGAGGAATCTGCGGAGCAAAGCTCCCGATCATAATGGGTGTAAGTTTTGCTTACATTGCGACGATGCAGGATATAGCGACGAAATCTGGTATTG
This sequence comes from uncultured Spirochaetaceae bacterium, assembly GCA_944392705.1. GTDB lineage: Bacteria > Spirochaetota > Spirochaetia > Sphaerochaetales > Sphaerochaetaceae > Ornithospirochaeta. Next base: position 6,946 of record CALXXO010000085.1, read on the forward strand.
CTGAGATTTTCGGTGCACAGCTAATTGGCGGGGCAATCGCTATCGTAATCGGCCTCTTCGCAAAGCATCTTCAGAAGCTCTTTCCACCACTTATCACAGGAACGGTCGTATTCACAATCGGGTTATCCCTATACCCTACAGCAATAAGCTATATGGCAGGAGGAACAGGCAGCACTGCATTCGGTTCCTGGCAGAACTGGCTGGTATCAATCTTCACCCTTGTTACAGTCACTATCTTCAACCACTTTGGGAAAGGTATGCTTAAACTGGCATCCATTCTCATCGGAATTGCTGCAGGTTATGCCCTTTCTGCGTGTTTCGGAATGATTGACCTCAGCGCAATTGGTACATCCGGACTGTTTTCTTTACCACAGATAGCTCCATTTGGAATAAAGTTTGAGTTCTCATCTTCCCTTGCCTTCTCTCTGCTTTTCGCAATCAATGCAGTTCAGGCTATCGGAGATATGTCAGCTACGACAATCGGCGGAATGAACAGGGAACCAAGCGGGAATGAACTAAGGGGTGGCATCATAGGGTTCGGGTTATCGAATATGATGTCTGCAGTCCTCGGAGGACTACCAAACGCGACATATTCGCAGAATGTAGGAATTGTCTCATCCACGAAAGTGGTAAACAGAAAAACCTTATCATTGACCGCTTTGATGCTCTTGATCGCAGGTCTTGTCCCGAAATTCTCTGCACTCCTTACGACAATACCACAGTGCGTGCTTGGAGGTGCAACAGTCTCTGTCTTCGCTTCAATTGCAATGACAGGTATGAAACTTGTCGCGATGCAACCGATGAGCTATCGAAATACATCTATAGTCGGGTTATCAGCAGCGCTTGGAATGGGAGTCAGCATGGTAAGCGAATCATTAGCTCAATTCCCGGAATGGGTAACATTAGTATTCGCCTCTTCCCCTGTTGTCATCTCTGCAATCGTCGCAATCATTCTGAATCTTATTCTCCCGAAAGAAGACAACAAGAACTCTTAATGGCTGACTCAACCATTGGTTTGTTTAATTATTGAGGGAAAAAGCATACCATACGGATGAAGGGAAATGGAAATGAACATCCTTATTTATCTGCTTATATCTTTTACCATACCATGGGCTTGCTGGATCATTATGAATCTCAATGGTCTATATGAATCAAATATCTATATGATAATCTCTGCTCTGCTGATGTGGCTTCCAGGAGTTTCTGCTGTATTTGTGCATTTAATCAGGAAAGAACCGATGATAAAGTTTTCATGGAAGCCATCGATACGGAAGAATCTCAAGCAGTATCTGACGGCCTGGTTCATGCCTGTCATTCTCACATTCTTAAGCTGTGCTGTTTATTTCCTGGTTTTCAGGAATGACTTCTCTCTTCTGAATATTGAGACTATCGCACTGCCATTACCATTATTCCTGCTGCTTTCATTAATTGCGATTATCCCTGGAGCTGTTTTCAATATGTTCTTCGCTTTGGGGGAAGAGACAGGATGGAGAGGTTTTCTCTATCCAGAGCTTTCCAAGAGATTCGGCCGGTCAAAAGCCTGCATTATTACAGGAGTGGTATGGGGATTCTGAGGTGAACCCTCAAAGCCGGGCCTGAAATAAGCTTAGGCTATCTTCTCTCTGAAAATCAATGGAGGAAGGTAGCCTAATTTCATCTGTATCCTTTCCTTGTTGTAGTAGTCAATGTATTCCTCTATTGCAGCTCTGAGCTGCTCTCTCGTCTTGAACTCCTTTTCATG
>CALXXO010000086.1 GCA_944392705.1 uncultured Spirochaetaceae bacterium
TCTATCATCAACTACGTAACGCTTGTTGGATGGTCTCTTGATGGGTCCACGGAATTCTTCTCGAAAGAGGATCTTGAGAAGTGCTTCACAATGGAAGGCATCCATAAGGCACCTGCTGTTTTCGATTACAAGAAGCTTGACTGGTTCAATGGTCAGTATATCAGGCAGGCTGACAACAGCCGCCTTTCGGAGCTCATCACTCCATATCTCCAGCAGGCCGGGTTTGTTTCCAATCCGCTTACCGATTCGGAGTCAAAGCTTGTTGAGTCCCTGGTTCCTTCCGTGAAAGAAAGAATGAAAGTTCTTTCCGATGTTGTCCCTCTTACGGCTTTCCTTTTCAAGGATGTACCTGTGGAGGACAAAACCATCTATATTGCGAAAGGCTCGGATGAATCCAATACCGCTGAAGCTCTCAGAAAAGGCTCTGAGATTCTTCTTTCCGGACTAAAGGCAGGAGAAGAGGAGACTTCGATAGAAGAGAAGCTCTCGGCGCTTTCACAGGAACTTGGAATCAAGGTAAATGGTGTATTCCAGCCCATAAGGGTTGCTATAACTAATTCGACAGTCTCTCTGCCGCTTTTCGATTCAATCAGGCTGCTTGGTATTGAGGAGACTGAAAGACGCCTTATAAGGGCAAATAAACTCTTCGAGGAGAATTGAAATGGCTGAAGTAACAATGGATAAGATAGTTTCGCTTTGCCGCCGTCGCGGTTTCATATTCCAGTCCAGCGAGATTTATGGTGGTCTCAATGGTGCATATGACTACGGTCCGATGGGAGTTGAACTGAAGAATAATATCCGCGATTTCTGGTGGAAGGAAATGACACAGCTCCACGATAATATCGTTGGCCTTGACGCTGCTATACTCATGCATCCTCGTGTCTGGGAAGCTTCTGGCCACGTCTCGAATTTCACTGATCCTATGGTGGACTGCAAGGTATGTCATTCGCGTTTCAGAGCAGACCAGATCGATCTCACAGCTCCTTGTCCTGTCTGTGGAAACAAAGGTACATTCACTGAGCCGAGGAATTTCAACCTTATGTTCCAGACCCATATCGGACCAACACTTGATGACGCTTCTGTAGTCTATCTCAGGCCGGAGACCGCACAGGGTATCTATGTCAACTTCAAGAATGTCGTCCAGTCCTCCAGGGTCAAGATTCCATTCGGTATTGCTCAGGTTGGAAAATCGTTCCGCAATGAGATAACCACAAAGAACTTCATCTTCCGCTCCTGTGAATTCGAGCAGATGGAGATGCAGTTCTTCTGCAAGCCAGGTACAGATGAGGAATGGTTCCCGTACTGGAGAGAGCAGAGGATGAATTACTATAAGAAGATGGGTATTCATCCAGATCATCTCAGATGGCATCAGCATGGACCGGATGAGCTCGCATTCTATGCAAAGGATGCTTATGACATTCAGTTCCTCTTCCCGATGGGCTGGCAGGAACTTGAAGGTGTTCACTCGAGGACAGATTACGACCTGTCACAGCATCAGAAGTTCTCCGGCAAGGATCTTACATATCTTGATCCAGAGACCAACGAAAGATATGTACCATATGTCGTCGAAACATCTGCAGGCCTTACAAGAAATGTGCTCATGGCACTTTCGGATGCTTACGATGAGGAGGAGACTCCGGAAGGAGATACACGTACAGTTCTCCACTTCCATCCTGCCATTGCTCCTGTCAAGGTCGCCGTGCTTCCTCTCGTAAAGAAGGATGGACTTGCTGAATATGCTTCCAAGCTTGAGCATTCGCTCAGAGAAGACTTCGTTACATTCTACGATCAGAGCGGAGCTGTTGGCCGCCGCTACAGGAGAATGGATGAAATCGGTACGCCGTACTGCGTAACTGTCGATTATCAGACGCTGCAGGATCAGACTGTCACTGTACGTTTCCGCGACTCGATGAAGCAGGAGAGGGTTGCAGTGGACCAGCTTGTGCCTTTCATCAGGAATGCGATGAAGAATTATGAGAGGGTGCTTTGATGAACAAGGCTATTCAGACTTTAATCGACCGTGGTTTTGTAAAGGATTGCACTGATTTCGAAGGTTTGTCCGATCTTATGGACAAGGGCCCTGTGACATTCTACTGCGGCGTCGATCCGACAGGACCTTCGCTCCATGTCGGGCATATCGTGCCATTCTTCGCCATGCACCATCTGCAGGAAGCAGGACATAACCCAATTGCGCTCGTAGGTGGTGGTACTGGCCTTATTGGCGATCCTTCCGGAAAGACTGAGATGAGAAAGATTCTCTCCGAGGAGACTATCGCAGCCAATGTTGAGAAGATCAAAGGGCAGCTTGGGACGATTGTCGATTTCTCAGAGAATCCTGCTCCTGGAATTGGCAAGGCTAGGATGATGAACAATGCTGACTGGCTTGTTGATCTCAATTACATCAAGTTCCTACGCGATGTCGGTGTCTATTTCTCCGTGAATAGGATGCTTACATTCGAGGGCGTTAAGCAGCGCCTGGAGCGGGGTCTTTCATTCATTGAGTTCAATTACCAGCTTCTTCAGTCATATGACTATAAGATGCTGAATGAGCGCACAGGATGCCGTCTGCAGATAGGTGGTGCTGATCAGTGGGGTAATATTGTCGCAGGAATCGATCTTATCCAGAGAATGGGTGGAGAGCAGTGTTATGGCCTTACATTCAATCTGATCATGAGGGCAGATGGAAAGAAGATGGGTAAGAGCGAGAAGGGTGCTGTATTCCTTTCTCCTGAACTTTATTCCCCATATGATTTCTTCCAGTACTGGAGAAATGTCGCAGATGCCGATGCTGTCCGCTTCATGAAGCTCTTCACATTCATGGACCTCGATGAGATCATAGAGTATGAGGATCCTGCAAGGAACATAAACGATGCAAAAGCACGGCTTGCATACGAAGTGACTAAGATTGTCCATGGCGAGGAGGAAGCTGAGAAGGCAAAAGCTGCAGCAGCGTCCCTGTTCGCATCGGGCGGCACAGGGAACAAGGAGGGTATTCCTTCTGTCTCTGTATCCAAAGCAGATTTCGAGAATGGTATTGGAGTGCTTGAGCTCTTCACTAAATCAGGGCTCACCTCATCCAATGGAGATGCAAGGCGCCTTGTAATGCAGGGGGGAGCTGAAATCAACGGAAAGAAGATTACCGATCCGAAAGCGATGATATCGCTCTCCGATGCCGAGGATGGCGAGTTCCTGCTCAAAGCTGGAAAGAAGAGGTTTATGAGGGTAATTCCTCAGTGATTCATTTGCCGCAGCTAACAACTGCGGTTTATTTTTTTGCTTTTTTATTATTTCTCATTTTTCTTTAATATTAGGATATTAAGATGGAATCATGGAGGATGAAATGAAAAAGACATTCAGAAAAATAACAATGGTTTTCGCACTTATCGCTTTGACAGGAGCGCTCTTCGCAGCGATCTCTGAAAAAGAAGCTGTTGATATCGCACTCTCGGATGCGGAGGTTTCCAGGGATTCTGTATCTGCAATCCGCTCCCACAGAGACTGGGATGACGGCAGGGATTATTACGAAGTTGAGTTCCGTACAGATGAAGGTAAGTGGGAGTATGAGATAGATATCGAGAGTGGCCGCATCGTTGGTTATGATTTCGATAAGGCAATCGAGAGAAGAGCTTTCGAGGATGGTATTGATAACAAGGAAGCGGAGGATATTGCACTCTATGAAGCAGGTCTTGGCCGCGATGAAGTTTCGCGTCTCAGGAGCGAGAGAGATCGCGATGATGGTATGATTATCTATGAGGTGAAGTTCAATACCAGCGATTCTGAATATGAGTATGATATCAACGGTGAGGATGGTAGGATTCTTTCAGCTTCCAGGGAGAAGAGGGGCAGGGTTAGCGGAGACAGGAATGCGACTCTCACCATCGAAGAAGCTGAAGCCATAGCCCTTGATTACCTCGGCCCGGATGCGGAGAACCTCAGTGTATGGGAGGACCGCGATGACGGAAGATTCTGGTATGAAGCCCATGCAAAGGTAGGCGACTACCTCTATGAGATGGATATTGCTGGAAGCGGAGAGGTGCATTCCATAACACGCGAGCTTAGGTCTTGGAGGTAATGGATTCCGGGGTTCTCCCCGGATTTCCTATATCCCGAAATACTCTGCAATCTCACGCATTCTCTGATACTGGTTGACCTCAAAAGGGCATCTTGCACTGCAGAAACCGCATCCCAGACATTGGGATGCGTGTCTTTCCAATGCTTCATAGTGTTTTCCTGCAAGCTCATCGCCAGCTTTGGAAAGGTCGTAATACTTGTTAATAAGGGCTATATCGAGAGCTGCGGGACATGGCAGGCAATGGTTGCAATACACGCATCTTCCCTTTGCAGAACTGGAATCCGGGCATATGTTACCAATCATCTCGCCTGTCATATCTCCCGGAATGAAACTTCAGCATCCCATTTACCTGCCGCTTTATCGATGTTTTCGGGGTTGTCGATTTTCCCTATCCGCGTGTAGCTGTAGGTCGTGCTGAATGATTTGTAGAAGACCACAAGGCACGATGGACCGAATAGCATGATATCTCCAGCTTCTATTTCCTTCACATTTTCCGACGTCTGGGTAAGTTTCTTTGAGAGATACCTGCATTTCTCATTGCCGTTCTGTTCTTCCATCTCAAATGTGAGAGGAAGCATCTTCTTGAATTCCTCTGCAGCTTTTGTGTCTGCAAGCGTGGCTGTGTATTCTTTTCCGTTGATTGTTGCGATTATTTTCATATTTTCTCCTTGTTCATCTTGAAGAGTGAAGTGCTGCCCTTGAGACCTTCATGCGCCCTTGGGTCCTGTTTTTCCATGCCCTGTAGAAGACGATGAAACACACAATGTGGGCGATGAATGTCACAATCCATGATATAGGGTAGGAAAGGTAGAGATTGAAGAGCGTATGATCCATGCGGAATATCGTATAGATCCAAAGTATTCTCAGACCGCAGGCTCCTGTCAGAGACACGATTGTCGGGGTCATCGAGTATCCCATACCCCTGATCGATCCGCAAGCAACATCCATCATTCCGCATAGGAAGTACGTAAGACAGACAACGTGAAGTCTTTGCAAGCCGTACTGTATTACCTCTGCATCCGAGGAGTATATTCCCAGGAGCCCTTCGCCGAATGTTATTGCTATTCCACTGAGTATTGCTCCCACAGCAATTACTATGGAAAGACACGCGATTAGGACCGGAACAATCCTCTCCGTTTTCCTTGCTCCTATGTTCTGGCTTGTGAAGCTGGTCGATGCCTGATAGAGGGAATTCATCGCTGTGTATACAAACCCCTCGATATTCGATGCTGCCGTATTTCCAGCCATGGCTATCGATCCGAATGAGTTGATTGATGACTGGATTAGAACATTCGATATATTGAACACAGCGCCTTGTATCCCTGCTGGAAGTCCTATCCTCACTATCTGCTTGAGTGTCTGTCTGTTTATCCTGAGGTCTTTAAGCGCAAGGCTGTAAACACTTTGGCTCTTCATCATGCATCTTATTATCAGGAAAGCAGATGTATATTGTGAGATGATTGTAGCTATAGCAACTCCTGCAACGCCAAGGCCGAAGACTATAACGAAAAAAAGATTAAGGCATACATTGATTACCCCCGCGATGAATAGATAGGCCAGAGGTCGTCGGGTATCTCCTATAGCTCTGAGGATTCCTGCGCCAAAGTCATAGGTTATCAAAGCGGGCATCCCAAGAAAGACTATCCTCATATAAAGTACTGCCTGGTCTATCACGTCGTACGGTGTTCCCATCAGCGTCAGCAAGGGTTTTGCCAGTGCCAGGCCAAGGAAGACCAGAATCACCCCTGATAGCAGTGCAAGCAATATCGATGTATGGACAAGGTCATGTATGTTTTTGTTTTCCTTTGCCCCATAGAACCTTGCCATTAGGACACTGCTTCCTATAGAGAACCCTAGAAAGATGTTTACGATAAGGTTGTTCAGAGATCCAGTCGAACCTACGGCAGCCATTGCCTGGCTTCCTGTGAACTGGCCGACAACAATTATATCAGCAGCATTGAAAAGGAGCTGCAGAATGCCGGAAAGCATCAACGGGACCGAGAACTGAAGTATTTTGGGTATCAGGGGGCCCGAGCACATATCTATTTCATATGAGCCTTTCATGCCTTTGATAATAGCACTAAGGAATACTCTTTCCACTATCATGTTCTCAGATTTTCAGACCACTTGACGGAGAGTTCTATTCCAGATAATGTCTTTTGTTGTCCGATATTGACGGTAATGGGGAGTTCTGTTACCATCGACGGATGGTATTACAGAATAGAGAGGTGAGAAATGGCAACGCCTAAGTATAAAACATCAAAATCCAAGGCAGCATCCAGGAAGGCTGCAAACATGAAGCTCGCGGCACCGACTCTCTCGGAGTGCCAGACTTGTGGAAACCTTATTCCGTCACATCGCGTATGCCCGAAGTGCGGTTACTATGCAGGTAAGCCTGTTGTAGTCAAAGACGGAGAGTAATTATGACAGAGAATGAAGTATTCGAGAAAGTCAAAGCTCTTGTAGTTGAGAAACTCAATATCGACCCGGCAAAGATCACAATGGATGCAAACTTCCGCAAGGATCTTGGTGCTGATAGTCTCGATACATATGAGCTTGTATATGCTATCGAGGAGGAGACAGGAATTACAATCTCCGACGATATGGCTAATGAGTTTGAGACAGTCGGCGATGCCGTCCGCTATCTCGCTAAGGAACTGAAGTAAATTGATTTCATACCTTAATAAGGCTCCCGCGCTCTCTGAAGAGAGGAAAGGGGAGCTTTTTTCATTCACAGAAAGCCTTGGGCTCAAGTTCGATGAATACAGGCTTCTCAATCTTGCATTCACCCATACATCGTATGCGAATGAGTGCAAGGGCGAGGTCGATAACAATGAACGCCTGGAATTCCTCGGCGACAGTATCCTTGGCATGGTGACAGCGGAATATCTATTCTCTTCCTTCACCCGATTCCACGAGGGGGAGTTCTCCAAGATCAAGGCCGTCGTTGTCTCTGAGGAGAGTCTCTCGGAGGTTGCTTTGTCATTTCATTTTGACAAGTACATTCTCGTGGGCAGGGGTGAGAGAAGCCAGAAGGGAACGATGAAGAAAGCAATCCTTGCAGATGCTCTTGAAGCTGTGATAGCAGCCCTGTATCTGGATCAGGGACTCGATACAGCAAGGCGCTTCATCCTTTCATTCATTCCCCAGCAGGTTGAGAAGATGCTTGAGAACAAGCTCAGCTATAAGGATTACAAGACAGAGCTTCAGGAGTATCTTCAGAAGAGAAGGGGAAAGGTTCCTCGCTATGTCATAATCTCTCAGACTGGGCCCGATCATGCTCAGACATTCCGCGTGAATGTTGAAATGGGTACTAAAGTCTTCGGACCGGGAGAGGGAAGGAATAAGAAAGCAGCTGAGCAGGCTGCCGCTAAGATGGCTCTCATTGCTCTAGGGATTGAGCAAGGCTGAGAGCCTTTTTCTCAAGATATTCCTCGTTGTTGCGTTCGGGTTTCTCAATCACTTCGTCGAGAAGGGTGCGGAGTATTTCGCCCATGGCAGGCCCTGGCTTTATCCCGATTTCCCTAAGCCTTGAGCCGTTTATCTTAAGGTCCTTTATAGTGAGTGCATTCTCCTTGTCCAGCTCCTCGTTGATTCTCGAATCGAATGCTAGGAGGTTGTCAGGAACTACAGCATGGCCTATTGTGGCTTCCATATCAGTAACGCGAAGGTAGAAGAGGTTGTTGATATTATCTACGCCGACCCTGTTTATGAATCTCCTTACAGCACTGTCTGTCCAGTCGGGAGTATATGAGAACATATGGTTGCGTATCAGATGCACGACGCTTTCTCTTTCCTCGTTTGAAGTTTTAAGGCGTCGGAATATCTTATCAGTCATTTCTGCAGAGACGGTGTCGTGGCCGTGGAATGTCCATTCCCTTCCATCGTTGCTTTCCATTCTCGTCTCCCTTTTCCCTATATCGTGGAAGAGGGCGGAGAGCTTCACTGTCATCGGGTATTTATGATTCCGTGCCGATTCGAGCGCGTATATCAGATGCTCGTAAAGCGTCTCTCTGTGCATTCCACCTTGCTCAAAGCCATAGCAGGAAGAGAGTTCTGGGAGGATTTCTTCCATGATTCCTGTTGTCCTCAGGGCTTCAAGTCCAGATCTTGGGTCCTTGCCGTCAATCAGTTTCCAGAGCTCTTCCTTTATCCTTTCTGCAGAGACTTTATTTATAGAGCTATGGTGATCTTTCATCGCTTCAAGCGTGTTATTTTCTATATGAAATCCAAGCTGGGAGGAGAATCTTGCGGCTCTGAGCATTCTCAAAGCATCCTCGGAGAATCGTTCTTCAGGATTTCCGATTGCCCTGATTGTCTTTTTCTTCAGATCCTTCATCCCGCCGTGAAGATCAATGATTGTACCATCCGGAAGGGATGCGGCGAATGCATTTATGGTGAAATCTCGGCGCTTGAGGTCTTCT
>CALXXO010000087.1 GCA_944392705.1 uncultured Spirochaetaceae bacterium
CCTGCGCGAAGGCTGGCATCAAGGATATCGAGATAACAGGCAGAGTGAAACACGCCTACTCCATCTACCAGAAGATCAAGAAGAGGAAGAAGGAGATTGATGAAATCTACGATATCCTTGGAATAAGAGTAATCTGCCAGACGACTGTCGAATGCTACACGATTCTCGGAGTCATACACTCCATGTGGATTCCTATAGAGGGCAGATTCAAGGATTATATCGCAATGCCCAAGGCGAACAACTACCAGTCGCTGCATACAACGGTCCTTGGACCTCAGAACAGGCATCTGGAGATTCAGATAAGAACACAGGAGATGCACAAGACCGCAGAAGAAGGTGTTGCTGCACACTGGGCATACAAAGCGGCCTCCGGCTCAGAGTCCGGGACCTGGAAGACCGTTGATTCGATAAACTACCAGAAGATAATCAGGAAGATAAAGACATGGTCCAAGGAGATAGCGCAGAGCGAAGACTTCATGGACGAAATCAAGAATGAGCTGCTGAAGGATTCAATAGTCGTCTTCACTCCACAGGGTCATGTAATTGAGCTTCCGGTTGGATCGACTGCTCTCGATTTCGCATATAAAGTTCATACAGAAATCGGAAATCACTGCTCAGGAGCAAGGGCCGATGGCTCTATAATCCCTCTGAACAAACCGCTCGGGAATACCCAGATCATCGAGATAATGACCAGCCCCAATGCCCACCCGAACCAGCAGTGGCTCGAGTATGCACAGACAACCTCCGCGAAGAAAAAGATAAGGGCATGGCTCAATAAGAACGAACAGACAAATCTTCCTATTGCCCAGAGCCAGAAAAAGCCTGCACTGCAGCCAGCTACAGCTGCAATGGAGAGCGCAAAGAAAATCATCCCTACGATGCAGGGGCTCAGGTTCACATCCCATGAGAAGAAAGGCACTGTTATCATCGGGGAAAACAGCAACATACTCTTCGATTTCGCAAAATGCTGCAATCCTGTCCATGGCGATGATATCGTGGCATACATAACAAGAGGAAGGGGTTATGTTATACATAGAAGAGACTGCCCGAACCTTGCCAATATGCCGGAAGCAGAGGAAAGGATAGTACCTGTGGAATGGGATAGCCAGGAACTGGTAAGAAGATTCTCCGTTACAGCCAAATTCAATTCAGAGCTCTTCAGCGAAATAGACAATGCTGTCCGCAAGCACAACAGCCATCTTATCCAGGGAGCGCTGGATGTCTCCCCGGAAGGCCTTGTCGGAACATTCACCATCAGCGCGGATAACGAAGATGCGATGAAGAAGACAACACAGGCAATAAGGCAGATTCCATCGATAATCAAAGTGCAGGGAGTCTGATTCACTCATCGAGAACCCTAAGGATTTCCGGCAGGAGCTGTTTCTTTCTCGATAGCACACCAGGAAGCATATACACGCCATCCTCTATCTTCTCATAGACAAGGTGCGAAGCCTTGTCGAATGGAGTCATAAGCAATACCGAATTTCCCCGGATTACATCGGAGACAAGAAGCATACACCAGTCAAGACCATTCTCAACCCTGACTGTCTCGAGATTGGAGAGGTACTCTCCTATTATTCCCCTTGCTTCTTCAAGGTTCATAACCTCAACCTGGCCTATAGCGAATTTAATACCATGCTCCTCGTAGCTCTTCATATCGCCCTTTATTACGGACATGGCATCGCGCTCTGCAAGCGACTGGCCATCGGAAAACAGAGAGCGGCCAAAGGTTTCATAGTCATCCACCCCAGATATCTCACAGAGCCTTCTCGCAACGTGCCTGTCGTAATCTGTGGTAGTTGGACTCTTGAGCATCACAGTGTCTGCGGTAAGTCCGGAAAGCAGTACCTTTGCTGTCAGGCTATCCAGATCAACACCCCACTTCTTGAACTGTTCATAGACTATTGTGCAAGTAGAGCCCAGCGGTTCAGAGACAATGTAGATAGGCGTACGCATTCTGGGAGGAGCCAATCTGTGATGATCCAGAATCTCTATGATATCAGCATCCTCGATACCCTGGACGCTCTGCTCCGGCTCATTGTGATCTACAAGGATGAGACGAGCCCTAGGTTTGTCAAGGAAGCAGCGGCGCGTAACAAACCCTGTCCACTTTCCTTCCGTGAAAACAGACAGCCCCCTGTATTCGCTCTCCTGCAGCTTTTTCTTGACGTCATCGAAGAGCATATCGCTCTCCGTCTCCATATCGTGGCTCTCCTTTGGGAGGATATCAGAGACGGGAGTAGAAAGCCTTAACAGCCGAAGCGTCTCTGCTGTATCCAGAAAAGACAGGTATACAAAGCCCTTGAACGATGAGAAATCTATATCCATAGCAGAAGGATTCGTAACGCCCGTTATCACGATTCCCGGCAACTGATTGCGTATTGCAGCTTCAATATGCTTCTTTCTGTAGCCTATTATAAGAACGGGCTTGTCTGAAAGGCGTTCGAGACGAGAAAGGTATACCCTATACTCCATTGCACCAATCATATAAGGGGCTCTCACAATACCACAGCTTCCCCTCTGAATGTACTCACCTTCGACAACCCTCTCTATATTATCCTCAGAAAGCAGATAGCGCTGCCGCATCGCACCGCTGTTCTCCCTGAGGAAGAATGCATTTATATCATCTGCAGATAAAAGCCCCTTATACTCGCCATCATCGATAACAGGGACAACTGTAGGTTTCCTCCTCTGGAATATATCCATGAGAATGTAAAGAGGATCAGAAGAAGAAATAGTTGCTAAAGGCTTTTTCTGGACAGCCCCAACCCTTGGTCTTACATCACGCAGAAACTGTGGAAGGGCTATTCCCATAGAAGCAAAAGCCTTCTTTGTACTTCCATTCGTAGGTCCGAGCATTACCGGGATGTATTCATTATCAGGGTCTATCCTGTTTTTAAGCACTGCATAGGAATAAGCTGCACATACGGAGTCCATATCGGGGTTTCTATGACCAGTGATATATGTTTTCATGGAAAAATGGTAAACTGAATCAGCTCTGTAGGAAAGGAGAAAAGTATGAAAGCAGTAATTGCAAATGACCACGGCGGAGTTGAGCTTGCAGCGGCAATCATGAAGCATCTGGATGAGAGAGGAATCGGATATACTTACCTTGGAACGGATAAGGAAGAGAGCGTTGACTACCCTGACTATGCAGAGAAGGCTGTAAATGAATACCGCACGGGCGGTTATGACTTCGGAATCCTGATCTGTGGCACTGGAATCGGAATCTCAATCTCAGCAAACAAAATGACAGGCATAAGGTGCGCCCTCCCCCAGGACAGCTATGCGGGAGAGATGTGCCGCCGCCATAACGATGCGAATTTCATAGCTTTCGGTGGACGTATAGACTACAAAGAGCCTGTTACAAAGATACTGGATGCATATATCGACGCAGAATTCGAAGGCGGGCGCCATCAGCGCAGAATAGACAAGATGATGGCACTAGAGGGAAAGTGATTCCCCGAACGAATAATCCCTCCACGTTCCTCTGACGTAGTAATCGATTGAAACCAGAGAGAATGTGATAACAAAATCTTTGTTCACGAAATCATAGCCGAAGCCGGTCTTGAGTATTCTTTCCCTTCTTCCCGATACAGGGGTTCCTATCGAAAGTGGTGTGATTGAAATCATGGGACCGGCTCCATTGTTATCTGTCCTGTAGAAACCACCGACTGACAAGAGCATATTCAAACCGCTACCCGCCGTTTTCGAAGCTGTGGACCTCGCGCCAAGAAGCGCAAACGACAAATCCAGCCCTAGCATATTAGACTCAAAGGGCATGGGGACAAGTTCTGAAACTCCCAAGATGCCAAGTTCAAGCCTTTCTGTCAGCCCTATGTTGATTCCATAGGAAAAGCTTATGCCCTTTTCAGGCCATTTGTAGGTCTGCTGCCCGAATGAGAATGAGATATCATGATGGTCGCCAGCCCAGGCACAAGCGAGGAGAACAACGGCAATTACTGCGATAATGGCAAATCTCTTCATCTTTACCCCTAGAAGAAATACGAGAATCTCATGACATACATTCCCCATCCCCACTTAGCGGAGGTGAAAGAATAGAGAACGTAGGGAGAGAGGAACTCATAGACAAAGTGGTTATCACGGAATGCAAATGGCGAAAGGCCACCCATGATGCTCCATTCATTTCCCAGCCTGTACTGTCCTCCTGCAAAAAGCACCGGAGTCCACAGCACCTGATTATTGAAAATCCATGGAAACGGATGATCGGAGAGAATGAATAACGGAGTGGAAACAGAGACCATGACACCTTCAAAAAACGGACTGACAGGCGAAAGATCAACGCTTATGGTTATATCCCCTGTATGGAGCTCCTTCGAAGGCGAGAATATGAAGGATGTTGTGAGACCTCCATAGTTTCCTGTCGGAGTCATAGCCCCCACAGGCGCAAGCGAATAACCGAATGATGGCGTTGCATGGAGGGAAAAAGACAGAATGATTACTAGAGCGAATGCAAAAGCTTTCTTCATGGCCTCAACCTCCAAAATAAGTGAAGAGATATGCAAAGATATTACCCTCTTCCTTCTTCAATCTCTCCGCTTCTTCCAGCGATATATGTTCCGAATCCTTTTCTATAAGGGCGCTGTGACCTTCTAAAAGCGCGGCAAGCTCTGGGCTGTCAACAACAAGCGCCAGTTCCTCCGACAGCGACATTGACCTGAAATTGAAATTTGCAGATCCGATGACAACATAACGTGAATCCACAACCATCAGCTTCTCGTGCAGAAGCGGAAGCAGATTGCCCTCCTCATCGTAGATTGAGAGATACACATCCGCACCAGTCTCTTCCATCAGAGAAGGAAGCGTCTGGTAAATCCCGCTTGCCGCATAGCCCCTGAGGTCGGCAGGCATCACCATCTTTGTGTAGATACCCCTCTCATGAGCATTCCAGAGCGCACTTTTCATGTTCTTATCGAGAACAGGAAGATATGGAAAGATCAGAATGCTCTTTTCAGCACTGAAAATGAGGGACGAGTACATTTCCGCAATCCCCGAAGAAGGCACAAGATATGCTTTGTAGATACCGGAAGTATCTGGATAAGATGCGAAATCAGACTTCTTTATCCTGTCAACGCTCGCTTCATTCCAGATTGAGACGAATTCGTCCGTAAGCTCTGCAGCAAGGGATGGGGAATGGAAAAGATACATACTATCCCTCTGGGAGCCCTCCCCGGCTCCAAGGGAGATGTAATTCATGTTCATTCCCCCGATTGCGGCAATCCTGCCATCAACGATAACCATCTTCCTGTGATCACGCTTGACAATCGTCGCAGGATTGAACAGGTGCGTGACAGTGAGGGGATTGTACTCTGCAAGGTGAACACCTTTTGCCCTCAGAAAATAAAGCGGTGTCATGTAATTCTTCGACTCTGTCATATCGAAGGAAGAGATACCATCGATTACGAAATAGACCCTCACTCCCCTCTCTGCAGCTGCCATCAGAGAGCCATACATCTCTTCCAGCGCAGGGGCATCGGATCCGAGGAATGTAGTAAGCAGGATATAATCATCAGCTTCATCGAAAAGCTCTGTCAGCCGCTCAAGCCAGGACTCTCCGGAGAAGAAAACCTCCGGGAAAGGCACTGTCACCTCTTCCGCTCCAGCAGAAACAAGCTTCTCCTCAAGAGGAACTTCAGATGAAGCGAACTCCGAGGAGACAAATGCTTTCGTACTTGTGCAAGCTGATAGAGAAAGTATCAAAAGGACACAGAGTAATCCGAAATGTCTCATTTCAACGCATTTTAGGGAAAATGAAAGGCATCGGCAATAGCTCTGAGAAACTGTATCTCACAATCTCATCACGTGGAGTTACTAGCACTATTTTCGTCTCGGGCCGGGCAAACTCCGCGATAACCTGCAAGCACATGGCGCAAGGAGGAGCTGGTGGGTCATCGTCAGAATAGACGACAATCAAATCAAGGCCGACGGCACCCTCCGACGCGACTGCGGTTGTAATGGCATTTCTCTCTGCGCATATAGTTGCACCATAGGAGGAATTCTCTACATTGCAGCCAGCGTAAATACGCCCGGTTGCTGCAGACACAACAGCCGCGCCTACCCTGAATTCTGAGTATGGGGCATAGCCATTCTCCCAGGCTTTCCTCGCAGCTTCTATGGCTTTTTTCTCAGTGAATGATTCTGGCATCTTCCTGTCCAGCGGTTCTATGAAATTAGCACCATAGCGGACTGCCTTGTTTCTGGAGGCTGAAGGAAAAAGCTGTTTCTCCAGTTCGTCTGCTGCACTGAAATCCTGAATGAAAGAGAGGTCCGTAATTACAGCGTCGGCACCTGCAGCAAGGGCTGAAACCTCATCAATCGTAGTAAGCAATGATACAACACGACAACCAGCCCTCTTTCCGCTCTCAATACCACCTGGACTATCCTCGAAAACAACTGATGAAGAAGCTGAAACGCCAAGCTTTATCATGCACAGTTCATAGATATCCTTCTCCGGCTTGTTTCTAACAATATCCTCTCCGGTAGCTATGAAATCAAAATCTGACTCATCAAGGCCAATTCCAGCTATATTTGCCTTGACCTTCCAGGAAGGTGCAGAAGAAGCCAGCGCTGTTCTGATACCAGCATTTCTTGCCTTCCTGACAATATCCGTGCCGGGAAGAGCAATGCTACGGGATGCTATCAATTCGGGGTATCGGGATCTGAAGAATGCAGATGCGGCATCATACGAATACCGGGAATCCGAAAGCCCAAGCACCTCTGCAGCCTTGTCGAAGAAAAACTTCTCACCGCAGCCGAGAGCATCTTTGAATGTCTCAGCTGTCGCTTTGATACCTATCGACTCAAAGTATTCGATTCCAACCTGGATTGAGACTCCCTCGGAATCTGCAAGGACTCCATCCATATCGAAAAGAAGTGCTTTTATCATCTCTTTGCCCTCAGGAACTTACCATCTCCGCTTAGACCAAGATAGATTCCATCCCCCATCACAAGGCGACCACGAAGATAAGTCATGACTACCTTTCCCGTTACGTTGAAACCTTCGTATGCTGTGTAGCCCGAAGCCGAATGTGTGGTGTCTTTCGAAATTGTCCAGCTATAGTCCGGATCGAACAATGTGATATCGGCATCTGTTCCGACTTCCAAAGAACCTTTCTCCGGATAGAGTCCGAAGATCTTGGCAGGTCCAGTAGAAAGAAGGTTTACAATCTGGGACATTGAAAGCCTGCCACCTACCATTCCAAATGTATGGATAAGCGGTAGAAGTTCTTCTGTACCTGGAATTCCGGGGTAGATTGTACGGCAGTCATTGCTCTCCAGCTTCTGCTCCCTTGTGAATGAGCAGTGGTCAGTTGCCACAACCTGTATCTCTCCATTGACTAAAGCTTCCTGCAGTGCTTCGTTATCATCCTCGGTCCGGAGAGGAGGAGTCATGACATAAAGCGGTCCCTCTGGACCTTCGAGCTTCTCTTTTGTCAGGAAAAGATAATGCGGTGTCGTCTCTACTATTACCTTGACGCCCAGCATCCTTAGCTTCCTGACGCTTTCAAGCCCCTTTCTGGATGAAAGATGGACTATATATACAGGCATATCGAGTTCTGCTGCGATGCCGCCTACATATTCAATTGCCGCAGCTTCTGCTTCTGCCGGGCGGAGAGCGGCATGGTCAATCGGCCTGTACTGTCCTTTCCAGGAGGCTGAAAGCTCTGTGACGATTTTATCATCCTCGCAATGCACAGAGACCATAAGGCCAAGATCCTTTGCATCCTTGAATATGGTCTTAAGCTCTTCACGGTCATCAACAAGGTAGCCAACATCCTTGTAGGTCGTGAAAATCTTCAAAGTACCTATACCTGCCCTCTTTATAGATTCCAGTTCCTTCTTTATATCAGGGCGATACTTGTACACACCTTGATGAAGTGCATAGTCAATTGCCATTGGAACCATTTCCTTTCTTCTCTGATGAAGGGAATCAAGGAGGGATACTTTATTATCATCGGCAAAATCGACAACCGTGGTGACACCACCATAGGCGGCAAGCCTGGATCCTTCCTCGAAGGAATCCGCTGTCACAGTTCCTCTCGATACCAGATGATAATGCGTATGCGCATCTATAATCCCAGGAAGGACACAGAGTCCATCTGCTCTTACCACTGTAGTATCATGCGGTAGCGTGGAATAATCGATGGATGGAGCAACTCTCTGGATCTTGGAACCAGAGATAAGTATGTCATAATGTCTCATCCACTCTGTATCAACTACAAGTCCGTTTTTAATCAGAATGCTGCTCATACATAAAGAATACTACCAAATCCAGACAGGAAAAAGAAAATTGAATTTCCTGACCAAAAGCCGCAGACAGAACGTATATAAGGCATGAACATAACCTGCTATACTGAAGATATGAAGACGATAACGACAAGCCAGTCCTCCTTTGAGCTTTTAATGGATGGTGAGACGCTGT
>CALXXO010000088.1 GCA_944392705.1 uncultured Spirochaetaceae bacterium
TCCAGCCACCAAGGGATGTCATAGACATAAACATGGGGGAATACGCGTCAGGAAACAGATGATAAAGAACTTGTTTCTAACAAGAAAAGCCAGGTTGACGGGCTTTGTAAAAACATTGTCTGCTTATTTATTATAAGCAAAGTAATTATTTTGCTGTTGCGATAATAGAAATAATACGTATATCAGTTTTAAGGATTTTTCGCTGGTAGGAATTTGGAAGGAAAAATCTGAAATAATAGCGATAATCGACATAAAATAAAAAAATCGTCATAAAACAAGTACTTGTTTTACAACGATTTATATATTACGTAAAAAGTGTAATCATTCCCACTCAATCGTTCCTGGTGGTTTGGATGTAATGTCATAGAGTACTCTGTTTACTCCTTTGACTTCATTGCAGATCCTGGATGCTGCACGCTGGAGAACATCATATGGCATTCTGTACCAGTCAGCAGTCATTGCATCTTCACTAGTAACAGCACGAAGAGTGCAGACTTCCCTATATGTCCTCTCATCACCCTGTACACCGACACTCTTTACTGGAAGAAGATCCGCAAGGGCTTGCCAGATCTTATCATAAAGACCAGCTTTCCTTATCTCCTCTATGAAAATCGAATCAACATCACGAAGAGTATCAAGGCGCTCTTTCGTCACCTCACCGATACACCTAACCCCAAGTCCTGGGCCAGGGAATGGATGACGATACACAAGCTCATCAGGAAGGCCGAGCTCCTTTCCAAGCGCCCTTACCTCATCCTTGAAAAGCTCCTTCAGAGGTTCAAGAAGCTCCCATTTCAAATCCTCTGGAAGTCCCCCAACATTGTGGTGCGATTTTATCGTTGCAGAAGGACCGCCAGAAGGAGAACGGGACTCAATAACATCCGGATATAAAGTGCCCTGGGCGAGAAATGAAACATCTCCGCACTTCCTCGCTTCTCGGTAGAAAGTATCAACAAAAACCTTACCTATTATCTTACGCTTAGCTTCCGGCTCTGTGACACCCTTGAGAGCAGATAGGAACTCATCTGTAGCATCTGCATACTGCAGATTCATATTGAAATGCTTTCCGAAAAGTTCCAGAACAGATTCTGCTTCATTCTTGCGGAGCATACCATTATTGACAAAAACACAGACTAGCTGGTCGCCAATTGCCTTATGAATCAACACAGCCGCGACGGAGGAATCAACACCACCAGAAAGACCACAGAGAACTCTTTTATTTCCGACTGTCTTCCTAATCGACTCAACTGCATCGCTTACGAAAGAACCCATATTCCAATCAGCAGAAGCCTTACAGATATCGAGGACGAAGGAACGAATCATCTTATCGCCTTCAACAGAATGCACAACCTCTGGATGGAACTGAACCCCATAGAACCTTCTTGCAGGATCCTCAATAGCAGCATATGGACAAGTAGGCGTCGTTGCCGTCACCTTGAAACCCGTAGGAATCCTGTCAACGGAATCCCCATGGCTCATCCAGACCTGGCTTTTTGCAGAAATATTGCATAGAAGCTCAGTAGAGCTATCGACTACATCTATATTCTGCAGACCATACTCCTTCTTCTCAGGACAAGTGACATTTCCACCCAGCATCTCAGACATCACCTGAAGGCCATAACATATTCCGAGAATAGGGATTCCAAGAGAGAATATTTCCTTATCTGGACGAGGAGAACCAGGTGTTTTGACACTAGAAGGCCCGCCGGAGAAGATTATTCCCTTCGGATTAATTCTCCTTATTTCGTCTGCAGATACAGTAAAAGGATAAATCTGGCTATATACACCGCACTCCCTCACACGTCTTGCAATAAGCTGACTATACTGTGCGCCGAAATCGAGGACGATAATCGCATCATGGTTCTTACCGGGCATCGTCACCTCCTGAGAAGACTATATCAGAGAAAAAAAGCGCTTGCTACCATCTGATAGCATCAAGATTGCGATAAGCCTTTCTGACACCAGAATAAAGCAGAAGTCCTACAACAGCACCAACCCCGCTCTGAAGAGCATTCATCGGGACCTCTACAATTGCAGAACTGAATGTCGTAATGAAAGCAACTTCCAGGAGAAGGTACCCAGCGCATACAACGATGATAGAAACCAGTGCTCCTATAATCCTTGTCATAATACCCTGACTGTCTTTTCTGACAATTAATCCCGCCAGCAACGCTTCAAGGCCGTGAACAACAAATGAGATGACAGCGAACTGCGGATACCCTCCTAAAAGATCAGCAAAAGCAGAACCAAGCCCACCAGCAATAAGGCCCGTGAATGGCCCGAATGCATATGAGACAAATACCACAGCAGCATCGCAGAGGGAAATATAACCAGCAGTAGCAGGGACAGGTATTCGGATTATGATAGTGAATACAGCAACGAGAGCTGCTGAAACGGCAATGAGACTAATGTGCAGAGCTGTTTTCTTCTCAGACATTTTTACCTCACAACAACAAAGAATATGATGGGGAGGATAGCACTAAGCATGAACTCTGTGAACAAGCCTTTGTACGATTTTAGCATTCCATAATCACTATGCCGTCCATTCCCGAATCCACGCTCTTCCAGAGCTGCCGCAGTATCTGGAATCATCCTTACTGCAGAAAGCGTGAATGCCGTTATAGAAGGAAGGATAGGAACCCCGTTCCTATCTTCATTCAGCCTAAGCGACATCGAATCCCTGATATCCTCAAAAAGAGATCCAAGATATGGAATAAACCGGAGAATCATTGAAAACAGTAAGGCAACAGAATAAGGCAGATGGTAATACCGCAGCGTCTTTATAATATCCACGCTTCTCACAGTCTCCATGAAAAGCATCAATACCATCGATATCGATACAAACCTTGAAATAAGCCTTGCAACCCTAACCCACCCTTCATGCGTCACCAATACAAAACCCCTAAATGATAACAGCGCTATACCAGCCCTATCCTGAAGAGGAAGGAAAACGAGGAGAAGGATAACAACAGGAAGAATCCTTTTTACACCCTTCCATAATTCTCCAAAGCCAAGGGACAAAGCAAAGAGAATGCAGGCAACAAGCGGGAAAAGAACCATCCCATACCATGAAGAAACAAAGAATGACAGGAATGCATAAAGCAATGTGAAAAGAAGCTTTGGCCGTGGATCGAATACATGGTAAAAAGATGTGCCGTATATATAGCTATCAGCATTCATAAAGCACACCCTCCTTCACCTTGATATGTCGCCCTGGAAGAATCGAAGCGAAGTTCATATCGTGGGTTATCACAATGACACCTGCTCCACGCTCTAGATACAGCCGTACAGCCTTCAGACTTTCAGAATATGGAAGAGCACTATCGAATTCATCGAAAATCGCAAACGGCCTGTTCAACAAGTAGAAAAGCAACGCCTGAAGCAATTTCGCCTTTCCATATGAAATCTCTGCCGTATACCAATTCCCATCCAGGCCAAAAAGACTCAATGCCTTTTCTATCTCAACCTTGCTGCATCCAGTGCTTTTAGCTTCATCCATGACAGTCGGAAGAAAAAGCTCTTCATAAGGATTCTGCATAAGATAAGCTACAGCCTTTCGTCTTTCCTTTGCATTTATATTCCTACCATCGAAAAGAACTCTGCCCTCATCTTCACGGAGAAGTCCGCACAATACTCGAGACAAAGAGCTTTTCCCCGCGCCATTATCCCCGGTAATAACTATGCACTCGTCCGCTTTAATGGAGAATGAAGGAACCGAGAGCATGAATGAATCGGAATCGGGTAGCCCCTTGTGACGGCGACGTATAACAAGCCCTGATGCAGTCAGAGAAGTCTCCGACAATCTCTTGCTGTATGAGAAGCAAGGCAGTGTTTCCTCCTTATAAGGAACAGCCCTGCCTTCCCCTATCGATATCACAGGACCAGAAATCATAGCCATTTCCTCAAGCTCATGTGATCCCAGTATTATGAAAGTGCGCTCTGACTCAGAGATATAACAAGAAAGCTTTCTTCTCCATTCCGGAGAGAGCTCATCAAATGACTCATCCAGAAGATATACTTCAGGATCAACAGCGAAGAGAATAGAGAGCATCAAGCGACGCTTTTCCCCTCCTGACAGCTCTGAGGTACTGGCTTTCTCGAGTTTTTCAAGGGAGAACATCGAAAGAACTCTCTTTATCCTTCTCCCGATCTCCTCATCATCAAGCCCCAAGTTGCAAAGAGGAAAGGCAATCTCTTCCTCCACAGACGAAAAGAGCATCATCTCATCTGTATTCTGGCTTACACGCCCTATTAACGGCATACGGTGCGCGGCATCCAGATCCAGAATGGGATTTCCATCCAGATTTACATTTCCTGAAAGAGTTCCACCACTGTAAGAAGGAACAGATCCTGTGAGAATCTTTGCAAGCGTAGTCTTTCCGCTTCCAGGGGGAGCTATTATCCTAAGCTTCTCACCCCGGCCAGCAGAGAAAGAAAAATGATTGAAGATCTCCTTTCCATCACCATATGAAAAGGATATATCAACGTTTAACATATGGACCAGGAAGCGAGTCGTA
The DNA here is from genome assembly GCA_944392705.1 of uncultured Spirochaetaceae bacterium. Classification (GTDB taxonomy): domain Bacteria; phylum Spirochaetota; class Spirochaetia; order Sphaerochaetales; family Sphaerochaetaceae; genus Ornithospirochaeta. Next base: position 4,518 of record CALXXO010000088.1, read on the forward strand.
AGCTTCCCTTATCCTCTGCTCAACATCGGAGTGGAGATTCTTCAGCTCCTCCTCAGAGAGCGAAGCTGTATCAATCGGCTTCATAATCTTAACATAGACATTTACACGCTTGAAACTATCGACAGCTTCAAAAGAGTTCCGGGTATTCTTGAGAGCTACTGGAACAACCAGCGCTTTGGGACGTGTTGCCATCTTGAATGCACCAGCCTTCATCTCTGCAATCTCCCCTGTCTTGCTCCTTGTACCTTCCGGGAATATTCCCATCGGATAACCAGATTCGATTCTCTCAATACCCGTCATTATCGACTTCAGGCTTGCACGGAGGGAAGAACGGTCAATCGCAACGCATTTGAGAATTGAAAGAAGGCCATGAAGCACCGGAATGCGGAAAAGCTCCTTCTTTGCGACAAGACCACACCACATTCCAGCACCATAAAGCACTGGGATATCAATCATGGACTGATGATTGGCAATGTAGCAGACCTTTGTTCCCCATTCCGGGATATTCTCCTTGCCCTCTACATGAAGCTTTATGCCAAGGCATACGAAAATCCAGACGATCAATATATCAAGGAAGAAGTGAACAACCTTCTCGCTAGCCCTCTCAAGGCGGAAAAGCAGAAGCAGATGCCCCAGAATCATTACAAACAACGAAAGCACAAGAAAGAGGGGTGCTATCAATGCAATACCTACGGTGACTCTTATCCTTTTCTTCATAGTTCAGTCCTTGAGCGAATAGAGATGGTAATAGGCGCCTTTTCTATCCATAAGCTCCTCATGAGTACCCTTTTCCTTCACTCTGCCCTTATCAATTACGAAAATTATATCTGAATCCCTCACTGTTGATAACCTGTGAGCTATTACAATTGATGTACGGCCATTTGCAAGCCTGTCAAAAGCATCCTGAATGAGCTTCTCACTCTCTGTATCGAGGGAACTTGTTGCTTCATCGAAGACAAGAATCTTCGGGTTCTTGAGGAATATCCTGGCAATCGAGAGTCTCTGTTTCTGACCGCCGGACAATCTTGTTCCCCGCTCTCCGACCTCTGTATCGAGACCATCTGGAAGCGAAGAGACAAACGAATACAGATTTGCGTTCCTGAGGGCTTCCCACATCTCCTCATCCGTGGCATCTGCCTTGCCGTATCTTAGGTTCTCCCTTATTGAAGCATCGAAAAGAAAGACATTCTGCTGAACAAAGCCAATCGCTTCATGAAGCGATTTCTGAGTCACATCGCTGATATCCGTACCATCGATTGTAATTCTGCCTTTCTCGCGTTCATAGAATCTGCCAAGGAGGGAAACAATAGTTGATTTGCCAGCCCCTGACTCGCCTACAAGAGCCACCTTACAGCCACCAGGGATATGGAGATCAAGATGATCTATAACAATCGTCTCATCATCCGTTTCATAGGAGAAAGAAACATCATCGAAATCTATATCACCATGAGTTACCACAATCGGCGCAGCATCCGGCTTATCCTCTATCTGCGGTTTTATATCAAGAATCTCGGTGAATCTCTCGAAAGAAGCCATTCCCTGAGTGAACTGTTCTGTGAAGTTTATCAGCCTATCAATTGGAGGAAGCACAACGGAGACATAGAGGAGGAATGTCACAAGATCATATACCTGCACACGGCCGACAGCTATCAGGATAATACCGCCAGCGATGGTCATGAAGTAATAGAAATCCCTCATGAAGCTTATGCCAGTCTGGTACTGGGCCATTGTCTTATACATCTTCTCCCTGGAAGTCTTCAGCCTAACATTCGTCTCATCGAAACGCTTCTCCTGCATCTTCTCCCTGGAGTAGCTCTTGACCTCCCTGATTCCCTGGATAGAATTCTCTGCTTCAACATTCACCTCTGCAATCGTACGCCTGATAGCTCTGTTGCGCTCCTTCAGCCGATGGTTGAAGATGATTCCATAGACAAGCATCACGGGAAGCGGAATTATAGACACAAGCGCAAGCGGCCATGAGAAGGCAAACATGAAGGCATAAGCTCCGACAATGGTCGCGATTGATATCAGGAAATCCTCAGGGCAATGATGAGCAACCTCCGCAATATTGAAAAGGTCGTTTGTAATCCTGCTCATTATCGTACCGGTCTTTGTCTTGTCGAAATATGAGAAGGAAAGACACTGCAGATGAGCAAAGAGCTCCGAGCGCATCCTGTTCTCCATCCAGACTCCGAGGTAATGCCCCCATTTTATCCTGATGAAAGTAGCGCCGGCCTGAATCATGTATACGACGATGATTGCAATCAGCAACCAGATGATTTCAACAAACAATTTCTCCGGCAGCGCCGTTGAAAGTATGTAGCGGACAATAGCCGGAGATAGAAGAGACAGCAGCGAAGATATCAACGCTGCACTCATATCAAGGGCAAAAAGCCCCTTGTAATATTTGTAATATGAACAGAAACGGCGAAGCATCTCACTCTCCGAAGAACTTTGCCTTTATTCTTGCGAAAATGCCCTTCCTTGCACTCTTCACCTCTGCCCTCTGGCCCTCGAGTGGTTTCTGCGGCTGTGGTTTCTTAACAGCTTCGCTCTGCGGCTTGGAAGGCTGTGGCTTCTTTCTGTTATCGGGGGCTTTCTTCTGATAGGGCCGCTGGCTGCTCTTCTGTGCAGGTTTAGCAGTCTTCTTCATATCCTCCCCGCCGAATTCGCTCTTGTAGTATGCCATTCGTTCCTCGAGCGTCATCTTTGAAAGCTTTGCATACTCCTTATTGTCACTCTTCTTCGCTTTCTCATGGCTCTGAGGAGCTTTTTTCTGGACGGATTTGCGCCTTCTTTCACCGCTTCTCTCAGTGCGCTTCTGCTGCGGTTTGCGTGAATGGTAATGATATCCAGCGCTCTTATCCTCAACCTTCTCGAGTCCTATCTCATCGGGCCAGACAACTGGAATCTTCATCTGAATATAATTCTCAATCGGTTCAAGCCCGTAGATATACTCCTCGCAGGCGAGAGTTATGGCTTTCCCGGATTTACCAGCCCTGGCTGTACGACCGATACGATGTACATAGCTTTCGAAATCCTCCGGGATATCATAATTGACAACAAGCTCAAGATCATCAATCTGGAGCCCTCTTGCGGCAACATCTGTAGCAACGAGATAAGGGAGCTTTCCTTCCTTCATCCTGTCCAGGGTTTTCAACCTCTTTGACTGCGGCATATCACCCATAAGATACTCAGCCTTGTATCCATTCATGACAAGGCGCTTTGCAACTTCCACCGCCATATCCTTTGTATTCGTAAAGATAAGGCAGGATGATGGATTTTGCTTCTTAAGGATTGACAGTAGAAGAGAGAATTTCTCAGCCTTTGTCACATGGAAAAGCTCCTGCGTGATTTTCTTGACCGTTATCTCCTCCGGCTGTACTGCAATCTCCTCAGGATCAGCCATATACTGCCAGGCCAGATTGCGGACCTTGGTAGACAGCGTTGCAGAAAAGAGCATCGTCTGTCTTTCCTTCGGAGATACCATCTGCGCGAACATTGACTGAACATCTGGATAGAATCCCATATCGAACATTCTGTCAGCCTCATCGAGAACAACAGTATCGAAACAACGGAAATCGAGCTTGTTTGATTTAGCGAAATCCAGAAGACGGCCAGGTGTGCCGACATAGAGATTAAGGCCAGACGAAAGCTCGGCATTCTGCTCCTTGTAGCCAACCCCGCCATAGAAACATCCGATGCGGTAATCAGGCATTCCAGAGGAAAGAAGCTTCGCATCTTCCTCAATCTGCACAGCCAGTTCTCTTGTCGGAGAAACTATCAAAGCCGCACTGGAATGGTTTCTG
>CALXXO010000089.1 GCA_944392705.1 uncultured Spirochaetaceae bacterium
CGTCACCGCGATAAAGTCAGGCGTCGAGCGCAGGATACCTGAAGCGATGCCAGTGCAGAAGGAATTCTATCTGGAGAATACGAAGCATACCGACACACCATTCATCCAGGAAAAAAGCCATTATGCTCCGCACCATAGCAGTGTGAATCTCTCTGAGAAGGCTAAGACCGAGTACAAGGAGAAGGACAGCAGATGGCTTGAGAAAGCAAAAGCGCTGCAGGAAGCAAGGGAAAGAATCAAAGCTGAAGAGAAGAAGGAGGAGGTACAGGAAAAGGAAGAAGAAAAACCTATAAGATACATCGGCCAGGCCTTCCACCTCTTTTTGATTGCAGAGTATGGTGATGAGCTGTACCTTGTTGATCAGCACGCAGCACATGAAAGAATCCTGTATGATGAGCTTCTGTCGCAGAAGACAGTCCAGAATCTTCTGGTTCCAATTCCAATTGAGACAGATGGCAACGGAGATGAGTTCCTGCAGAAGAATGCTGAGGTCTATACGAAACTCGGTATAATGCTCGCACGCAAGGACGATGGAACATGGGAAATAACAGCGCTTCCGGCATCGTGCAGGGCAATCGAGAGCGAAATAGCGGATTTCATCACCTCCTGCAGACTGGATGAGAAAGATCTGGAAGCAAAGCTTTTTGCTGTAATCGCCTGCCGTGCCGCAATAAAAGCTGGAGATGATATCGACAGATGGAGCGCAGAAGAACTGCTTAAGAAGGTATTCAGACTGGAAGAACCAGCCTGCCCCCATGGACGTACATTCCTCATAAAGCTAAAGGAGAAAGACCTGCGTCTGATGGTCGGCAGGACACAGTAATCATCTGACCAGATTGACTGTATCCCTGACCTCAGTGCCGTTGTCAGAATAGAGGATCAGGGAATACTCACCCACAGGGAAAGAAGCGCCCGGAGTTATCTCCAGCGCTTCTGATTTTTTCTCCTCACCATCTCCGGAAAACGCTCCTTCCCAAACAAGGTCTCCATCGGGAGAAGTGATCCGGAATGAATAGATGCTCTCCGGATCCGAGAATACTGCAGATATATAAGCATCACCATCATCTTCGGTAAGGGACAGGGATGAAACGGTGAATTCCTCTGCTGCACAGGAAACAAGGATTAATAGCAGCGGGAGGAGAAGCCTTCTCATGCCTCCCCTTCCTCCTTGAGACGAGAGCGAACAGGGTTTGCATAGCTGTTGAGGACGAAATTCCTGACATCATTCTGAAGATGCGAGAAGCGCGCAAGGAATGCTTCTCCATCGAAGTCCTTCAGCTCATCAGAGAATCTGTCGCTCTTTTCAAGGTAATCATATGCGAACATATTCGTATCCCACAGCTTATAGTTCAGGTGAATCTGCCTGTCTACCTCACGCGCGACTTCATCAGTATCCTTGAAATCACCGGATATAGGAGTGCCGATTGCAAGGTGTACCCTGCCCTTCCAGGCCTTCATTCCCCTAGTCATGGAAATAAGGTCCTCGTACTTCTTCTTCTCGTACTCACCGTGCTGCTGTTCCCTCAGAACCTCTTCGCGTCCCTTGTTGATATCATTGGGGTCGTACTCGTAACTGATTGATACAGGAAGGATATTCATCTTGTTTATAAGCTCCGAGAAGGATACGCCTTTTCCGCGCTGGGAAAGATAGAGCATCTTGATAATCGAAGGCTGGGTCTCATCGATTCCGTCCTTGGCTCTTCCCGGACGCTGCGCAAGCCAGATTGAGAGATTCTCCTCCGTAATACCTTCGACAAAGTATGAGGAAAGCTCTATCGATGAAAGATACTTCTCCTTCATTCCAAGCGCCCTGCGGACGATGATTCCTCCGTTAAGGCGGAAAAGATCCTCAACGAACTGGTTTATCATGAGGTTGTCACCGAAGGCCATCTCCACCAATGGCTTCCTATGATTCAGAAGCGTATAGTCGAGAAGCGCGCAATCGAGGATTATATCCCTGTGGTTCGACAGGAAAAGATATCCCTTATTGGGATCAATCGAATCGTAACCGGAGTCCGAGAAGCCCTTCATCGTATGCCCGATAACCGTAGGAACGAATATTCCAGCTGTTATCATTTTCTGAAAATCCGTATAGGACTTAACCTTGCCGATGTTGTCCATGATTATGCCGAGGTATTTATTAATCGCTTCCTCGTCGCCATCATTTACAAGCATTGAGACAAATGCGCCGAGCTCCTCTTTATGTCCAAGGACCCTTTTTATCGCATCATCGACTTCCTTTCCTCTGTATGGTGCTATGTTGCTGTACTTCGAAAAATCCATCGATACCCTCACTGTCCAATTGTCTTCAAGAACTGAGTTCTCTCCCACTTCCAGCCATCTGCGATATGCTCCTGGGAAAGAATACCAATAAAATCAGAGAGAGCGGAATAACCATGCTTTTCCATCCAGCTTTCGATGAATGAATTCATCTCGGTAATCCGAGAGAATCCCTTCTGGATTACAGCTGTACATACCTCTACTGCCTTAGCTCCTGAAAGCAGCATCTTGACAACTGTCTTTCCATCATGAATTCCAGTGTTTCCTACAAGATCCGCTTTCACCTCTCCGCTCATAAGCCCAATCCATCTGAGAGCTTCTGCATATTCATTCTCATCTGAGACAGGAGAACCTGATGTGAAAGAGAGTGAATCGATATCAATATCGGGGCGGAAGAAACGATTGAACAGGACTATGCCATTTATACCAATCTTATCCAGTATGGAGATTACCGATGCAAGAGATGAATACTTATATCCAATCTTTATAGACAGAGGTCCATCTATAGCAGCCCTTGCCTTCTCCGCAAACGAGAAAAGCCGCTTATCAACATCGGCTCCCGATACAGAAGCATCCGAAGAAATCGGATAATAATTCAGCTCAATGCCATCTGCACCGCATTTGACAAAGCGCTCAGCATAATCAATCCAGCTGTCCATTGTCTTTGCTGAGACGGAAGCAATAACAGGAATCGACAGGGACTTCTTCGCTTCTGTGAGAAGCTTCATATAGCGGTCTATATAGCGATCCCTGGAGAATGATGCAAAGCTCTCCTCTGCATCCGAGTGTTCAAGATACTGGGCATTTCCCTCTACCTCTGCTGAAACATCCTTCTCAATCTGCTCCTCGAAGATTGACTTCAGCACGACAGCTCCTGCACCTGCATCTTCTGCTTTCTTCAGCGATACTATATTCTGGGTAAGCGGTCCGGAAGAAACAATCACTGGTGATTTCAGTTCAAGACCCATATATTCTGTTGAAATCATAAAAACTCCTTCTTTTTATCCTGTTTATTATAGCATCAAACCAATGGGATTTTAAAAGCCCTCGGGAGAGGGCTCTGGCTATATACAATAAGGAATCCATAGCTGGTGGGACTGATAGACAACGAAGGTTTCGACTTCCTGCACCTCTGCAACCTTTATAAGCTCTGTCTTGAAGAAATCAAGGAGAGAAAGCCCATCCTCTTCTGATAACTGAAGCTGTACCATTAAATCATACCGCCCAGTGACAACGGAAGCTGAGAATACACCGCGAAGCGCGGAGAACTCCTTAGCCTTCCTTTCCAGGTCCATCGTCTTCAGTTTGACTCCCATTACGACAACCTGTATACCAGGCATCATCGAGGGGTCTATAAGGGCAGTAATCCTCAGAACCCCATCGTCAATCATCCTGTTGACGCGCGAACGGACTGTATTCTCGGTAATACCAAGCTCATCGGCGACCGCAGAGTACGGGCGCCTACCATCGGACAGAGCTTTTATTATTGCTTTGTTTGTATCGTCAATCCTTTTAACCATTACGTCTCTCGAATTCCTTCATGAACATCGCAAGCGATGCGGCATCTTCCAGAGGAAGTGCATTGTAAAGGCTGGCTCTGAGACCACCAACGGACCTATGTCCTTTAAGCCCTATCATTCCTTCGCGCTGAGCTTCATCGAGGAACTTCTTCTCAAGCTCTTCTGTCGGACAACGGAAAACAACATTCATCCTTGAGCGGTACCTGGGATCAACAGGTGAGCGATAGAATCCTGAAGAGCTATCGATGGCTTCATAAATATACCCTGATTTAACCACTGCATTCTGAAGCATTCCTTCTACCCCGCCATTCTCCTTTATCCACTTCAGGACCAGTCCAACAGCCCAGATGGAGAATACAGGAGGAGTATTATAAAGGCCCTTGTCCTTTGCGTGCTTCGCATAATCCATATATGCAGTCATTCCAGGATTCCTCCTGTCCAGCATATCATGGCGCATGATGATGAATGTGGCACCAGCTGGTCCGAGATTCTTCTGGACTCCACCATAAATCATCGCAAACTTCGACACATCAACAGGGCGCGAAAGCATATCTGAGGACATATCTACAATGAGAGGAGTCTCTCCTGTATCAGGGAATTCCTGCCATTCTATACCGCCTATCGTCTCATTTGCACAGAGGTAGAGATAACAGGAATCATTGGACGGTTTTACTGTTTCAGGGGCAGGAAGCGTTGTGTATCCGCTTTCCTTCCCGTCGAAGAGTATATTCACATTTCCAAGCTTTGCAGCATCATCTGCGGCTTTATTCGACCAGGAACCTGTACGGATATAATCTGCGCTCTTTCCATTTAGGAGGAAATTCATCGGAATCATAGTGAACTGAAGCGTTGCACCACCGCCGAGGAAATAGACGTCATAGTTATCGGGGATGGATAGAATTGAGCGGAAATCCGCAAGGCATTCATCATACATCTCCTCGAACATACCGCCACGATGGGAAGCTTCTATCATCGACAGCCCTTTTCCGTGGTAATCAACGAGATTCTTCTGCAGTTCCTCTAGGACCTCCATCGGCATTACAGATGGGCCAGCAGCGAAATTGAGCTTTCTCATATCCTTCCCTCCTCTTTGAGCTTTCCGATTGTCTCGAAGACCTCCTCACCTATTCTCAGGAGGTTCTCGACAGTATTTGCACCGACGTGCGGTGTGAAAGTCACATTCTCGCAGGACAGAAGTGGATTATCCTCAGCAGGCGGCTCCGATGAATATACATCGGTGCAGAACCACGAAACAGCCCCGCTCTTCAGAGCTTCAGCCATCGCGCTTTCATCCACACACTTACCTCTTCCTGTATTTATGATTACAGGATGGTGAGTCATCTTTCCTATCAGATCGCCATTAACCATCTTGTCGGTTTCAGGAGTATATGGAAGGTGCATGGAGATATAATCCGCATCCTTTACAGCATCCTCAAGGCTCTTCATCTCCGCGAGTTCCGAGCTTTCCACATACTTGTCATATGCAACAATCTTCATTCCGAATGCTTTTGCTCTTTCTGCGACTTTTCTCGCGATGTTGCCCATTCCTAGAAGACATAGTGTCTTGCCATAAAGCTCGGTACGCTTGATACTCTTCTGCCATTCTCCTTTCTTCATAGTACTATCGTAAAAAGGTATATGGCATGGAACAGAGAGCATAAGGGCAAAGGCAAGCTCTGCGACAGCTATAGAGGATGATTTAGGTGTATTGACTGCTATTATCCCCTTTTCCTTGCAGTATTCCCTGTCGATATTATCCATTCCGACTCCACCGCGGATAATGAGTTTCATATTCGGAGCGGAATCAATGTATTCCTTTGTAGCTTTTGTCTTTGAACGAATAAGGACAACATCTGCTTCGGCTAGTCTCGATTTATCATCAGTGACTTCGCCATAGACCGAGAGCTTCTCTGGAAGGCTCTTGTCAAATGCATCGGAGATAAGAATCAGCATAGGCACTCCTTTTAATGTTTTACGTAATCAGTATCACACGGACTGCGGTAGCTGTCAAATCAAATAGAGCTTTCTGCTGTAATCTACAAAAATAATCAGTGTGTATTTTTCCTGTGCCTATTTGGGATCAGATACATAGGCAGCCAGCAAATTAATGCAATCAAAGGCATGGCCAACAAATACCACCAGCCTATATATCCTTCCAGGATTGACAATGGATTTGCGCCATCGCCACCGCCATTCACGAAGAAGAAGTTCGTTCCAAGTGCATTGTTTACGAAATGCATTATAACTGCAGTGACAATGACTAGAGGTATTATAACAGATAATCGTTTGAACGAAGGGCGGAATCCTCCATAAAGCAGAAGAACCGGATAAAGAACCAGTAGAAGATGTATTGAAAAGGAATGGAAGCACATGAAATTGAAGAACGGAAGCTTCCCTGTCCAGTCAGGAAAGACCATAGCCATAGAAGCTGTAGGAAGAGTTATTGCATACAAATACTCCTCAAGCAGTTTGCTTCCTGTCGCAGCGTGGAAAAAAACTATGAAAACGGAAATGGAACACAGATGAAGCGGCAGGAAACTCCAGTCCCACTGCCCTGTAAGTGGCGTGATGATATCCTTAGCAAGCTCATCCAGAAGAATGAGGAAAGCCACTATCCACCGCGTTTTATTTCTAGTTAACTGACTTCCATTACGATATATTCTGCCAACAACGAAAATAAGGATGAAAAGCAATGCAAGCCATGCAAAATGGCCTATCGTATAGCTACCCATCCCCACTCCGGAATCTATTGTGAATCTAGTCTTCCAGAAATTCGACATACATCCGGTATATTACCAGAAGCTGATACCTAAGTTAACATGGGATGCAGTCGAATCAATAATAATCCCTCCCGAAGGAGGGAATGATTCAATATACGAATGAAACTCCGACGAATGGAGCAAGCCAGAAGCCTGATGTATCTACAGTGCTGGTATCAGATGTATTTCCTCCAAAGTCACCTATGGAACCACTTGCAGATGTAGTTACAGAATGAAGGACAGGACCACCAACCATAACACCAGCATTTATTCCAAGGAAATCCAGGAGTGTTATATCTGCAGCAACACTTCCATAAAGATCCATAATGAACGAAGTGTTTCTTCCACTTATAGTAACAGATCCCCATGAACCACCATCAGCGTAAGACTGGACTCTTCCTCTTATGCCCATGCCAAGATCCAAGCCGAACATATCGCTGAATGCCAGCTTGTAACCTGCACCAACCTTGAAGATGAAAGCGGAATCACCCTCCGCATCAAAGGTATTATCGCCAAGCCATGTATTGACGGGCATGAAGATTCCGACACCATATTCTATGCCGATACCTCCTTCCTTGCCGAAATAGTTGGCTCCTTCTGCCATAAGAGAGATATTTGTCTCTCCATCATCAGCTTCTGTGTCCGTATACCAGGTCCACTCTGGAGTAAGAGTTACACCGATTCTACCCTGAGCTGCAAACAATGCTCCGGAACACACAATAAGCGCAAGAAACGCTACTAAAATCTTCTTCATAACCAACCTCCGAAATTGAATTATGATGGGTTAATTATAGAAGAGGATTTTTCAAAATAAGCCTTAAACAGATGGAATTGTCACACTTCAGGCAAATTGTCTAAAAACGATGACAACATAGCAAAATTTAACTAACAGGGAAAATCCCTATGGAATATCAAAAATATAGAAAAAGTATTATATTTAATATATAGGAGATTACAAATGCTTAATACTGTATCATTTAAAATTGATGAGCAGGACAAAAAAGATGCTCAAGCATTATTTGACTCAATGGGGCTCACATTCTCAGGAGCAATGAATTTGTTTATAAAAGCGTGTATAAACACAAGAAGCATTCCTTTTGAGGTGAAAGCACCTAACTCATATGAAGAAATCATCAAAAAAAGATTAAAGGAAGCAGAAAACTCTGCCAATATGAGTCAGAAATTTAGAGATGTAAACAGCTTGATGGAGTCACTTGATGCTTGAAATCCGCTATCTGAACTCTTTCAAGAAAGATTACAAACTTGCAAAGAAGAGAGGGAAGAATATATCAAAGCTGAAAACTGTAATCGAAATTATTGCAGAGGGGAAAAACTTCCAGAAAAAAATACAAGGATCATCAGCTCAAAGGCAGTGAATACAAAGGCTGCAGGGAATGTCATATTGAGCCAGACTGGCTTCTTGTATACAGGATAATAAACCAGGAACTAATCCTCGAACTTCTCTATACTAGAACCCATAGTGATTTATTCGGCTAGCATATTGATTCTATAAAACCAAACATCGCTGCAGGAAAAGTGAAAAAAAAATATAGCGGAACAGTTTTAACCATTCCGCCATCTGAGAATTATCTACAGGTCATTAATATGACTTTGATGCGTGCATCTTCCTGACCTTCTTCATCTGCTTGCGTGCAAGAGCTTTGTTCTTGCGGTTCTGGATGGTAGAGGGCTTCTCGTAGTACTCACGCTTCTTCCACTCGCGGATGATGCCTTCCTT
>CALXXO010000090.1 GCA_944392705.1 uncultured Spirochaetaceae bacterium
CTTAGGCAGCGCGGATCAGAGGATTAAGACCACTTTCCGTCAAACCGGATGCTTCCAGGAATTCCTGGCGCTCCTCAGCTGTATCGAGAGCCGCGATTTCCGATTCAATCTTTCCGCAGATAACGACAACAGGAGCATTCTCCTTTTCGGCAATAGCTCTGACTGTCTTAACATATTCATTATCGTTGGTGATTCCATCCTCATCGACATTACAGACATAGATTACAGGCTTGAGCGTAATAAGATGCAGGTCATAAACAAGCGCACTCTCATCCTCATCAAGACCAAGCGTACGCGCAGGTACCCCATCCTCAAGACATTTGATAAGCCGCTCGTATATCGGAAGGACCTTCTCATTCTCCTTCTGCTGTTCCTTTGAAATCCTGGAGAGCTTTGCGATTTTATCATAGCGCTTCTGCACAGTCTCGAGATCTGCAAGCGCAAGCTCTATATTTATAGTCTCAATGTCTGATGCAGGGTCAATCTTGTTCGCAACATGGACAATATCGGGGTTATCGAAACATCTGACTACATGAGCAATAACACCGACTTCCCTTATCGACGCCAGGAATCTGTTGCCAAGCCCTTCCCCCTGGGATGCACCCTTCACCAGCCCCGCGATATCAACAAACTCGACAGTCGCAGGCGTTATCTTCTTGGAAGGAATAAGACGCGCTATCTCATCGAGCCTGTGATCTGGAACAGCAACTATTCCTATATTCGGATCTATAGTGCAGAAAGGATAATTTGCAGCTTCAGCAGGTGCTGATGTAACTGCTGAGAATATCGTTGACTTCCCTACATTCGGAAGCCCTACTATACCACAGTTAAGTGCCATAAACTCCACCTCTTATTGGACTATATGATGATGCCTTTTTATTCTTAAGCGGTCAACCTAGAAAATTTACTCAAAAACTATAATCAAATGCTCTTTTACCATTTGATTTTCAATGAGCAAATTGTATAATTTTGTTACATAGTAATACCCCCCCCCCGGTTAATTCGGCATCTTTTCTCTCTTTCCTTCTACACCCTTGCTACCGCCAATGACTGGGGTGGTAGGGAGGTAGTAATATGAAGAAAACAGCAAGACTATTTGCTGTGATGTTGGTAATTGCTCTTGTAGCAATTTCGTGTACACAGAGATATCTGTTCTTCCCATATCCAGGAAACGACGGCAATGCAGAGGAAATGCCAGACAACCCCACAGAGCCAATAATCACGGACCCGTTCAATACAGGGGATCCAGAAATTCTCTTCAATGATAATTTCACTTCGCAGAAGACTGTAACGAACTATTTCTATCAAGTTTCGAACATCGACTTTAATAAGAATCAAGTTCACGAAGATGGAGTTGCAAAGCTTTATGGTGGTGCACAGTTCATGATGTTCGCCCCAGAAGTTAATGAAATAGACCTGCTTAAGAATTCATACACAATGGAATTCACATTCACACCAGCAAAGGACTTCTCAACAGCAGACACGACACAAGGTTCTTACAGGATATGTGCTGGAATGGGCTCTTATAATACAGACACAGGGTTCATAGCTCAGGCTTTGGATAATTACATGATATTTGAAGATTCTGATACTTCAGGAAAGCTCGATGTAAAAGGAACAGATAACCAAACGGTAATTATGTCCATTGTAAAAGGTGAACCAGTTTCAGTTAAGATTGTTTTCGATATCTCCTCCTACAATACAGCAGCAATGACTGGAACTATAAATGAAAAAGAAATCTTCAAAGAAACAAGAAGCCTGACAGCACCGGCCCAACCACTCGATGCATTCCAGTTCTCAATCTGGGGACCAAATGGCAGTGCTTATAATGAACCTGGTCCTATGGCATTCGGCACACTCGATAACTTCACAATCAAAATTGAGGAGCGCACTGAACCAATAACAATACCTGTATCTGTCACCTATCCTGATAGCAAATATAATTCAAACCAGACATTAAGCAATTCTTCAAATGTTACAAATGCTCTGAAAAACCTTGCTGAAGGAACAAAGCTTACCCTGTCAGGTGGCATTTATGATATGAGAGATAAAACAAGCGAATACAATGGACAGACTGGATGGCTCTTCTATGTCAAAGAAGATAATGTTGCTATCGTTGCTGCAGATGGAGAGAAAGCAACTATCGAATCTTCTGATACTACACCTTCTGGCGCATGGGCTAGTCAGAACTTAATGACAATCGAAGGTGACAATGTTGTACTCGCAGGTCTCAATATCGGAACAAGAGCACAGGAAGAACCAAATAAATCCATCGAAATCTTCGGGAACAATGCAATTATTGATTCATGCATATTTGAAGAAAACGCTGTTCTTTACTTCACCGAAAACAGTGAAGAAGTCAACAAACTCACAGTTAAGAACTGTAAATTCCTCAACAATGCTTCACTCACAATATGCAATGGTGTAGGAGGTGAGATTACAATCGAAGGAAATAAATTCGAGGAAGGCTCTACACTTAGAATCAATGGATCTCTTACAACAGGTTGGAATGACAAGTCTGTAGACCTTTCCAATGCAATATTCACCGACAACATCTTCGAGAGCGGCTCAAGCGTGATTATCAAGTATGATGAAAGCAATACAAATAACGATTCAATTAAGAATTTTGACATATCATCAATCGCAGATAATCTTGGAACAGCTGTTAAAGCAGATGCCCTCTCCGGGAATAATGTAGTAGGTACACAGTTTACCTATACAGCAAACTAAAGAAACCGCAGTCGGAAACAGCTACCAGAAACCATATCACAATGGTAGCTGTTTTAACTTCAATCAGTTTCTGCTGTATTAAGTGAAAGCTTTATCACATTATCTGCACATAAAAGCGGAAACTCATCTTCATCATGGGTGATGAACACAATTGTCCTGTTCTCCGAGTATTGGAGAATCAATGATGCGGCTTTCCTCCTGATCTCATCATCAAGGCCCCTGAAAGGCTCATCGAGAAAAAGATAATCACAATCAAGGAGTAGCACGCGCGCAATGGCAACACGCCGTCTCATTCCGCCTGAGAGCTCATGGATATGGCTTTTCTCCTCACTGCCGAGATCCAATGCAGAGAGTATCTCTCTGGCTTTTTCTTTGTCATCGGTGACGGCAAGCAGATTCGATAATACTGAAATTCTCTCAGAAAGCCTGTCCTCCTGGAAAAGGACAATAGGATTTACAGGCCCATCATCAATCCTTCCGGCAAAATCATGGTCTAGGCCGGAAAGAATCCTCATAAGAGTCGTCTTGCCGCATCCTGATGGACCAAGGATTGCCGTGCGAGATAACGCAGGAACATCAAAACAGGAATTGGAAAACAATAGTTTGCTGCCGAACCGCTTCTCTTCGATGAATGCTCTCATCTCTCACACTCCTTCAGAAATCGTCCTGACACAAATAGGAAAAAGTGCTCGAAGAGGAACGCCAGTATAATGATGACTATCGTCCAGGCAAAAAGATCCGGCGTAGAAAGATAGATTTTGGCTTCGTAGACCCTTTCCCCTATCGATCCATCGGGTAGTCCTATCACTTCAGCGGCTATACCGCTTTTCCAGGCCAGCCCAAGGGAGATGCTTATAGCGCTCTGTATATAAGATGAAAGCGATGGGATATAGATGTATCTGAGCTTCTTCAGTCCCTTTATCCTGTAGACAGCGGCAGCTTCAAGGAGGTCCTTATCCGTGGATTTCAAACCTTCTAGTACGTTCGTGTAGATTATAGGGAATACCATAAGGAAGGAAATCACTACGGAAAGATTGCGGCTTCTCACCCAGACAAGAACAAGAATCACGATGGAAGCAACCGGAGTTGCCCTTATTATCCTTATTGCAGGATCAAGAAGTATCTCAACTATCCTGAAACGATATGAAAGACCGGATGCAACAGATGCACTAAGAAGCGCAAGCAGGAAGCCAATCAGAATCCTTTCCAGCGTGAAGAGAATCGATGTCCAGAACTCTGCTTCAGGAATCAACGAAACCAGCCTGAACACAACGCTGGAAGGAGATGGAAGAAACAGCTCCTCTCCTATTGCGAGAGAAGCTATTTCCCAGACAAGAAGCCAGAACACTATGGCTCCGGCTTTCCAGAGCTTATTCCCCTGTATAGTAGAAGCCATCGTCAGGAAGCGCTCCGCCAACACTCTGTGGATTCTGGCTATAAAGTATCTCGAGATACTCAGAGAGTGCTGTCTTCATCTCTTCCCCTATGATGAGGGTGACAGAACAATACGGCAGGGCCTTCAGCGCGACCTGCTCAGGAACTATGTTGTACTTTCCAATGAGCGCTGCTGCTCCAGCATTATCGTTATTGGCGTAGTCAACGGATTCCTTATAGCTTGCAATGAAAGAAGAGAGAGCTTCAGGATTCTCTTCAGCCCAGTCCTTTCTGGCAATGGTGACACCTGTAATAAGAACAGAACCGACCTTTTCCTCCCAGAGGTCATTGAGATCAAGAGCAATTCTTATATCAGGGCTGGAAGAAAGCGCTGTTGTGGCAAATGGCTGAGGAAGCATGGCAACGCCATCTGTATCGGCCTTAAGAGCTGCAACACATTCAGCGTGTTCACTCTTCCATTCAATGAATACATCCTTCCCTACCTCGAGCCCGTTGGCTGCAAGAATGTACTGCAGGGCATACTCAGGGGTTGCACCCTTTCCAGCTGAGTAAATCGTACGACCTCTCAGGTCCTCTACGGAATGGACTGTATCGCCATTCTCCACGATATAGAGAACACCAAGGGTATTAATACCGATTACCTCAATCTTCCCATTAGTTCTCTGATACAGCACGGAAGAGAGATTCCCCGGTATTGCTGCGATATCAACATCACCCTTAACAACAAGAGGAACAACTGCATCTGCAGCTCCTTCAAGCTGGAATGTATAGCTGTTTCCTCCGACTTCACCTTTCTCGCTTTCATCCATGAGCTTGACCATTCCCATTGCTGTAGGACCACGGAGAGCTGCAACCGATACATCAGCTGCCGAAAGCGATACTGCAAGAAGCAGAACCATTATATAAACTATGAACTTCTTCATTTTGTCCTCCGCCAATGATTCTACTCCTTTCGACGCAGGTCTTCTACAGCCCTATTTCATATTCCTGGATTTTGCTTATGAGCGTACGCCTGGATATCCCAAGCTCCTTTGCGGCATGGGTCCTGTTGCCATTCCACCTCTGAAGAGCCTGGATAATCGTGCTCTTCTCTGCATCCCTGAGCGTTAAAGGGGTACTGCCCTGATTCTTTCCATCATCGGAGATGTGCACGCTAGACGACCTTAAATCCAGATCATCCACATCGATGGTATCTGAATCGGCGAAGATCATCGCGCGCTCTATTATATTCTCAAGCTCCCTTACATTGCCGTAGAAGCTGTGATTCTTCAGCGCTTCCAGTGCTTCTGGAGTGAAGCCTGTCACCTTAGTCCCCATCTCACGGCTGTATTTCGCTACGATATGGGCCGCAAGAATCGGGATATCGCTCCGCCTTTCGCGTAGCGGTGGAATCTGTATCCTTACAACATTAAGGCGATAGAAAAGGTCCTCCCTAAAAGAGCCATCTATTACCAGCTTCTCCAGAGCTTTATTGGTAGCTGCTATAATCCTTGCGTTTATAGGTATCGGTTCCGTTCCACCAAGCCTTGTTATCTTACGCTCCTGAAGCACACGGAGAATCTTCACCTGAAGCGAAAGCGGCATATCGCCGATCTCGTCCAAAAAGAGTGTTCCTCCGGAAGCCAGTTCGAAAAGACCTGTCTTGCGCTGGGTCGCGCCTGTGAATGCACCTTTCTCGTATCCGAACAATTCGGATTCAAGGAGATTCTCAGGAACCCCACCTATGTTGATAGCAACAAACGGCCCCTCTGCGAGCTTTGACTGCCTGTGTATCTCCCTTGCCACGACTTCCTTTCCGGTCCCGGATTCGCCTGTAATAAGGACAGTCGCAGGAGATTGAGCGATTTTGGCTATCACGCGCTTGATAGAAAGCATCTCCGGGCTTTCGCCGATAAAGCCATTGCTATTATCCATTCCCTGCTCTGCGATATTCCTCAGCGCAGTGGATTCGATAAGGCTTTTCATCCTGATTACAACTTCCTCGGGGTCGAATGGCTTGACTATATAGTCCTGTGCTCCCTGTTTGAGGGCAGTTACAGCATCCGAGATATCCCCATGGGCGCTTATCATTATAATCGGCATCCTGAAGCCTTCTTCCCTGATCCATTTGATAACATCAAGGCCGTTGAGTCCCGGCATCCTCAGATCCAACAGGACTGCATCATAAGCGGTCTCGCGGAGCATCCTCTCCGCAGAAATCCCATTTTCAGCGGTATCGGCATCGATGCCTTCAATCGCCAGGAACCTCTTCATCAGGTTCCTGATATTCTCTTCATCATCGCATATCAGTATTTTCATAAAGTCTTTCTTCTCCTATCAGAATGAGGAAAGACTGCTTCTGCTGTCGTTCCCCCTCCGTCTCGGCTGTACAGGCGGAGAGAACCTCCAGCTGCTTTGATAAACTGATTGCTTATCGACAGTCCGATACCGGAACCATTGATCTTCGTCGTGAAAAATGGATCGAATATCCTCTTCTGATCCTCCGCCTTTATTCCGCATCCCCTGTCCCTGACGAAGAGATGGAAATCCCCTGTAGAGTCTGCAGTCACCTCAACCTCCACATCGACATCCATCCCATCACAGGCTTCCACTGCATTCTTCATCAGGTTCTCGATAACAGACCGCAGCTTGTCCTTATCGAAAAAGACATATGCCTTCGCTATTTTAGGTCCGACTACCCTGACGCTTCCATGAAACAGGGGCACAAGGCTCTCCACTTCTTCAACCAGATTGACCATCTCCGGCTGTCCAATTGGATTACGTAGGAATTCTGATACCCTGTTCGTAAGCTTTCTGAGTCTCTCCGTCTCATGGTCTATGATCATAAGATCCGGAAGCACCTCAGGCCTTACCTCTCGCTTGAGGATCGCAAGCTGTATTGTGATTGCGGAAAGAGGATTCTTTATCTCATGGGTCAGTGTCCTTGCGGCTTCTCCAAGGCTTATGAGATTCTCCTGCTTCCTCATAGTCTCTCTTATCCGCCTGTTCTCACGGAGTATCCTCATTATGAGGAAATAGAGGATTATGACGACAGCAAAGGCACAGCCCGAGACAACCCTTGTTATGGCTATTCTCTCAAAGAAAACGGAAGCGTCGAAGGAAAGATAGACTATATCCGGAAGCTCCAGCATCTCCCCGCTTCTGCGGAACAGATTGTCCAGATCGAATGTAATTGATTCAACATAGCGCATACACTCGATAATCCCTGTCTCAGAATCATAGGAAATCATCGTATCTGCTATGGAGGAGGAATCATCGAACATGGAAAAAGGAAGTATTCTATATGCATCCCCCCATGTATATATCGGACTGCCTGTATGGGTGTAGTAACCGAAACCTAGCACTTTCCTATTCTGGAATGCGACAGGAATTACCTCCTCACCCCGCTGCAGAGCCACTATCACATCGCTGAAAGCCCTCTCAACAGCATTCTCAAGCCGCAATCCTTCGGATGAGACGACAAGGGAAGTCATGAAAGCAAGAAAGATGAGAAACAGCACAAAAGGCAGAGTCACTGCGGTCGATGTTATCCACGCTTCTTTCTTTTCAGGGGTCCACCCAGCCCGCTTATCCACTGCCATAGTGCGATTATATCCCAAAACCCCGAATGTCTCCAATGCTACATATACACTTCAAAATTACTACAGATACTCTTCAATCCGGGTGTATTATTTTAAATAGGTTAGGAAAGAAAATATGGAAGACAACCGCAACAACATGATGCTGGAAACAAATGAAACAAAACAGCATAAGAGAAAAGAACAGGAGCCAGGTCTACATACTGGCGACAACAAGAATAATTCCAGGAAGAAATTCACATTCTCCATCTGGTATTTCGTCATTGTCTTCATCCTCATTGTAATTCTGAACAATATGTTCTTCTCACATAACCTAAATGAAGCCATAAGCATAGATTACAGCCAATTCAAGGAGTATGTTGAGGATGGAACGATTGTTCAGGTCGCATTCGATGGGGACCAGTACATCGGCTATGGAATAACCAAGACAGAAGCACTATCCAAACTTCAGCAGATAGCAGCAACAAAGCAGATTCCATCATCGATAGACACATCATCGATCAA
>CALXXO010000091.1 GCA_944392705.1 uncultured Spirochaetaceae bacterium
GGGCTGAAGCTTTCTTTACAAACAATCTGGCATCTGTTGCAAATTTCTACTCAATCGCAGCGGACACAAATGTAGTTGGAGAATGTCCACAGGGAATATTATCTCATTCTCAGAGGAATATATCACACTGTGATAGGTGCAAGTTTTACTTAGGTAAATCAGCGGACAACAAGGCAAGTTGCTTCTATAATGCTTGGTTTGCAATCAACAGGGGACAGCAATTGCCTCAGCTTCCCCAAATCGGGAATGTCACGAAACCATACGATCAGGTTGTTAGTCCATACTCGGTTAGAATTTCCTTACAAACTCAACCAAGCACACATTCCATTCACACGGGGCAGATACCATTTTACGCTAATCACCGCATGAGCAAAACAAAATACAGGAGACTGGTTAACGCGGCTAAAATAAGATTCTAGAAGGAATAGACAAGAATGAAGATAATAGCAAATAGAAGTACCCATAATGGTTCCAACGACAGATTTGGTTATAACCTGAAAAATGATGCAAAAGGAAGAGATCTAGACATTGCTGTTGCATTCTTCACCGAAAACAACACAATCCAATCTATGCTTGATAATGGTTCGCACGCTATCCGCCTGATTGTAAGGCTCAATATAGGAACCAGTCCTTTGGCTCTTTCAAAAATCATTGATGATAGCAGAATCAGGATACGATACTTCTCTTCTACAGAATTCCATCCTAAGCTTTATATCATCAAGCATTCTTGTGCTTATGTCGGCTCATCGAACCTGACAGGCAATGCGTTGGCTCAGAATAATGAGATAAACATACGACTGGATTACGAACAGGATACAGAAGCATATGAAGAGCTTGCTACCATTTTCGAGCAGTTCTGGGCAGAAGCTACCCCGCTGGACAGCAGGACACTTAATGATTTCCGCTTAAAATGTTCAGATATCGCTCAGTACACATCATTACCAGGATGGTATGACAAGGTTGGAAACACAAAATTCAGCAACACTGTGAATCTGAACAAAAAGAACAAGAGGATTGAATTCATCAATTCCTTCAAGCAGAACTATCATGACTACATAGCAGCATTCCGTAAGCTCGAATCATTTTATATGAAGATACCAGATAGAAAGTTCCATGACATACCACTCAGGATAGAGACAGACCGTTTCCTCTGGTGGCTCCGTGAAGAGAAATGTCAGGGAGACAGCTGGATGAATCCAGATACTTATCCTGATGATAAGGTTGTTTCAATAGTCCTTGAGTGTAAGGCAGAATTCCTCGCTCCTGGCAAACACGATAAATATCTGGAATCAATAGCACATAACTATGCGATTGTAGAAAAGGCTTTTGCCACAAAAGATACAATCATGGCAATG
The DNA here is from genome assembly GCA_944392705.1 of uncultured Spirochaetaceae bacterium. Lineage (GTDB taxonomy): Bacteria > Spirochaetota > Spirochaetia > Sphaerochaetales > Sphaerochaetaceae > Ornithospirochaeta. The sequence continues at coordinate 1,356 of CALXXO010000091.1, forward strand.
AATGAAGATGAGATGTTCAATGCTCTAAACAGCGTCCACTCTTTCCATGACCTCCTCCATTTTCACTTGGGTGGTATTGAAGGAGTAAGAAGAGACTTCTATGCTGCAAACTCTCTTGATGCCGTGAAAAAGACACTTTGTCACTTGCTATTCGATAAAGGAGATTACGAGGAGAGAATATACGATTGCATATACATAGATAGTTACAAGCTTGGTTGTTTCGGTGAAAGCTGCGTCAAAGAAATCTATGGCTACAACAATCCAGATGATATCCCAATCTGCAATGGACGAACCTTGAAATCCATGGAATGGCTTGGTTTGGGAAGGTTTTAAATCATAATAACAGGCCCTGGCTGTCTCTTTTGCTGCAACAGCCAGAGCCTCAAATCATGCGGCATCATCCATGAATATGTTAAAGAATGACAACGCCTCTTTCGAATATCTGATGTCTTTTCTCGTGATAGGACGGCTTATCCCAATATCGTCCAAATGACGGCATCTTGAGAGTGCAACGTACACACCTGATTCTGGAATCCAATCCCCAAGCTGGAAATAAAGCTTATCAAGTGTAAGTCCTTGGATCTTGTGAACTGTTGCTGCATAAGCACTCTGACAGCCAAGCATTGTAATAGAACCATCTTCGATATACTCAATCTGGCCATTTCTTACTCTTGGTACAAGGTCGGTCAGAGTATGCATCTGGACTTCAAACAGCTTTCCGCTTACATCTCTGACGATAGGCAGATTCTCATTTGAGAACCTCTCAACAATGCCTATGGTTCCATTCTGGTAATCATCACAGTTGCATGTGCACATAATCTGCTCCCCTTCATGGATAACGATTTCAGAAGGAATCCGCCCAGCATCGAGAGTCATCAGACGACCTTCATAACTTGTCTGATAGACATTGAACTCCGCACCTGATTTTTCAAGCCTGGATTGTTCTTCTTCATTAATCTCATCCTTCTCTTTGTTTGTAGCAACAACCGTCAAAAATGAACTTTCGCAGGATTCTGCGAACTCCTCACGGCTGCAGACTCTTGAATTGATAAGTTTTAAGCTCTTCTTCGACACAGGTTTCTTTCTCAATGACAGCAATGCGTTGGAGAAAGCTTCATCCTGCTGTCTGTAAACCTTATCCATCAAGTAGATTCTAGGATCCAGAGAAGAAAATGATGGACTGTTGAAGAAGAACCTGTTATTGCCAAACATTCTTTTCCGGATGAACTCAAGCTCTACAGGAACTCTGAAAACAGGCGGCAACTGACAAACATCTCCGAGAAGCACAAGCAGGATTACATGGCCATCCATAGCCGAAGCTTCCATAAGCGAAAGAAGCCATTCCATCAAGCTTATATCAACCATCGACATCTCATCGATAATCAGTGTATTGATACTGCGAAGCATCTGCCGATGATTCTCATAGTCTCTTTCCTTGAAGATATGGATATCGACAGGCTTCAGGCGGAATGCAGAATGTATCGTTGCTGCAGGACAGCCACCATCCCTGATGTTTTGGGCAGCGATTCCTGTAGGTGCAAGGCACAACGTATGAGCTGGGTCATGCTTCCATAGCTCCTTGAGAAGTGTTGACTTCCCGCTACCCGCACAGCCCTGAACAATCGACAGGCTAGGCTTCGTGAGAAGGAGATCATCATAAATCTCCCTCCACGCATGTACCTTTCTATACATTATCTACCCTCCTTCATGTCAGCAATTATCTTAGCGATGAACTTCACCAGGCTGATGAGCTCCCTGTCCACATTCTCCCCTGTTGCAATGCGCTTCAGTTCGCCATATACCAGCTCAAGGTCTTTCTGGAGACCATAATAGACCCTAGAGCTTCCCCGAATAGTGATCCTCGCGTTCAGCATGTTTGAAGTGAGGAACTCCTGTTTTGTGAGCCCGCTGGCAGCGACACGGGCGTTAATCAGATCATTCTCTTCTGGAGAGACTCTGAATGCGATTGTCTTATTGCGCCACCGGTTTTTCTCATCACGATTCTTATGCGACATCACTTCTCCTTTCCTTTTTCGTCCATTGCGAGTATATTCATAGTTGTAGCCACGTTTCTTTCATCTTCAGGAAGAACATGGGTATAACGATTCAGGATCTGCATGCTGGAATGTCCGGCTAGCTTTGCAACGACATGAGGGGGTATTCTTGCTGAGGATCCAAGCATCGCTGTGAGACTGCTATGGCGGAGATCGTGAACTCTTATCTCCGGAAACCCCAGATCTCTGGCTGCTTTTTTCAGCATCATTGTCACCTTCGATTTCGACAGACAGAACAGCCTGTCATCTGGCCCAATATCGTAGAGGAGCTTCATATATTCTCTGAGTTCCTCGACAAGGAAGTCAGGCAGAGGTATAATACGGTTGCTGGTTCTTGTTTTCGGGGAAGTGATGTGCTCCTCACCATTGAGCACATAGTATGTCTTCGAGATGCTGAGAGTCTTTTCCTCCCAGTTAATATCACGAGGCGTCAGTGCCAGCCCCTCTCCTTCCCTGATTCCAAGCCACAGTAGCAGCTCGAAGTAGTAGAAGTACCTAGGATACTGCTGCATATACTTGGAAAATGCCTTCATCTGCTCAAGAGACCAGCAGTTGGTCTTTATATCGGTATCTGAACCGAGATTGCCAACAAGCGCTGCAGGATTGCGAGGCAGTCCAAAAAATCTTACAGCGTGATTGAAACATGCGGTAAGCTGATTATGTACAGTCTTAAGATAAACTGGCTTGTACTTCTTCTTTGTCTTCTCATCAACAGCCTCAAGAAGAGTGTCGTGCCACTTGATGATATCCTGTGTATCAATCTCCTTAAGAATGCGGTTCCCGAAATACGGGAGTATGTGCTTATTCAGAATATTCATCTTTGTCTGCATCGTGCTTTCCTTCACACGCTTCGTGATGTAAGGAAGATACCGTGTCTCGACAAAGACTCTGAAAGTCATATCGGTATTGCCTTCGACGCTGAGGCGGGCTTCACTCTCCCACTTCACAGCTTCCTTTCGTGTTTTGAACCCTCTTTTCTTCACTGTCTTATATGAGCCAGTCCAATCTGTGTAACTGAACTGCACGAACCAAGTTCCGTTGTGTTCATCCTTGTATATGGGCATCTATAGCCTCCTTTGTTTTGTGGATTTGCTTGCAGACCAATCTTGGAAAAGAGAGGCCTGCAGTCATTTGTCAGTTCCCTCCGTAGAACTTCTTTTCGAAGTATTTCGTAGGAACCTTACCGCTGATGATTATGTAGCCCTGAGCCTTCAGCTCCATGTTGAGTTTCCTTATGATCTTGTACGCAGTGGGCAGCGATACGCCCATGAAATCAGCAACGGTATTTGCATTCATGAATCTTGTTTCTGGCATCTTTTTCCTCATTGTTTTGTCCTGTTGGCTTTCAAAGCCTGGATCTGATATGGCTACACAAATCGGGATATGCGTGAAATCGCATATTGCCTGCCAGGTATTTCTGGAAGTACAATGATTCTGCTGGTACGGGATTCCCGTTGTGTAGATACTTTTCTATGCAGGCTCAGGGATGTGCGATATCTCTGAGCCACCCATCTTCTCAAAGCAGGAAGGCGGTTCTCTAGCCATCATTTCATCCTTATCTCTAAAAGCCAGCAACGAGCAGTTCGTCCAGCGATTCCTCATATGCATATTCAGGAATTGACTCCCAGATGAGTCTGTCGATAGTCGTATCGAGGAGGAGGGCTATCGCTTCTGCTCTCTGGATATCAATATCCTTGTCCCTTGTGGCACAACTGACAATTCCTGCAATCGTCTTTCCTGCAGCCCATGAAATGTCATAGAGATCCTTGCCTTTTCTATCTGCCTCGTAATCCACAGCAGTCCAGAAGTGCCTGTAGATGTCGATATATGCAATCCTGGAAGATGATTCGCAATAGGACACTTCCATTGTTTCACAATCTTCCGAAATGAGGCTTTCAATCGAAACTCCAAGAGCTACCGCCACCTTAAGTACAAGCTGGAAGCTGAGCCCAGAGGCGATGCATTCAAAAGTTGCAAGGAAAACCTCGCTGATTCCTGTTTTCTCCTCAATCCAAGCAAGGGAAAGTCCTCTCGCATTCAGTATTGCCATAAGCCTGTTAAAGAAAATCTGTGTTGTTCTCATTCTTTTTTTCTCCTGAGTATGTTGAGATTGAAACGCCCCCTTACCGAGGGCGTAGATGCTGATGAATGCTTAATCAATGGGAAGTTCAAGCATATTGGGTGCTGGAGTGAAGATGTAGGACTCTTTGTAGTACTCGATATCCCTATCCTCAAGCGTAACCGAGATTTCCGCAGTATCTACAAGAATTCTGAGCGTAGCCGTTGTCAGCTTGTTGCCGATTGTCACTTCGGCGATTCTCGCTGCGTCAGGACAGTCCATAGGAACTGGAAGAATAACATCATCCAGTATCTTTAACCTTCTTCCTTCCCCTTTCTCGATTATCGCAAAGATAAGCTTTTCCATGCCGTCCCTTTTCCTTCTGCCTTTCATCAGGATTGCCTGAGTACATTCCGTATCAGGAAAAACACTGGAAAAAAGAACGTTAATGATGGAGAACCCGCAAAATTCAAACATGATCTTCACCTCCCGCAGTTTCATCTGCTTCTCCAACGCGGATGATGAAATCTGTCTCATCATGTCCGATATAGAGTTTCGTATTACCGTACTTGAGCATCTCCGTTTCTTCATGCTTCATGAGATACTCATTGTCGAACATCTGAACTGATACGGACTTCTTATTTCCCGTACCTGCTGGTACATCAACTCTTGCAAGAGTGGAGAAGAGTTTCTTGGTTTTGTTATCTACTCCGATGAAGAAGCAGGCCCCGCTGATCTCCATCTCGCCAAGGTAGTTGACGAGTTCCTCTACGGTTGATTTGAGACTGAGGACTATTGTTCCATCTGTCTCTTTCTGTTCTGTCTTTTCCATATAAGACTCCTTGAATTTCTGGGTTATCCCAGTCTTTGATGGATAGCCGAAGCTATATGTTGTGAGTGCGTGTCTGGTTTGGCTTCTCCTTACGGAAAGCCTGAACGGTATATTTTCCTGTTCATGTTTCTGATATTCAAAACCGAGTGAGCCGAAGGCTCCTCATATTCCCTTATGCGGTCTGGACTGCGAAAGTGAATTTCTCACTGGATGGAGCTTCTTCGCACAGGAAGTCATGATCCGTGTATGAGACGGTAATAGCCTTTGCCTCGCGGATTCTGAAATTGACATTCACCGAATCCGATGCAAGAAGGATTTCTGCTCCATCCTTCATCATCTCGCATGATGGGATAGAGACCTCATCGACTATCGTCAGTTCTCCATTCTCGAATCTGGTAAGGGCGAAGACGAACCTGTTGCATGTAGCTTTCTTCTTCCTGCCTACGAAAACGAGGATTGTATAATCCCTGTTTATAGGCAGAACGTGTGCAAATGCGACTGTCTCAACGATATAGCTGCCAATGTTAAGCATGTCTGTTTTTCTCCTTTATTTTGGTTTCAGTTATTTCTGATTGGGCTGAAAGCCCATTTTCTTCCATTCTTCTTTTGAAGGAAGAGCGCCCCTTGCGGAGCGCCTGTTCACTCTGACCTGAGAGAAGTCTCAACAGGAAGCGTTATCCTGTAGCTTCTCTCTGTGACCGTTCCATCCTTAGCAGTATCGAAGAAACTCACGATGAGTTTTCCATCAATAGTCTGGAGGATTGCTGAAAGATTCCTGTCGCGGGTATTGAGGATTGTCTCTGATGTGAAATGATCTTCAGATACGATATCCGTAGAGAGGAACCAGAAACTCTTGCCGTCGGTTTTCATGATTGCAAGAATCAGCACCTTATCGTGTCCATGCTTCGATTCTCCTCTGAGTACGAAGACCCCGTAATCTGAGTCTGGACCGGGGATTGTCTCCCCGAACACGATTCCATTGATCCTGTAAGCTGAATCAGTGTTGAACATTCCTTTGTTCTCCTTCTTTGTATTCTCTTGCTTTCAGCAAGGTCTGGTATGGATAGGTTGTCACCTATATACGTCATTAGCTTGAATAAGGGCTGGAAGCCCTTGCTGTTCTTTCTTTTCACCTCCTTCAACTTTTCTGATTCTCCCGTGGGGAGGAATAATTGATGCGAGCCTTGGCTCTTCCAATTCCGTGACACTTTTTTCTATCTGCCGCATGAAATGCGCTACTGGACCTTTCCTCCTCTGAAGGCGTGTCCGGCTTACCGATACTCATCTATCGGTTCGATTTACATACATTCCTGATAGCACCGAAGGTGCCTATCATTCCTTTTATTTGAAGCCAATGACTGCTGGTGACTTGCGGGATGAAAGATTTCTTGCAGCTGCATTTGAAGAAAGTGATTCAAGGATGAACTCTCCCGTCACATCCTCTTCATCCATGTATCCAGTCAGTTCTTTTACCGCGACGAAATCTCCAGGACCGATTGAGCCAAGAGCGCAGATTCTTTCAAGTTCCCTCTTGTCGAAATCCACATCAGGAAAGTATCTTCTGAATAGAAGCTTCATACCTTCATATGTCGGGAATTTGAATTCAACAATTTTGTGGAAGCGCCGTACTACGCTTGGTTCGGCCAATTCTGTATGATTACTCGTCGCGATTACAAGGCCATTGTATTCCTCAAGATTGACCATGAATGACGTGGTGATATCGTTATGAGCTTTATCCCCTCCGCTATAGACATCGGTTTTGCGTGAGATGTACCCATCAACCTCGTCTAGGAGAAGAAGAGTCCGTTTGCTTTCTGCTTCTTTGAATGCTTGATAAATCTGTTCTTCGGAT
>CALXXO010000092.1 GCA_944392705.1 uncultured Spirochaetaceae bacterium
ACAAGAAGATTTGCAAATGGCTCATCCTGTCTTATAAGAGGAGAAGCTGGATGAACGGTACATCACAGTTTATTTCAGAAGGACGTTGGTTTATGAATTTGAGCTCAGGCAATATTGAATCTTTCTGCAATGATATGGGTATGTCGATGACAACAGCATTCACTATCTTTGCAAAGAAAACTGTGCGTGAATATAGGATACCTTTTGAAATCGGGGGAGATAAACCGAATCCTGAAACTTTTGAGGCCCTGGATGAAGTTAAGCGTATCAAAGCCAATCCATCTTTAGTAAAGAAATATACGAATGTCGATGAGATGGTGAATGAATTGCTTTCCTGATGTATCAGATAATACCAACTACTAAGTTCAGAAGATAGGATATGATATATCTCTCTTAACTGATGTAAAAAAGCTGCTTGCAGAAGGAAAGACATTGCCTAATAAAAACAGAGACCATCAGCTAACGGGAAATTATTCCGGATGCAGGGAATGCCATATTTCACCGGATTGGTTGCTCATATATGAAATCGATGGAGAGACTCTTATCCTTTATCTCACAAGAACTGGAACGCATAGCGATTTGTTCTAAGCCAATATAGAAAAAGAAACCGCAGATGTTATTCTGCGGCTTCCAAATGCTCTTAGTCTGCGATTGAGTTCTGGAATTTTGAGAGATCCTTGTTTGCTCCAGAAAGAACCATGAGCTCATCCTCGTGGAGGATTGTGTCAGGACCTACGGAACCATTGGCCTTTCCGTCCTTGACGACTGCAATGAGCGTAATTCCGAAGCGTTCACGTATCTTTATATCCTTGACGCTCTTTCCATCGAGCTCTTTCGGTGTCCTGATCTGGATGATTGAGAATTCCTCTGAGAGGGGAAGGATATCCTCTGCAAGCTTTTCGCAAAGCCTTACAGCGGTCCTTCTTCCGATTTCAATCTCCGGGAAAACTACATCTGCGCCAATCTTCCTGAGAATCTTTGCATGGTCTTCGCTTATTACCTTGCAGATAACGTGCTTTACTCCAAGTTCCAGTGAATTGAGGGCTGCAAGTATTGAGCTTTCAACATCCTTGCCGATACCGACGATTACGGTATCTGCATCCTGTATTCCTGCATCCTGGAGAGATTCGCTGGAGATATCGCTGATGACGAAGACTTCTGCATCTGTCTCATAGAGCGGCTTCAGTCTCTGCTGGTCCTGGTCGATTGCTATTACATACTTTCCTCTTGCGAGAAGCTCTTCTGCTACAGCAAGTCCGAATCTACCTGTTCCGATTACTCCGAAAACCTGATTTCCTTCTTTTTTCCTCATTTTCCTAACCTATGATTACCTTTTCCTCGAGGTATCTTGCACCTGCAAGACGCCTTCTTGCGAATGCGGTGATGATTGTCATAAAACCTACACGTCCGAGGAACATCATAATTATCAATATGATTTTTCCCGGCGTCGATATATATGGTGTGATTCCCATTGTAAGGCCGACCGTAGCATATGCAGACACGACCTCATAAATGATTTTATCAGAGGTGAACTCTGGGTCTGTGATGGTCAGCAGGAATACAGCTGTTGCAACAAGAAGCACTGATATGATGATGACAAAGAATGCCTTCATTACTGATTCAGAGCTTATTTCCCTCTTGAATGCTGTTGGATTGCGGCCGAGAAGCAGTGAAAAGGATGCCTTCACAGCTGTGAAGAATGATGTCGTTTTCACACCACCGCCGGTGGATCCAGGGGATGCTCCTATGAACATCAAGACTACAGTCAGCACAACTCCGGCAGGTGGAAGTATTGACTGGTCATATGAGAAATAGCCTGCTGTCCTCGTAGTGACAGACTGGAAGAAAGCATTTTTCCAGTCGACGCCAGGAAGCGTAATCCTGAAGAGAATCGTACCTGCAACAATAAGCACAAGGGTAGTGGAGAGCACTATCTTGGTGTGCATTGTTATCTTCTTTCTGTGCCTGACGTGTTCTATGAGGTCATTGTACAGAATGAATCCAAGACCACCCAGGGCGATGAGAGAAGCAATTGTAATGAGTACAAGCGGATTGTCATTCCACTTCATCATACTGTCGGAAAAGAGATCAAAGCCCGCATTGTTGAAGGCTGAGACGGAATGGAATACCGACAGATATATTGCTCTCCCCAGTGGGAAGTTCTGCGAGAAGACTATGAACAGCAGTATCGATCCCAGAAGCTCTATGATTCCAGTGACAGCGAGAGCTGTAAACAGGAGCTTCTTTGTAGCGATTCTGTGATCTGCTCCAAGGGAGTCCCTCAGGAGATTCCCAGAGGACGCATCGATCTTGCCGCTAACGAGACGTATTATGATTACGGCAATAACGGCATATCCAAGACCACCGAACTGAATCAGAAGCATCAGTACCGTTGATCCAAAGAGCGATAAAGTCTTTGAGATATCAACAGGGGTAAGCCCCGTTACGCAGATAGCAGATGTTGAAACGAATAATGCATCTATTAAAGATACATCCACCCCTTCTTGGTGTGAGACCGGTAAGTAGAGCAACAGGGTTCCGATAGCTATAAGCAGCATGAAGCCCAGCGCAAGCTTTAGTCCCGGCTGTAGCTTTTTTCTGTTTTGCATGGCTATGACTATACCATAGCCTTCTCAATCGATAAAGCTTTCACGATATGCCACAGAGAAAACTCTTGCGTATTTTCGCTGGCAGGATTCATCTGAAACGCTTTTTCTTGCCTATATGAAACAGCGGCTGTAAAATTTATGCATGGTATATCTTGCAGTAAATCTCGGCGTAAAGCAGAGCACTTTGGTCAAGGGCCGTCTTTCAGAGGACGGCAGAATCATTACTGAGACTGTCCATGAATTTCAGACAAAAAGCTTCTTCTCTTCAGATGGTACACTTGTCTGGGATGTAGATGATATTTTTTCCGAAGTTGTTTCCGGGATAAGGAAAAGCGGAAAAATCGATGTCATTTCAATTGTAGGCTGGGGTTCAGATTTCGTCCTGCTTTCCGAGAGCGGGGAGAGAATAGGGGACGCCGTCTCCTTTATGGATGGCCGTACAAAACGTCTTGAATCTAAACCTGAGAAAGAGATGCTTTTCAAGCGCCTTGGTGTACAGGCTTCTGATACCTCTCTTCTTTTCCAGCTCCTTGCGCTTCGTAAGGAACATCCGGATCAGCTTGAAAGAGCTGCGTACCTACTTTCGATACCGGGGTATATCGCATACAGGCTTACAGGGGTTATCAAACACGAGTATACATATGCATCCACTTCGGCTCTGGTTAATCCGGGGCAGAAAGGCTGGGACTACGAGCTTATAGATAGCCTTGCACTTCCTGTGCACTTGTTCACAGAGCTTTCTGATCCAGGAACGGAGGTGGGCAGAGTCAAAGCAGATATAGGTGTTGAGTGCGATCCTGCTGTTATCCTTGCACCATCCTATCTTCAGGCTTCTGCTGCGCTTGGTACGGGCGAAGATGAGGGAAGTGCCTATATTCTTTCAGATTCCACCCTTACTGTCGGTATGCGCCTGCCGTCTCCTGTGCTCTCCGATGAAGCTTTAGCCCTTGATCTTTCCAATGAGGGCGGTGCAAACGGTACTGTGCGTCTGGTAAGGAAGCTTGGCGGTATGGATTTGATTTCAGCGATGGGTATTTCCGGAGCAGCTCAGAAGGCCCAGCAGGCAAAGCTTGGAGAGCTCTTTGATGCTGCAGATGAGAAGTATCTTGCTCCATCTGCATATTCCCTGATTGCCGCCATGAAGGAGAACATTGGGGAAGGGGAGCTTGCTGCTGTTGTCTACAACTCCATAGCCATCTCTGTCCGCGATACCATTCGTTCATTTGAGAGGATTACAGGAAAGAGGATTTATCAGATAAATGCTGCGGGAAAGCTGGACAGTTATCTGATGATGCTTATAGCGATGTATACAGGGCTTTCCATAACAACTGTCTCAGCAGATGCCGCAGTGCTTGGTAATCTTCTTTCTCAGATGATCAGCACGGGAGAGCTGGGAGAGTCCAGAAGGAGGGAGGTTATCAGGAAATCTGCGTTAGGGACACAGTATAGGCGGATATAGCGGCGAAACTTTGTCTGATTTTGAGTTGCTGTCACTATTCCGGTGGTGTTAAAATATGATTAAGAAGGAGGATGAGATATGGTAATTACTTTAGGACGTGAATTCGGAAGTGGTGGACGTGAACTTGGCCGCAGACTTGCAGACCATCTCCAGATTGCTTACTACGACAAGGAAATCCTTACAGAGATATCAAAGCGTACACAGCTTACTGAGGAGTACGTGCATAATGTTGTTGAGCACCATCCATATCCTCTCTTGCCGATTACCATCGGACATAGTCTCTATCCGGATATGACATTCCAGATCCAGCAGTCTGTCTATGTCGAGCAGAGCAATATCATAAAGGAGATGGCGGCGGCTTCGGACTGTGTCATTGTCGGAAGATGCGCTGATTACATTCTCCGGGAGATCAAGCCTTTCAGGATCTTCGTCTACGCAGATATGGAGAGCCGAATCAAACGCTGCCATGAAAGGGCACCTGAAGGTGAGCACCTCTCTGACAAGGAAATGAAGCAGATGATTCAGAAGGTCGACAAAGGCCGTATGAAGTATTATGAGTTCTACACAGGGGAGAAATGGGGTGATAAGTCTTCATACGATCTCTGCATCAATACTTCAAACCTTGTAATAAAGGAACTTGTGCCGCATCTTGCAGCTTTCCTCTCGTAGCTTGTTGCTGATAATCCTTCCTTCGTATATAGTTCGTCGGAGGAGATTATCATATGAACAATACATGGAAAATCGCGGATGATGTAATCTACGTTGGCGCAAGCGACAGGCGCTTGGCTCTTTTTGAGAATATCTACCCGATTGAGCGCGGAGTCAGCTACAACTCCTACGTTGTGCTCGATGAGAAAACTGTACTCATGGATACAGCCGATCATTCGGTTTCAAGGGAATTCCTTGGAAATGTCGAAGCAGCTCTCTCGGGACGTCCTCTTGATTACCTTGTCGTCAATCATATGGAGCCTGATCACTGCGCTGTGATTGCTGAGATTGTCCTTCGCTATCCCGATGTTAAGATTGTCGGAAACCAGAAGACAATCCAGATGATCAAGCAGTTCTATACATTCGACGTTGATTCACGTGCCCACATCGTCAAGGATGGAGACACACTCACAACTGGAAAGCATACATTTGCATTTGTCTTCGCGCCGATGGTTCACTGGCCGGAGGTAATGGTCGCTTTCGATACATCCAATGGCTTCCTCTTCTCCGCAGATGCTTTCGGCACATTCGGAGCACTTGCAGGGAATCTTTATGCAGATGAGCTCGATTTCGAGGGAGAGTGGCTCGATGATGCAAGAAGATATTACATCAACATCGTTGGCAAGTATGGCGTTCAGGTAATGAACACCCTCAAAAAAGCTGCTGCACTGCCTATCAAGATGATACTTCCTCTCCATGGACCGATCTGGAGAGAGAATATCGGATGGTTCATCTCAAAATACCAGACATGGGCTTCTTATGTTCCAGAGGAGAAGGGCCTTCTGATTGTCTATTCATCAATCTATGGAAACACTGCAAACGCTGTGGAGCTCCTCGGAGCGAAGTGTGCAGAGAAGGGCGTGAAGAATATCCACATCTACGATGCATCTAAGACCGATGTTTCAGTGCTTGTCTCCGAATGCTTCAGATACAGCACGATAGTATTCGCTTCGCCGACATACAATGCTGAGGTTTTCCCGAAGATGGAGATGCTTCTCATCGAGCTCAAGGCTCATGCATTCCAGAACAGGGATGTTGCGCTTATCGAGAATGGAACATGGGCGCTTTCCGCTGGAAGAAAGATGACTGAGATGCTCTCTGCGATGAAGGATATCCGTATCATCTCGCCGCTTCTTTCAATCAAGTCTTCTCTTAAGGACGAACAGCTTGGAGCTGTTGAGGAGATGGCAGAAGCGCTTTCGAAGAGCGTTAACGGCTGATGTTAGAGCGGGACTTCGGTCCCGCTTATCTATGATTTGGAGAATGACATGGGAATAGGGGAACTGTTTGTGCTCGCTGTAGGGCTGAGCATGGATGCTTTTGCTGTGGCGATATGCAAAGGTCTGGCGATTGGGCAGTCATCTGTTAAGAACTCCGTGATAGTAGGCCTTTGGTTTGGCTTTTTCCAGGCTTTGATGCCACTGATCGGGTTTTTTGTAGGGATCCAGCTTTCGGATCTGATCAGTTCATTCGATCATTGGGTTGCTTTCGTTCTTCTTGCGGCAATCGGGGCTTCGATGATTGCTGAATCGAGGTCCAAGAAAGAAGAGGAGGAGAGCCCTTCGCTGTCGGTCAAGGCCATGTTCCCGCTTGCTATCGCAACATCGATAGATGCGCTCGCATCCGGTGTGGCGCTTGCAGCTGTCGATGGCAATATCTTCTGGGCTGTATCATTCATCGGCGTGATTACATTCCTTCTCTCCGGCTTCGGTGTGAAGCTTGGGTCGCTGGCCGGCGTGAGATATAAATCCAAGGCAGAGCTTGCCGGCGGTCTCATACTGATAGCAATAGGTGTGAAGATACTGATAGAGCACATGATAGAAGGAATATGAAGTTTGTCTGTTTTTGCTGAAAATGCGCTTAACTGGTTTATAATATAACCAGGAGGTTGCATATGGGCGACAAAATCATCTTCACTATCGGACGACAATTCGGATCAGGGGGACGCATGGTCGGCAAGAAGCTTGCTGAACGTCTCGGTATTCCATACTACGACAAGGAGCTTCTGGCTATGGCTGCAAAGGATAGCGGATACTCTGAAGACCTCTTCCGCGATGCCGATGAGAAGCCAGCCTCCTCTCTCCTCTATTCGCTTGTGATGGGGAACTATCCAATGTCTTCAGGTACTCTTGGCTTCAATGAGATGCCGCTGAATGACCAGCTTTTCCTGATTCAGTCGAATACCATCAGAAAGGTTGCAGGCAAGGAGTCCTGTATAATAATCGGGCGCTGCGGTGATTATATCCTGAGGGACAATCCATCCCTTATCTCTGTATTCATCCATGCTCCTCTCGAAGCAAGGGTCAAGAGAGCTGTAGAGGTGTATGGAGTTCCTGCGGACAGGGCAGAGGATGTATGTCTTAAGAATGATAAGAGCCGCGCGAATTTCTACAACTACTATTCCGATAGGAAATGGGGTATGTGCAGGACATATTCCCTCTCCCTCGATTCGGAGATGCTTGGAATAGATGGCTGCGTTGAGGCAATAGTCAATTTCAAGGAACTGAGAGAGAAAAACAGAAAATGATTGTATTTGATACGCTTTCACAGCTTGAAAGCTACGAGGGAGTGTTCCCTGCGATTCGCAGCATAATCGATGTGATGGACCGCTCCCTCCCTTATGACCAGGGGCCTGGGAGTTATGAGACCCCTGAAAAGAGCGACACCAGCTATATAATCGATGCATTCCTCACCTCTGATAAAGGTTTTCCCGCAACAGGGGGCGGGGATAAGAATGTCATGGAGATAGTCCTGGAAGGCGATGAGATTGTATCGGTGGATGGCTCTGTATTCCGCCTTCAGCCTGGGCGCTTTTTGATTTACCGGGGGAATGCAGATGTTAAACGTGCTGTATCATATGCACTCCCCGAGCACACGAAGGCAGTAAGATTCATATTCTGAATCAGTACATAGCTCCTTCTCCGAGGAGATAATCTGTGTAGGTATCCGCTTCTTCTAGAAAATCCTCTACCACTCTCAGGAGAGTCGATTCATCCAGCCCTGATTCCTCAGAGTAGAGCATTGTGTAGTCGGCATAGAATGCCCTCTGCAGCGGCTCATAGTAGCACCTTATCGTGTACATCTGCCTGTTGCCTTCATTTGCAAGCCTAAAGGCATCCCGACTGGTTATTTCATCCGTAGCTGACCATCCGCTCTGGATTAAAAGGCTATTCTTTTCAGAACTATCGAGGATTATCCAATACATCATTCCATACTCATCATAGAATGCTGCATCCCCATCCTCGTCGATTTCTGCATCGTATCCCTTGTCCTGGAGTAGTGCGACGATGTTTTCTGGGCTCACTTCATCAGCTGTCATGGCGAAGAGTGAACCAACTGCTGCTGTCATTGCAAGAATTGCTGTGATTAT
>CALXXO010000093.1 GCA_944392705.1 uncultured Spirochaetaceae bacterium
GGGACACAAGGATTTTCAGTCCTTTGCTCTACCAACTGAGCTAAAGCGGCTAGTCGTTTATTCAACAACGTGTGATACGTTACAAGTTATGTGTAATAAAGTCAATAGCTTTTCATCACGAAACACAACAAACATTGCATCTCTTTTGATAAACGACAAATCCTATACTCACTTCCATGCTGAGCTATTCCCTCATGCAATTTGAATTTAAGCAATAACCCAGAAAAATTAATTCCATAATAGGTATTAAATATTTATAATATTTAGCAACATCCCTGCACTGAATAGCACAGGGATAATAGATTATTGTTTTTTGATAACTTCTTTCACCTGTTCAATATAATCATCCGGAACCTCCAAGAAACTGGCGATGCTATGAACAGGAATTGAATGATAAAGCATCAGCGAAGCTTCCGAATCCATAGCAGCCCGCTGCACATCTACCCCAACTCCAAAGCATTTACCAACTTCCTTTATAAAAGAAGGCACCTTATCCACAAGCCCTGAGTCCAGAATATCTCCCACGGTTGAAGTCTCAGACAATTCAAACTTTCTATCGTTTTTTACATTCAACTGAAGTACCTGTTTGATATCCCTAGAAGAAAAACCCAGCTCCACACGATAGCAACCTGAATCAAACATCCAACGTTTCTCATCTTCATTGAAATACGAAAGCATAGCATCGTCTATTTCAAATGAAACAGTCTTTGTCTCTCCTGGCATGAGCATCACTTTCCTGAATGCTTTAAGCTCATGCACTGGACGATCTTCCATAGAACGTGGCGGATTAATATAAAGCTGCACAACCTGCTTTCCTGGAAGTTTTCCTGTATTCTTTATTTCAGCTTCCACACTTCTGCCATCAAGCGATGCTTTGACTATTTCAAATGAAGTGTATGACAAGCCATATCCAAATGGAAAGAGAACAGGCATATCCAAGGAATCATACCAGCGGTACCCAATGAACACATCTTCCCTATAAACAACTTTCTTACCGCTACCGGGGAAGCTCAGGAAAGATGGAGAATCCTCAAGCCGTAGCGGATATGATTCTGCAAGATGGCCAGAAGGATTTGCTGCTCCAAAAAGAAGGTTTACAGTAGCTTCTCCCACAGCTTCGCCAGCAAGATTCATTTCAAGAACAGCTTTTACTTTATCAAGCCATGGCATGGATACAGGACTACCGTTATGAAGCACGACAACGACATTTTCCTGAAGCTCTGCGACCTTTTCGATTAGTTCGTTCTGGCAGCATGGCAGGTTTATATGCCGTCTATCAATACCTTCGCTCTCATATGAATCAGGAAGACCTGCAAAGATTACGGTTATATCAGCACCGGTTGAGCCATGGATTGCCGCTTCAAGCCTATCTTCATCTCTTTCGCATCCGTCATCGGACCATCCATCAAAATATGATACAGAAGCGAAGCTGCATACACTATCAAGCGCATTCGTCACCTTATAGCTTGTTACATGGCTTGAACCACCACCCTGATACCTTGGAGTTTTTGCAAATGTCCCTATGAATGCTATCGATTTCTTTCCATTCAGAGGAAGGATGCCACAGTCATTTTTAAGGAGAACTGCCCCTTCTTCCGCCATCTTCCTTGCAACTTCATGCTGTTCATCAAGAGAAAGCTTTCCTTTTCCAGTGTTGTTCGACCTAAATATCCATTTCAGCAAGCGCCTTACAGCTTCATCGAGGACCGATTCATCGAGCATTCCCTCTTTTACAGCCTTCACGATAAGCCTATCGCGGACACCGTTCGACGATGGCATCTCAAGCTCAAGTCCTGCATAAAGGGCCTTAACCCTGTCATTCATGGCACCCCAGTCCGTCATGACGATTCCATCGAATCCCCACTCTTTTCTGAGAACCTGATCAAGAAGCCATTTATTCTCACAGCAGTACGTACCATTTATCCTGTTATATGCGCACATGATTGACCAAGGCTTTGCTTTCCTGACTACAGTCTCGAATGCTTTGAGATAAATCTCACGGAGCGCTCGCTCGCTGACAACAGTGTCAGTACTCATCCTGCAGTATTCCTGATTATTTGCAGCAAAGTGCTTAACACAAGCACCAATTCCTTCTTTCTGCAGTTCGCTCACATATGCTGCAGCAAGCTCACCCGCAAGGCAGGGATCTTCCGAGATATATTCGAAGTTCCTACCACAAAGAGGGCTTCTTTTCATGTTGATAGCAGGACCAAGCACTGTATGAAGACCTTCCGTCTTCGCGGCATCTGCTATAGTCCTTCCTAGCTCCCCGGCAATGTCAGTATCAAAACTTGCGCCAAGAGCAGAACCTGTCGGAAAACACACAGCCGTGACACCCTGCCCAAGGCTAAGGTGGTCGGAATCTGCCTTCTGGGTTCTAAGACCATTCGGACCATCGCTGACCATAATCGAATCAAGGCCCAGACGTGAAACTGGTTTTGTGTGCCAGAAATCCAGGCCGGAGCAGAGTCCAGCCTTTTCTTCCAGGGTCATCTCGCTTATCAACTTATCTATATCCATCATCATCTGTGGCTCTCCTTTTCTAGTCCCATTCTAATATAAAGCTCATCAGGAGCTTCGTTATCAAGCATAAGCTGAACCATCTCAGAGCAGAAATAATCTTCAAGCTCCTTGTCTTCTATCTGCTTCATTTCCAGATAATCCGAATCGATATCGAAAAGTTCATCGCCATATGCAGCAACAGCTTCATCGCTTCCAGCAGAGTCTGGAGCACCAGCTGGAATCCTGAGAAGCGGCATTCCTTTGGTAAAGCCAAAGGGAGGTGCCAGTTCAGCCATTTCAAGTTCTTTTCCCATCCGCCAGCTCATGCGAGTAGGCATCAGCGTGTACTCATACAGCTGAACATCCCTGTCCCTTGCATTCCGCATATAAACATAATGGCCATCGGTAATATTCATCTGCTTGCCGAAATACCCGAAAAGCGCACATTTGCGTACTGGCTTATCTGAAGCTATAGTTTCTTCCAGATCCTTTCCAATCATATCCTTGGGCAGCGGAAGGCCAAAGAACGACAGAAGTGTTGCCGGAAGATCGATAGTTTGAACGAGACTGTTGCGATGTTCTGCGCATTTTCCACAGCGTGGATCCCAGATGAACAGGGGCAGATTAACAACTTCATTGTAACAAGGCATATTATTCTTTGCCCACCAGCCATGCTCTCCCAGCATATATCCATGATCTGTATTGACAATAAGCATGGTGTCCTTCCATAGATCATACTTATCCATCAGATTCAGGACAGCACCGAGATTATCATCGCACATTGAGATCATAGCAGCATACTTCTGCCTGATATGCGAAACAACCTCCGCGTCTTCATGGACTTTGTCATAAGGTGGCCAATCAAGTTCTTTCCCAATATCAGTTCTGTCATACAAATCAAGATACTCTTCATATGTGAAGAATGGCTCGTGGGGATCGAAAGATTCAATCTGCAGGAACCAGTTATCAGCTGAGTGATTCGTCTCTATGAACTGACAGCCAAGGGAGAATACCTCTTTCTGGCAACCTGTTTCTTTCGTTGCGCGATACGTTCTGTTTACAGCATCCTGCCGGTATAATCTGCTTTTGAAAGCCAGAATATTGGGGTCTTGGTCTGGAATAATCGTGTCAGCAGAAACTTTGCTGGTAAGATTTCCTTTCCAATGGTCCCCCTCTTGCCCCCTGACACATTCCCACGATGAATATCTCGTGTGATACGTAGCTCCACCATCCTCCCAATAATGCCCATGATCGCTGACAAGATGTGTCCATATTCCAGCTTTATCAAGCAGTTCGGGCATGGAATCATCAAATGGCTCAAGCGGCCCCCAGCCACGGTACATGAAATTATAACGGCCACTGTGAAGTTCGCGTCTAGCAGGCATACAAGGAAGCGAACCAGCAAAGGCCCTGTCAAAAGCCACGGAATGGGAAAAAAGCCGCTCGAAATTAGGAGCTTTTACCCAATCGCAGCCATATGGGGGAAGGTAGCGCCGATTCAGAGAATCAAACATAATCATTATTGCTTTCATTTTCCCTCCTCACACCGCATTGAATGCTTTCGCATATTCCTCGCTTACAGGACAGAAAGATTCCCCACGATCAAGAAATGCATTTTCCAGCTCCTTCACTTTTTCCGGGAAAAGACTGGAAACATCATCCATTTCGAAAGGATCTTTTGAAATCCTGAAAAGCCTAGGCTGTTTACCGCTTTCGAGAATGAGCTTGAAATCGCCATCACTAATGGTGCCGAAGGTCGTATAAAGCCCCTTACGATTAGGATTTATAAGCTCACTTATCGAATAATCCCTAATCTTCTCTTTCTTTCCTGTCAGAATAGAACGCAGGCTGATTGATTCAAGGCTATCAGGACGTGAAATTCCAGCGTAATCAAGAATCGTATTTGCAAGGTCCTGAAGCTCTACAGGACATGAGAAACATTTTCCATGTATTGTCCCTTCTATTCTGGATGCATCGATTACTATCGGAATATGAACTGAACCATTATATGGCTTGGCTTTACCATATAAACCATGATCTCCCATCATTTCCCCATGATCCGAAGCATAAATCAGGAGAGTGTTTTCCGCATCTTTCCTGTGCGAAAGTGCTTCTAGAAGCTTTCCTATATTACTGTCAATGTTCTCAATCATCGCAGCATAATTCTTTCTGACTTCAAGGTTAGCTTCTCTGAAGGGGCAATCTGCAGCAGGTGGAAAATTCCTGTCCTCCATCGCCTTCTTCATCCTTTCTGTTATATCCCAAGGATCGTGAGGACCGGAGAAATTAACCTGCATGAACCATGGCTGATCATCAGGGAGTTCTGAAAGAAGCTTGCAGCCGCGCTCAGTTATCCAGTTATCAGCATAGAGTTCATCGGGAATCGGGCAAGGAGAGGGAGAATTCCCCCTTGTCGACATATCGTCCATATATGCATCAAGATAACCGTGCTCTTTCAGCATCCTCCCATATGGCCCCGGAGTCCCCTGCATCGTCGCCCAGACAACATCCATCTTGCCTTCACTGTCCAGAGCTTTTGAAAAACCCATCTCCTGCAGTGTCTTATGGCACCCATCACCCCAATCCAAATCAGCTTTATTCAGATCGAATTTTCCTACACCTGTTACAAAATACCCCGAATCAGAGAGTTCCTTGTAAAAGCTTGGAAGCGCTGTGTCATAATTGACTTTGTTTGTATCGACACGGCAATTCCGGTATCTCTTGCCGGCAGCAAGACAAGCCCTTGCAGGTGCACAGATGGCAGCAGGAGTACAAGCTTCTGTAAAAGAAACTCCCCTATCCATCATCCCTTTTATATTCGGCATTTCAAGCGCAAGTTCTTCAGTACCCTGCCTTTTCCTGGTTGCATTGTCATAAGGCATCCAGTCGCCTCTATGTTGATCGCTGAAAAAAAACAGCACATTTGGTCTTCTATTCATCCGGATCCTCCTCAAGCAATGCCAAGAACTTCTTTCTTATACGCGATAGCTTCTGCTTTCCTGGCTTTTCTTCTCTTGAAATAGTCGACTTTCCGCCAGTTGAAGCGATAGATCATAAAGAGAAGCCAGAGAATTGCGACGATGAGAGATTGCACATCCGTATCCAATGAGAACTTTGCAAGCCCATATTTAACAAGAGCAACAGAAACCGCTCCACAGAGCATACCAAATGCGCTGTTGCCACATACTTCACCAAGCCATATTCCGACCATCATCGGGAACATATAATTGAATACCGTCGCTTTTGTTGAGAGCGAAAGAGCTGGGGCAAGCGAACCATTGTATGCAACCTGGAAGACTCCTGCAAAAAGCCGCCAGACATCCGCCAAGAAGATAACAACCTACACAGTTGCGGTAAATGTTGATTCCGAACTCCCCTGCAAGTCTCTGGTTTCCTGAGATTGCTCTTCTCCTATAGCCGAACAGACTGTTCTGGAAAAGGAATGTGATGACAAATATCACCAGAATAAGACATACAGTGATGAACCATGTCTGGGAAAGGATATTCATTCCATCCTCGCCAAACAGCATCAACCCCTGCTGATTATTCACAGCAAATGAAAGGCATTCGTAAATCAGAGCCATTCCAAGTCCGAGAATCATTGGAAGGATTCGCAGTTTAATGAAAAGGAAACCTACTATAAGACCTGCGATTCCTCCAACAAATGTACTGAATACAAGCACACCTATTCCGCCCAGCCCCAGCGCCAGTGCTATATTCCCACCGATTATACAGCCCACATACATCTGGGAACCGGCACTCATATCCATACGACCAAGCGCAAAATTGGAGTTGAGGGCAAGCGCATAGCAGAGAGTCATTACAATAAGTCGGAAGAATGCCTTAAGATCAGCTGTAGTTGAAATTGTCCAGACACCAGCGAACACTATATCTATAAGATTCATGAGTATTGCTACTGCAATAGGAAAGCATATAGCTATTCCCCATGACTTTAATTTGATTTTCATTGAATCAGTCATTATTTCACCCCTTGTCAGAACTGCTCACGGGCAGGAAGAGTCGCCTGTTTTTCGGAACACAGGTATACAAGCAGCAGGAATATCGCGCCGCGGATTCCCTGGATAATTGTCGAAGACACGCCAACCATCAAAAGACCACGGTTCAGCGCAGCAACAGTAAGGGCTCCGATTACTCCAGCATGAGCTTTCGACTTGGCACCACCAAAGATGGACATTCCTCCAATAACAGTAGCCAGCATACATTCCATACCAAATCCACCGCCTGTATTAAGGGAGACACCACCCTGCCGGATGATTGTGAAAAGTCCCGAAAGGCCGGCTCCAAGGCCGCAGATTATGAATGAAATGAACTTGACTCCAAGCGCTGATATACCTGACTGTTCTGCACATTTTGCATTGCCACCTATAAAACGAGCTTTACGCCCTAGTGGTGTACAATTGAACAGCACTACGACAAGCGCGATATAAGCAAAGAACAGGATGTACCGTATTGGACTTGCTTCGAGGATATCGAGCACATCATAATCAATCTTTATATTGACCCTGTTGCCAAGAAGAGATGATTGCACAAGCGAATACACGCTCATCATGACGATTCCTACAGTGGCTGGTTTCAGCGAGAAATAAGTACTCAAAACACAGTTGAACATCATCAGGGCAATCGCAATTACGATGCAGGACAGGAACATAACAGGAAGAGATCCCGTCACTTCAAAAAGCATTACAGACAGGATGGCAGCAACTGCCATTGCATTTCCTATCGATATATCGAGATTGCCGGAGGAATATATCATGCAGACCGATGTTGATATAGTTGCGAAAATCAGAGCCTGGTCGAGTATTCCCAGAAGCACGCTCTTACGGAAAAGACTACCTCCAGTAGCGATGCCGAAACCGATTATTATCACGAAAAGATACACGAACGGAAGAAGTTCTTTGTAGTATCTGCCGAACCACGATACGGAAAATTTTTCCTTCCTTGAAAGAGTTTTTTCCATATATCCCACCTTAAATCATATAATCGACAAGCACGCGCTCATCGAAGCCGTCTTTTCTGAAGAATTCACCAGATACCTTTCCGTCCTTGATAATGAGAAGCCGGTCGCTCATTCCACAAAGTTCAGGAAGTTCCTCAGATATCAGAACAATGGATTTTCCTTCCTTCTTCATTGAGTAAATAAGCTGATACATTGCAGCCTTCACACCGACATCGACACCGCGTGTCGGACAGTCAAGAATCATTATCTGAGCGTTATATGCGCACCATTTGCCAAAGACTACCTTCTGCTTGTTTCCTCCGGACAGAGCTCTTGTCACCTGCCATGGCCCCTGACATTTAATCAGAAGCTTGTTTATCTGATCCGCGACATAATCGGTCTCAAGCCGGAAGTCCACAAAAGGTCCCTTCCTGTTCTTCCTGTATCCTGTGGATGCGATATTTGCCTTTATAGAAGCATTGAGTTCAAGGCTTTCCGTATCCCTGTTCTTTGAAACATAACCTACACCATTATCAAAAGCCGTCTTCGGCTTATCGATGACTGTATTGTTTTTCTGAGGAAGAACGACTCTTCCATCAACAATATCCTCCAGACCATAAAGAGCTCTGCCTATCGTATGGATTCCACAATCGGACAGACCACC
>CALXXO010000094.1 GCA_944392705.1 uncultured Spirochaetaceae bacterium
CTCAGCAGATGTTCAAGACAGGCAGAGTCGCGGCTCACCTTGCTGGAAACTGGGTAATCACAGACTACACAGAGAACATCAAGGATTTCGAGTGGATTCCAGTTCTTATGCCATATGAGGAGAGAGTTGCTACCTGTCTTGGTGGAAACTATCTCTATGCATTCGACGGAACAGGTCAGGAAGAAGCTGCCTGCGAGTTCATCAAGTGGTTCTTCGAGCCAGAGAATTATATCCAGTACTGCAAGGATGGTAACTATCTCCCAGGCGTAAGGGGAATTGAAGTTGACTACGAAGTTCCAGGTCTCGATATCTTCGTACAGGAGCTTAACGCATCTTCAACTGTTCCAGAGGAAGATAGAGCAATTGAGCAGTCCTATGTTGGAAAGGATCCTGGTAACATCATCCGCGACAACCTCGCAAGAGCAATCGCTGGAGAGATTACAACACAGGATGTTATCGACATCACAGTCCAGACATTCCTTGATACATACGGAGATCTCTACGAGTGATCTGAATGATCCTAGAACAATGCCCTGCAGCTCTATTGCCGCAGGGCAATATTTTTTCACTAGAATTGCTTTATATCGCTAAGGCGCACTGCATAGCCCTCGCTGTCTCTCCAGTCATATTCCTTGCCATTGATTCTCGGCTCTGAATCTTTGCCAGCTTCAAGAAGACCGAATGCAAAATCCTCAAAGGATGCTTTATCGTTCTTCTCGTCGTAATCGGCTTCGGAACTCTTGAAGAGTGCCTTGAAGTTCTCATAAGAACCTGATTCCCATCTATCCGAGCATCTTACGACAGCAAGGTTGCTGGAACCCCTCGCTATTATCTCCCTGTTTCTGTTCATGCCCCAGTCCGTAAGCTTAGGTTCTGAGGAGAAATAGGCACCGAGATATCCATCTCCGGAGCGTGCGAATACATAATGCCCCTCAACCGACCATTCATCGAACATCCAGGTAGGGTAGTAGGCGTGTATGTATTTGACAGCTTCCTGCTCCTCTGTGTGGAAAATCATCATTAGCAGGGATTTGTACTGTATTGATAGAGGTATCGTTCCATTTCCTGCCCAGTATGCAGGCCTGTTCTCGCCGCTGTAGGCTTTCTCTCCTGGATGATTGATGAAGAAGTAGGCTTCGCGTCCTATCATACAGTCCATTATGTGCTGCTGATGCCCATGTCTGAATGGTTTGAAACTCTCTGCAGATGCGATGATGTAGTCGTTTGTCTTTGCGCTGTATGTCCAGACCGGCTTCTCTCCCTGCACAGCGATTACTTCTTTCAGCTTTCCATTTGGAACTTCATCTGTATCCGCAAAAGGTGGGATATATGATGAAATTGAGAAAAGGGCACTAGCTCTGCATGAGGGTGTGGCGTGTCCCTTGCCATAAGCTATATAGGAAAGGAACGCTGGTTCCGTGACTTCCTTTGCCTTTACAGTATCCTCATATGCCCTTCCATACGATGCGGCCATCATTCCATGGAATGTGTTATCGCGGATCATGGAGAACGTATAGTTGAGCGCATCCTCGGCTTTTGCTCTCATATCCTCATCTTCCGCTGCTTCGTAGAGGGAGAACAATCCTATCAGATCCACGGGGAAATAGGTTGCGCTGTTCCATTCTGCATAGTGGTAAAGGCCGAAATTCCTGAACCATCCGAACAGCCTGGATTTCCCAACATTCCTCTGCTCTCTGCCTTTTCTGCCGCTTACTGTGAATGTCTCGTCAGGGAACATCGTTCCTGCAAGGTACTGGGATACATGGAAGAGGAACGCATGGTTTTCGGAGAAATACCACATGGCATCGTTTCCTTTCTCATCGATCCAGTATCTGAATCCGAGTACGGCTTTCTTCGCTCTTTCATAGAGATCTTCAGGATAGAGGTTGCCCATTGCCTTCATGCTCCAGAGAATCGGTGCAAGGAAGAAGTCAGCACAGTCTTCCTTCTTCTCTATGGAGAGGAGACTGTTTTCTATACTCTTTCTTGTCTCATCGCTGATTCTCCCCTCGATTCTCATTGTAGCCATCGCCTGGGTTATGTTCCTGTCTCCATAGCGGGATGCGAAACGGAGGGCTTCAGCCTTTCTGCTTTCTACTGTGTCGTAGGACGGGAGCTCTGTCAGATGAAGCGGAAGCTCTGCATAGTATATCTTCCTCCTCATCTCTATGTTTCCGATTCTCGCGGAGAATACAGCAGTCCTTCCAGCAACTTCATTGAAGCTTTCAATGAGCTTCAGGTGATTCATTCCGTTCTGCACTGTGAACTCAAGTGTGGAGGATGAGAGGTTATCAACATAGAGGGTAAGAGGGGAGGTCAGCATCGATGAGTCGAAATCTGCTTCTATTCCGCCATATCTATATACTGTGCAAGTTAAAGATATACTTTCCAGGAACTTCTCAGCCTGATGCACAAGTATGGGGTCTGCTTCTGTATCGAAACTTTCCTTTATGTTTTTCTGTCCTCTGTAGATGAAATCGAAGTAGAAGAAGGCATCGCGCTCTGCAAGTTCATCCATGTATATCTCGAAAGTGTGGCAACCTTCGCTCAGGGAGATGGTGAAATCTGTGGAATGGGGGATGTTCCTGTCATATGGAGAGAAGCTAAGTGCTTCTTCTCCATCTACCCAGAGCTTTACACCTCCGCAGGTAGCAATGCTAAATGGGTATTCCCCTCCTTCTGGAACGGTTACATAGCTTTTGAGGTATGTCCATATATGTGTTGGTGTCTTGATTGCAGTTGAGAAGTTTACTTTGGAATCCTCGAATGGAAAGTATGCGAGGGGGTAATCACCATCGTATCTTGCGATGTCTTTCAGAGCATGATTCTCCAGGAAATGCTTTCTTACAGGATATACTATCTGGACATATGCTTCTCCTGTATTAACAGGAGCATAGAACGATTCTTCCGGGGCTTCTACAGCCTTTTTCCCGATTCCGCTGTAGAGCCAGTGCGAGAGTGTTTCCCCGCTTTTTATTTCGTATTTGAGCAGCATACAACAAATGATAATCGAAAAGCTTTTTTTGTGAATGGCGTGGTGTCCGTTATAAAAGATTGAGCAAGAAATGCAGATATTGATAATTATCGAAGCAATTTATATGTTGCTGTACTATTATGAAATGGTAAACTCTTACAAAGGGAGGTTCGTTATGAAAAAAAAGAAGAACTCTCTGGATCATAACCAGGGCTGGGCGCTGTTATTCTGTGGCCCGAATATCCTTTTTTTCATTATATTCTTTCTTTGGCCTGCTGTTATCGGTCTGTACTACTCCTTCACCAATTATGATGGATGGAGGAACATGGACTTCATTGGCCTGAAGAATTATATTGACCTGTTCCAAGACAGCCAGTTCTACTCCGTTTTCTGGAACACTGTTAAGTATGTTGTTGTCTCCGTTCCTCTGGGAATGGTTGTCTCTCTCTTCCTTGCGATGCTTCTCAATGACGAAACAATCAAGGGAAATTCATTTACCAGAGTACTTGTTTACTGGCCGACTCTGCTTTCTACAATCATGGTTGGTGTTACATGGAAGTGGATTTTCGGTGAATCATTCGGTGTTGCGAACTATATAATCCAGGGGATGGGACTGCCGAAGGTTGGCTGGTTCTCCACGCCTACAGCGGCATTCTGGACAACAATCATTGCATCTGTATGGTCAGGGTGCGGTGTCAATATGCTTATCTACCTTGGTGGTCTCAAGCAGATTCCCGCAGATCTTTATGAAGCTGCAACCATCGATGGTGCCAATACATGGCAGAGGTTCAGGAATATCACAATACCATCGCTTAAGCCTGTGACATTCATGATTCTCCTTACATCGATGATCAATGCGTTCAAAGTCTTCGCCATGGTCCAGACTCTTACGAACGGTGGCCCTGGAACTGCGACTACGTACATGATTCAGTATATTTATCAGACGGGATTCACTCGCAATAGGCATGGTTATGCTTCGGCTGCATCGATGATTCTCTTTGTCGTCCTTCTCTTGATCTCGTTCTTCCAGACGAGACTGAACGCTAAGTCGGAGGAGTAAGCTATGGTAAAGGCATCGAATAGAACAATCATCATAAAGTCAATTGTTGCGATTATCTTCGCTCTTATCTGGGTTTTCCCTGTTGTATGGCTTCTCCTTTCATCTTTCAAGCCGGGTTCAGAGCTTTTCACATATCCTCTGACATTGTTCCCGAAGGACTGGTCTGCAGATGGTTATGTCTCCACATTCCAGCGCTATAATATCCTGCAGTCTACATACAACACAGCTTTCATAACGATTTTTGCCACGATAATCACTCTTGTCATAAGCTGTATGTGTGGTTTTGCCCTTGCAAAGTATCACTATAAGTGGCTTTCAGCCTTCTTCATGTGTATGCTTGCAACGACAATGCTTCCGACAGAGGTTATTATGTCGCCTAGCTTCACAGTCATCCTCAACCTCGGCCTTTATAATTCCCTCTGGGGTGCTATAATCCCGACAGTAGGTACAATGACTGGTGTATTCCTGATGCGTCAGTTCTTCATCTCGGTACCGAATGAACTTCTTGAAGCTGCACGTATCGATGGGGCAAATGAAGGACGTTCATTCCTCCAGATAATGGTTCCGCTCTGCCGCAGCCAGATAGCTATTCTTGCTATCTTCTCGTTCCGCTGGAGATGGAATGATTACATCTGGCCACTCCTTGCGCTTACAGATCCTACCAAGTATACAATGCAGCTCCAGCTCAGAACGCTCAGTGGAGCAGAATCGGTTGACTGGTCAGCACTTCTCTCGTTCTCGGTTATAACAATGATTCCGGTTCTCGTAGTCTTCATTATATTCAATCGTCAGATTATGAGCTCGGAAGTATCCAGCGGCGTAAAAGGCTGATTATCTAATTATCATGCTCTCAGAGACCCCAAGCCGGGGTCTCTGCTATTTCAAGGCAAATTAAAATTTCATCTTTTCTTACAAACAACCCTTGACAAAACTGAACCCGGGGGGGGTAGGCTGTTATCAGATAATTTTTCGGAGGAAGACAAGATGAAGAAAACAATTCTTGTTAGTCTCGTAGCAGTAATGATGCTTTTCGCATTCACTGCTTGTGAGCAGCCTGTGCCTGGGCTTTCAAAGGCAATCATCGATGCTGATATCGTACAGAATGGTACATTCTTCGTTGGACAGCCATTCGATGCTTCCAAGTTCTCTGTGAACGTCACATATTCTGACGGAACAAAGGGAACACTTGAGGGTGTGAATGTTACAACAACTGGAGATGCAGATTCTGTAAAGAACGGAGACAAAGTTTCTGTAACACTTCCTACAGCAGCTCCTAACTACAGCGGAAGCGATGTTTCAACAACATCTACAACATTCAAGGGTTCTCTTGTTGCTTATGCATTCAACAATGTTGAAGTGACAGTAGCAGGTTCCCTTGCATGGGATGATGATGAAGATGAGTTCGTTGGTGAGCTTGGTGACGTAACAGTTGTTGCAACATACAAGGACAGCGAAGGCGCAACACAGACAGTAACTCTTGTAAAGAATGAGGATTACACAGTCGGTACACCTGCACTTGCTACAGAGCCTACAGCAACTGAGAATGGAGAGGGAGCTGTTTCTGTAAACCTCAAGTTCGGTGGATACACAGGAACTGCTGCAAATGCTGCTTCTGGCAAGTTCGTTGTAACTGCTTATGAAGGACCTGCTGCTGAGTATACATACAAGTGGACTGAGAAGATTTATTACACAGTCGCAAAGGATACTGGCTCTTATGTAAATAGAGGTCTCTTCAATGCTTCTGATGTTGTAACACTTTACAAGCAGATGCAGGCTTATGACGAAGATGGCGTTGCAGTATCTCCAGCTGTTTATACATATGAAGCAATTCCATACAACAATGACCTTCAGGTAACACTTGCAACTGGATCTGCTCTTGCAACAACAGACAATTCTATTCGTTTCTCTGATACTGCAGCTAATGCAACTATCAACTTCTCTTACAGAGAAAGTGATGAGACTGGAAAGTACAAGACATATTCTGCTGTTACAAACGGTCTTAAGCTTAATGCTGATGGTGAGCTTGAAGCTGATACAACACAGGGTTCTTCAATTACAATTGCACTCAGGGATGATTATCCGACAGCTTTTGAAGCATCATGGATTGGTGCTGGTGCAGTATCAGGTACTCCGTATGATACAGATGGAAAGCAGGCTACAGTTGCAAAGACAGATTTCGACTTCTCCATCACATGGAAGAGTGGATATGCAGCAGATCCGTCAACACTTCTGAATTCCATCACAATGAAAATTGAGGATGAGTCAGGAACAACTATCCCAGCAGATACAGAAAGCGGTTCAAAGACTGTCTCTTTCGAGTATTCAATTACAGACGCAACTGATGGTTATGTCGATTCTGATCTTACAGCAGAAGCAACAATTACAATCGAGGGCCCAACTGCGTAAGTCTCGTTAGTATTATCTGTTCCTTTGGTTAATCCAGGGGAACAGTATAATTAAGGAGGACGGAATGAATGAAAAATCCACGTCTCTCCGGAAAAGGATTCCAAATGAGAAACGCAAGGAATGCCTGAAGCTCTTTGAGCAGGGATACGGATATAAAAAGACCGCTCAGCTTGCGGAACTGAATGTATATACGGTTCGGGAGTACAAGCGGAAATATGCCGCAGGAGACACATCCTGGGCAAACAGGGGCGGAACAACAAGGTCCGTCTGAAGAAGTCTATTCGCTGGACCAGACCATCCTGGTCCGGCTTTTAAATAGTATATTGCTCCGCCTTATGCGGATTGATATAGACGCCTTAGGGCGAGGGGAGTGGAAGTCTTCCCAGGACATTTTTTATTGAAGAAAGGTTCATCGTAACCGATCTTCCAAAGTTTTTCTGTTGGCTCACTTCGGTGGGCCTTCATTAGCAATGGCGAAGTACGATCCGCTTTATGAGTTCCTGAGCAGGCAGAGCTGCAGCAGGATAGTAATGACATTCTCTGAGGTTGCGAGGATTATAGGGGATGATGAGCTGGTTGACAGCGCATTCAGGTATCCGGCATGGTGGGCAAATGAGACGAATCCGAATCCACCTCATGTGCAGAAGAAAGCATGGCTCAATGCTGGATTCAAAGCCCATCCGGATTTAGATAAACAGATGGTAGTGTTTGAAAGATAACAGAAAAGCTTCTCCTTTTGTTTTGGATAGGGGAAGCTCATTGTAAAGCACCCTTTTAAATATCATTAATTTAATACCAATTTAGGAGTATTATATAATTTAATTTAGAAATTAGTTGTACGTGCAATCTCTGAAGCTGGATTGCAGTTATCTGCATTCCTCAGAGCTTAGCCATTCTTGTATTCTCCTTGTCTCCGAGGAGAAGCTTATACCTACCTTGTGAATCTTCATTCCAGACTTGAGAAGATATGAATACTTTTCCGCGTATCCCTTCTTTTCTATCTGCCCTAGCGCTTCCTCCGCGCTTCTGTCCACCTTGAGCTCGAATATCCAGATGTGGTTGCCGGAGATTATTACCTCATCAGCTCTTCCCCTTGCTCCCTTATCCTCGCTTAACGCATAAAGACCAGCGCAGATGAATATCGCATGGAATATCGTCTGATAGAATCTTTCCTTCCCCATGTCCCGGAGCTCATAGGAGAATGCAGCGAAGTATTCCTCAATCTTCTTCCTTACTTCTTCCTCTTCTCCATAAGTACAGGCCTTGATGAATGATGAGAGCCATATCCCCATCGAATAATCCTTTTCCGCATATCTTGATACGAGGTTCCTGCTGAAAGATGATGCCACCTCCATATTCGGAAATCCGAGAGTTATGGCAAAGCCATTCCATTCTTCCGTCGTGAGGTAGCCGCCATAATACAGCAGTGCCGCGACATATTCCTTGTTCATACTGCCCGCTGCTATCAATGAGATATCGAAGGATGTGAATGTCATGGAATCTATTGTTATTCCTTCGGATATCAATGAAAGGAAGTTGCACTTCTTTGCGAGCTCTACAGCAAATGTCGGCACCCCTGTCATATCCCAGTAGTTGCGGAAGCGGCAGCTGCTGTTGAAGAAGTA
>CALXXO010000095.1 GCA_944392705.1 uncultured Spirochaetaceae bacterium
AAGGCGTGTCGGCCTTATCATCTCGGTGAACAAGAGAATCGTCACTGTTAGATACAGCGCGACAGATACACAGGAGATCAAGCTCGACAGCGCATTCGATGCCCTCACTCCCCTTTCAAAGCAGAATCTGAGAGCTATCAAGAAGGGTGTACCTGCTCAGAAGATCAAGGCAAAGATCCTTGCAGAGGGTGGAATCGCATGGCTCGTAAGGACCCTCCTCTATTCTGCACAGGACAACAAGGAGACGATGAAGGAGATGAAGGCAGATGTTGTTCCTTCAATCCTTACAGACAGCGAATGGAAGGATATTTCCGAAGGAATCAAGGCAGAGCTCAGGGAAAACAGCTATATAAGAATCATCCCCGGAGCAACCGATACATACCAGCTCACTGCATATCCATCGACTCCTGAGGAGAAACAGCTCTATGTATTCAGGAATGAGACAAACTTCTACGGAAAGGTAGAAGCAATCCTCACTGCCCTTTCAAACCCAAAAATCGAGAAGACTTCCGATGCCTTCATGGAGATGGTATCGTATTTCCAGGATCAGCTCGCAGCGGAGAAGACTTCTCGCCCTGAGCGCATTGCATCTGTGCTTCTTCTCGATTATCTCTCGGAGAAAGGTGTTGCGGTCTCCTTCGATATATCATTCGACACCCTTTACAGGATGCTTGAGGAGAATGAGAAGAAGGAGGTCTTCGCAGCAATCGACAATACTGTCCTCAAGAAGGAATTTGTCGATCACATCATCGACTACGACAAGAGCATTGCGGCCAAGACACTTGTTGCGATCTTCCCGATTTATATCAGCTCCTACATTCCTACGAAGCTCAGAAGACTGAACAAGGGCGCCGATTACTATGCGCTTATAAAGAGGTCAATAGAGTCCTTCCGCGATTCCATCCCGTCCTTCATCTTCTTCTCATGCGAAGCAAGTCTCAGCGAGCAGGATATGAACAAGGCTGGAGTAACAGCTGACCAGATTTTCCGCACAAAGCTCCTTGCGCTTTCCCACATCGTGAAGATGCAGAGCACTGCAGAGACGAAGAAAAATGCAAAGACGCTCAGGAAGAACCTTGTCGAAGACAGGGCAATCAGCCGCTTCATCGCCTCAGCATCCCGCGAGGATATCGACGAGATGAGACCTCTCATCCTCTACAACGAAGGACTTGAGACAGAGGAAAAGACGAAGTACAGGGCTGAAATACTAAAAAGATTCCCCGACTATGACTTCAACGAGGTCAAGAAGGAAGCTCCGAAGCCGTCAGCACCAAAAGCCGCGTCAGGGTTCCTCTGCACACAGAGAAGCTACGACAGGAAGAAGGAAGAGCTGAAGGATATCAACACTGTTCAGATGCCTGAGATACTCAAGGAAATCAACTTCGCCCGCGAGCTCGGCGATCTGAGGGAAAACAGCGAGTACCAGTACGCAAAGGAGCACAAGAGAGAGCTGGAGAGAAGAATCGGAGAACTCAACAACGATCTCTCCACAGTTCGCGTCATGACTCCGTCAGATGTCCTTCCAGGTCTTATCGGATTCGGAACAAAAGTAACCCTCCTCGACAGGATCTCAGGTGGAGAAGTGACATATACCTTCATGGGCAGATGGGAATCTGAACCGGAGAAAGGCATCATCGACTTCAATGCACCACTTGGTCAGCACCTTGTCAACCACAAAGCTGGAGAGGATGTGAAGTTCGAGATAAACGAAAGAAAGTATGATTTCCAGGTCCTGTCAGTAGAGACCGTGGAATTCTGATTCAGGGCTGTCTTCGGACAGCCTTTTTAGTTGCATATGGAAATTAGAAAAGCAAGGAAAGACGAAGCAGAGCGGATAATGCAAATCATCGAGGAAGCGAGAAGCTTCCAGCTCTCATATGGGAACAGGCAATGGGCTGATGGATATCCAAGTCCATCTCTGATACTCCAGGATATAGAAGATGGTATCGGATACGTTGTACTCTCTGAAGGGACAATAGCTGGCTATCTTGCCATAGTCGACCACGATGATTCATACGATGAGCTCGAAGGCAGATGGCTTAGCGCGGAGCCTTATATCGCGCTCCACAGAATCGCACTCTCAGATAAATCCCGCGGAAAGGGGTTCTTCCCCTCCCTGATAAATGAAACCGGGAAAATCGCGAGGGAACGCGGAGCATGGTCAATCAGAATCGATACCGACAGAAGGAACCCGATAATGCTCCACCTCCTTCCCAAGCTTGGCTTCGTCTTCACAGGAACCGTGCTCTTTGCAGGCGACAAGAAACTCGCCTACGAGCTTTTGCTAGATTGATAGTACTCGGCACTTCACTCCGGCATCGGAGAGTATTGAGATAAGATCGGAGGAAGGGAGGAAGACTGTCTCACTGTTATCATTCGGATGGATACCGATCACGCCATCCGAGAAGAATGAATCCATTATGAACTCAGCCTCGTGTTCCCCATCATTCAGGAGTCCGAACGGTGTCACTTCCCCTTTCCCAAGCATCAATATCCTCCCCAGGTCCTCTTCGGACGCGAAGGATAATGGCCTTGATTCAATCAGATGCCTTAGCGCTTTGAGATCCGCAGTCTTATGGTTCTCTATGGAGACAAGGTAATATGCACGCTTCTTGTCATCGCGGAGAAATAGATTCTTCGCAATCCTCTCGGAGTTATCAACCCGTGCGTCCGCCATCTCCTGGATTGAGAATACCGCCTTGTGCTTAATGCTCCTATGTTCTATTCCTTTCTTCTGAAGAAGGGAAAATATATCATCCCTTTGCATTCTTCCCTCTGTAGAACCTGTCGAGGTAATCCCTCTTGAATTCCTTGAACCTATCCTCTGCGATAGCCTTCCTGATACGTATCATCAGGTCATAGAGGTACTGAAGATTGTGCTCAGTTGCCAGCATACCGCCAAGCATTTCATTGCACTTGATCAGGTGGTGCATATAACCGCGAGAATACTCACGGCAGCAAGTGCACTGGCAGCCTTCCTGAATCGGACCATGGTCAGTCTTGTAGATTGCCTTCTTCAGAGCGATGACACCATCATCTGTGAAAAGCCCACCATTTCTAGCCATCCTGGTTGCAAGCACGCAGTCGAAGAGATCTATTCCATTCTCAACAGCTTCAAGGATGTAGTCAGGACTTCCGATACCCATCACATACCTAGGCTTTTCCTTTGTGACATACCCTGCAGTATATGCCAGGAAGTCGCAGAATGCGCTCTTCTCCTCGCCGACTGAGAGTCCTCCTATCGCAACACCGGGGAAATCCATTCCTGAGATTGTCTCAGCGCTGTCCTTCCGGAGATCCTCGTAGAAGTTTCCCTGAACTATGCCGAAGAGATTTCCGGGGAATGACTCGCCGAGCCTTTCTTTCTCCTTCAGAGCCCTTTCAGCCCACTGCTTTGTGATATTCCACGCTTCCGCAGCTGCCCTGTGGTCAATTCCGGGAGGAGTGCATACATCGAGCATCATCGCGATATCTGAACCGATAATTGACTGGATATCAACAACCTTCTCTGGAGTAAAGATATGCTTTGAACCATCTATATGGCTCTGGAATGTCACACCATTCTCCTTTATCTTCCTAAGCCCTGAGAGGGAGAAGACCTGGAATCCGCCAGAATCTGTGAGAATATTCCTGTCCCAGTGCGAGAAGTTGTGAAGTCCGCCATAGTCCTTCAGCACATCAGTACCTGGACGCAGATAGAGATGATAGGTATTCCCAAGGATTATCTTATAGCCTATCTCTGCGACCTTATCATGGTAGATGCCTTTTACAGTACCATTTGTGCCTACAGGCATGAATGCCGGTGTCTCCACCTCCCCATGGGGAAGCGAAAGGATTCCAAGGCGGGCTTCTGTATCCTTATCCTTCTTTATTATCCTGATAATACTCATATCTTCCTTCCTAAAAACGATATGACAAGCGAAAGCAATATCGTGAGAATGAATGGTGCAATGACAGTCATAAGCGGAGACACCGCACCCTGATGCCCCATTATAGAGAAAACCATATCAGCGACATAGTAGATGACAGCTATCGACAGCGACTGGATTACAGAGAAAAGAAGGACATTCTTCTTGAAATTGTAATTCATCGAAACGGAGATGAAGACAAGCACGAGAATTGCCAGAGGGGATGCGACCCTCCTGTAGTAATCCGTCGCCATTTCCTGCCAGGTGGTCCTGTTGGAGTTCCAGAGCCTGTCCAGATACTCCTTAGCCGTCTCCCTGTCCATCGTATCGATTGTTGTATTCTGGCTCCTGAAAAGCCTTGGCTCCGGATTGAACAAAGGCTCCTCGTGCTCGCTACGGCTCTCGGTTATCACATCGCGGCCATCTATTCTGTATATCCTGGCATTCTCAAAGATCCACCAGCCCTTCTCCTCATCGTAGCGGGCGCGGTCAGCTTCAACGCGCTCCTCTATCACATCATTCTGGCTCTTCACGAGAACAGGATTGAAGATCTCCCCTGTCTGCTCGCTGAAACGCTGTGTATAGATCAGGAAGCCATCATCATCGGTGAGTACGATATTCCTGCTGTCCCTGGTAGAAGATGCTCCGAAGAGCTCCGTCTCCAGCTCATCGTGCCTGTTCGTCGCCGCAATTACAGTATGCTCCTGGAACAGGGACCCCAGGGCTGTAAGGACAATTGCAAGGATTATTATCGGCAAGCGAAGGCGTACAGGGGAAACACCTGCATTGAGAATAGGAATCATCTCATTGTTGGCAGTCAGCGTTGAGAGAAAATAGGTAACTGCAAACAGGAATGAAATCGAAGCGACCATCATGAAATACTCAGGAAGCGAAAGGATGATGTATTCAATGAGCTTCACAGTCTCCACGCCCCCATGCATTATCTGGTCCATCTTGGAAAACAGCTCCACAGCTGCAAGGATCAATGCGAAAAGAAGGATTGTGACAACCGCTATCTTCAATATTGATGAGATCGTATAACGGGTAAGTATCTTCATCTTGCCTTCCTGAAACGCATGATAAGCACGAACGCAATCAAGAGTATAGCAATATCGGGAAGCGCAATCAAAAGATACGGTGGCGACGATATATTGAAGATCTCAAGCTGTACGCCGAAGAGCATATACCAGTAAGCGACAGCTATCAAAAGCGAAATCGCGAAACCTGTAAGCTTTCCATGCTTTACTCTGAACATCGACAGAGGAAGGGTTATGAGAGTCAGGCAGAAACAAGCGGCAGATAGCACGAACTTCTTCGCAAGCTCTGCTTTGAAATACTGGGAATAGAAATTGCGGGGAGGTCTGTTACCACCCCTCATTATCGTATCAGAAGCTTCAATCTCGGCACTCTGCAGAACATCGATGGATGCGCCGCTTTTCAGCTTATCTGCCACCTGCAGCCTTGCATCCTCCCTGTTGTAATGCCAGCGGAGGATATCAGCTTTCTCACCTTCGTCCCTCTCCTGTATTCCTGCAATCAAGTCGCGGGAAGAAAGATTCACAGGCGCAGAGCTTGTCAGCGATGGTATCTGCTCCGAGAAATCGAGGAAGAATGTCGCGGAAGAAGCTTCGGAAAGCCCGTATGAATCTATATCATCGCTGTCTGAGATGAGAATCCTAGGGTTATCGAGCTCAAGGGAGTAGATGTAATTCCAACTGTCGATAAGCTCCAGCGTACCTCGTTCTGAGACGACAGTCCTGCTCTCCCCTGTCTCCTCGTCATTGGACAGAAGGACTATGTCGTGGATTATATTTCCCTCAGTCTCACCATTTGAGAGAACTATATTCCCGACAGTGTTGACGCTGTTTGATTCTATCTCGAATGTCGGCATCTCCTGCATGAGGACGGAAAGGCGTTCCTCGTACACCACAGACGACCAGGGAAGGACTGCATCGGCAAAGAAGAATGTCACGAATGAGAGGAATATGGATGCAGCTATAAGCGGCCTGTAGACACGCCCCGACGCGATACCAGAGCTCCTGATTGCAAGAAGCTCATTCGAGGATCCAAGGTCTCCCAGCACCATCGAAGATGCGGCAAGGGATGCAAATGGGAAGGTATAGATCAGAAACTGTGGCATGGATAGCGCCACCATCTCCAGCATGGTCATTATGTCTATATTCTTCAACAGAATCCTCTGGACCAGGAGTAGTATTGAATTTATGAAGAATATACAGAAAAAAAACGAAAACGCGACAGCGAAGTTCTGCGCGAATTCCCTCAGTATGAATCTGTATAGAAGGGTATATCGTCCCTTGGTTGGCTTGTCAGACACCTGTTGAGCCGAATCCTCCCTCTCCTCTTTCAGTTCCGGAGAGGTCCTCGGCGGAAACGAAATCCAGCCGCGGTGTCGCCTGCACGACAATCTGAGCGATTCTATCGCCATTCGATACAACGAATGGGACATCTGAATGGTTTATCAGTATAACCCGGACCTCCCCCCTGTAGTCCGAATCTATGGTACCAGGCGCATTGAGCACCGTGATGCCATGTTTCAAGGCAAGTCCGGAGCGTGGCCGGACCTGCACTTCATACCCCACAGGAATCTCCATGTAAAGCCCTGTAGGAATTGCTTTATACTCACCGGGACGGAGTGTTACAGGTGCATCGAGGAATGCCGATATATCAGCACCGGCAGCTCCCTCTGTTGCATAACGCGGCATTACCGCTCCCTTCTCCGCCTTTATCCGGATCATCAGTTCTTCTTTTCCTTCTCGTCCTTGCCACTGTCTGGCTGGGCATCGATGTAGGAAAGGTTTAGCCTGCCCATCCTGTCAATCTCGATGAGCTTAACATCTACCTGCTGGCCTACGGAGAGAACATCGGAGACATTCTTAACCCTTGTGCGTGCAAGCTTTGAGATGTGGCAAAGGCCTTCCTTGCCAGGAAGAATCTCAATGAACGCACCGAAATCAACAATCCTCTTTACAGTACCATTGTAAATCTTGCCGACCTCTGGCTCCTCGATGATGGAGAGGACAAGCTTCTTTGCTTCCTGAGCAGAAGCATTGTTGCGTCCATAAATCATCACAGTGCCATCATCTTCGATGTTGATCTCTGCATTGGACTGTGCGGCAATTGACTTGATTGTCTTTCCACCTGTTCCAATGACAGCTCCAATCTTGTCCTCTGGCACCTTGAGGGAAAGGATCTTCGGAGCATACTCGGAAATCTCCTCTCTAGGAGCAGGAAGTGTCTCGAGCATGATTGAAAGGATGTGAAGCCTTCCTTCCTTTGCCTGGTTGAGGGCCTTCCTCA
Source organism: uncultured Spirochaetaceae bacterium (assembly GCA_944392705.1). GTDB lineage: Bacteria > Spirochaetota > Spirochaetia > Sphaerochaetales > Sphaerochaetaceae > Ornithospirochaeta. Next base: position 7,227 of record CALXXO010000095.1, read on the forward strand.
TGATTTCAGGGGTGACACCTGCGATCTTGATATCCATCTGGAATGCTGTGATACCATCCTTCGTTCCAGCTACCTTGAAGTCCATATCGCCGAGGTGATCTTCCTCTCCGAGGATATCAGAGAGAATGACATAGCGCGAATAATCTGCGCCCTCTGTAATAAGGCCCATTGCAATACCGGCAACCGGCTTCTTGATAGGAACACCAGCATCCATGAGCGACAGACAGCCACCGCATACAGATGCCATCGAGGAGGAACCATTTGATTCCATGATTTCCGATACGACACGGATTGTATATGGGAATACATCCTTCTTGGGGATTACAGCTTCAAGAGCTCTCTGCGCAAGGTGTCCATGTCCGATTTCCCTTCTTCCAGTCGTAAGCCTTCCAACCTCGCCTACTGAGTACGGAGGGAAGTTATAGTGGAGCATGAAATTCGAATATGTCTTCTCGCCATCGATGGTATCGAAAAGCTGCTCGTCCTGAACAGTTCCGAGAGTTGTGACAGCAAGGGACTGTGTCTCACCGCGTGTGAAGAGCGCAGATCCGTGTGTGCATGGAAGAAGCCCAACCTCGCAGGTGATAGGACGGATCTCAGTCACCTTTCTTCCATCTGTTCTCACACCGTCATTGAGAATCGAGGAGCGGAGGATGTTGTATTCCATATCCTCGAACATCTTGTCGACCTCGCCCATTCTCTTC
>CALXXO010000096.1 GCA_944392705.1 uncultured Spirochaetaceae bacterium
AGCTCAACGAAAGAGAAGCCGTTATGCTATGTACTATGCTCATAGCATAACGGCATAGGCATTTACAGTTTTATTTTTCCTTTATACAAAAAACTACAGACGCTGAGAATTTAATTTTAAGATTCGGTATAATAACAGTAAGATCATCCAGTCAGCAAAATCCAAAGAGGAGATCCCATATGCCATTCGATTTCAAGAAAGAATACAAAGAGTTCTATATGCCAAAGCAGGTACCTGCGGTAATCACAATACCGCCGATGAATTACATAGCTGTCAGTGGAACAGGCAACCCTAATGATGAAAACGGTGAGTACAAAGAATCGGTTGGGCTTCTGTATGCTGTTGCCTATACGCTGAAAATGTCAAAGAAATCAGGATACGAGATGAGGGGCTTTTTTGACTATGTGGTTCCTCCCCTTGAAGGACTCTGGTGGCAGCAGGATTCAGATGAGAGGATCGATTATTCAAGAAAGGATGATTTCAGCTGGATCTCAATGATACGGATTCCTGATTTCGTATCTCCTGAAGATGTTGAATGGGCGAAACAGGCAGCAACAAAGAAAAAAGGTCTAAATTGCTCAAAAGTAGAATTCATGTCCTTAGATGAAGGTATCTGTGTCCAGATAATGCACGTCGGTTCATATGATTCAGAACCGGAAACCGTGAGGCTCATGGATGACTATCTGGAAGCAGAAGGATTTGAGAAAGATATAAATGATGTGCGGAGGCACCATGAGATATATCTTTCAGATCCACGCAAGGCAGATCCATCGAAGATGAAGACCGTAATAAGACATCCCATTCGGAAAAGGTGATGAAATGAATAGCAATGAAGATATCATACGTTATTTCTACGAGCATATAGTTTCTGACAATCTTCTTGGAAATCTTGAAAAATTCATATCAGAAGACTGTACGGTATGGGCAGATGGTAAATCTGAGAAGGTCGGTGTAAATGGCATGAAGGAACATCTTGAAGCCATAAGACATACCTATCCTGATTACAGGATGAAGATATTGAGGCAGTTCGTTTCCGGTGATTACGTTATATCGGAATTCAGGATGGAAGGCGCCTTCCAGAACGAATGGCTTGGAATAAAACCGACAGGCGAAAGAATCTCAATCACAGGCGTTGATATCGATAAAGTCATCGATGGTAAAATTGTCGAACACAGTGGAGCGGCAAATACTTTCGAGTCTCTATGGGCAGCCAGCCTTATAGGGCCAAGAGAAAACATATGAAGGGAAGATAGTAATGGATTATATTCATCATCTGAGGGAAGTCCTACACGACGAGGAAAACCTGAAACTTGTAAGGAAAGAAGCACAGGAATACTACAGGAATCACGGTACGGAAGACTGTCTTTTGACCGGTAAAAGGCTCTATCTTTCGGATAGCTATCAGATACAGGAGGTAGGTGTATTCATTCTTGGTCATATATCTACAGGATGTCCTGAGGCACTGAATTTTCTCAGATATACAGTATGCGAAAATGCAAACTGGAAGGTACAGGAGACACTTGCAATGGCCTTTGATATCTTTTGTTGTGACACCGGTTATGAAGAGGCTCTACCCATCATAAGGGACTGGCTGAAAGATGAGAATTCAAACGTAAGAAGAGCTGTCTCTGAAGGTCTGAGAGTCTGGACTAGCCGTCCGTACTTTAGAGAACATCCTGAAGAGGCGATTGCACTGCTCTCCTCGAATAGAAACGATACGAGTGAATACTGCAGAAAATCAATTGGCAATGCGCTGAAGGATATAAGCAAGAAATTCCCTGAGCTTATTCATAAAGAACTTTCTTCATGGCAACTGCTGTCCAAAGAAGAAAAACAGGTATATAAGATTGCTTCTAAATTCCTTACGCAAGACGCGTAATGATAAACTCTACCAATGGTTTGTTTAATTCAGATGTCAGTAAGCATAATATTGAAATCAAGGAACAGCAACTATTTAATGCTATAGAAATGGCGGAGGGAGTGTAATTCGTTTTGTGGACATTCCCTCTTAGCTAGTTGGAAAAAGGGAAATAATCTGTAGCTGAGGCAGCAGACTGCCACCTTTTACCAGCTATCAGAAGTCTAGAATCATACAAAGGCGCTGTCAACGAATACTGCTGGCAGTGCCTTTCCTATCAGTTGATCCATTGATTCAGATCAGGCAAAATCCTCATCGCTTATCCTGTCTGGGAATGAGATCATCAGCTGAGAGACGATCAGCCCCCAGTTATGAGGCTTGCCGTACCACTTGGCAGTTATGTCCCTCGTCGCAAGGAACAGCAGCTTGAAGAGCGAATCGTCTGTAGGGAACACCGTCCTTGTCTTGGTGACCTTCCTCAGCTGCCTGTTGAAGCCCTCTATGGCATTGGTGGTGTAGATCAGGCTCCTCATCTCATAGGGATACTGGAAGAAGGATGTCAGCTCATTCCAGCTGTCCCTCCAGCTCTTCACTGCTGCAGGATATTTCTTCCCCCATTTCGAATCGAATGCATCAAGCTGCTCCCATGCATCCTCCTGTGTATTCGCCTTGTATATCTTCTTGAGGTCAGAGACGAAGCTCTTCATGTCCTTCGAAACCACGAAACGGGTGGATGAACGTATCTGGTGTATTATGCACCTCTGGATATCCGTCTGAGGATAGACTGTGGCAATGGCATCGCAGAAGCCTGAGAGCCCGTCTACGCAGCATACGAGTATATCCTGCACACCTCTGGCCTTGAGATCATTGAGGACGCCCAGCCAGTACTTCGCACTCTCATTGCCCCCTATGTACATCCCCATCACTTCCTTCGTCCCGTCAAGGCGGATGCCTATGGCGATGTACACTGCCTTCTTCACAACCTGCCCCTCTTCCTTCACATGGTAGTGGATGGCATCAAGGAACATGACGATGTATTTGCTCTCAAGCGGCCTTGACTGCCAGGCCTTTGCCTCTGGTAGCACCCTGTCGGTTATCTTGCTGACCATATCCGCCGAGGCCTCTATGCCGTAGATGTCCTCAAGATGGGATGAGATGTCCCTCGTGGTCATGCCCTTTGCATACATCGAGATGACCTTGTTCTCTATGTCCGATACATCCCTCTGGTGCTTCTTCACGATCTGCGGCTCGAATGTGCTGTTCCTGTCCCGAGGTACCTCAAGCTCCATGTCTCCGAATGATGTCGTGACTTTCTTGCTGCTGTGGCCATTGCGGCTGTTGAACCCGCTTTCCCCGCTATGCTCATACTTCTCATACCCGAGATGGTCGTCAAGCTCTCCTTCTAGCATCTCTTGCAGCATTGGTGAGAACATATCCTTGAACATATCCTCGATGTCCTTCGCGCTTTTGATGTCGAATTCATTAATGAGCTTCGAAATGAGAGCCTTCCTTTCTGGACTCAGCTTCTTCACTGGCTTCTTTGCCATAACAAAAACTCCTATGCCTTCTTCCTTCCAGCTTAGGAGCTTTTTCAAATGTCCACAAACTTATTTACAGTCTCTCTGGCAGTTTTTCGTGTTTTCATGGAAGCATTCTAAAAGGAATATCTAAAGCTGAACGAGGCGGAGCACACTACCCCGCCTCTTTTGTCACACATCTCCGAAGATGTGCTCAGGAGTTCCTTCCGGCCAGTTGCTGAAATCCGCAGGTTCGATTCTGAGGAGTTCTTCTTTGTAATCCCCATACTTCACGCCTCCGATTTCCAGATCATCCTCTGCCGGGACAAGCTCAAGAATCTCTCCTGTCCTCAGATTCTGGCCGCAGTAGGCAGTGCCAACAACAAGCCTTTCATCCGGTTCCAGCTTCATAAGAAGCTCTTTGGCTTTCTTCAGCGCCTCACGCACATCAAGATAGCACCAAGTCCAGGTGTCATCATTGTTTCCGAACTCGACACAAACCGCTTTGATAACGCGGATGTGATCCGGTCTCTGGTATTTCTCTGACATAGGAAATCACCTCCTATATCATATACGCCGTAAATGACCATTTCTGCTAACATCTCTATGCAATCTGCATTGATTCGCATAGTTCGACTCTTCAAAACAAGGAAATACACAATTTCATCATCCAATAGGTTGACATATCGTGAAAGGCTTCTTAAATTATACTTATCAACCTCTAGGCTGACATGGTAAGGAGATAAGGAGAATGGCGGAAGAAGAAAAGACCAAACTACAAGCATTTTGCATACTGCTGCAACACTTGCGAATTGATGTGAAGAGGAAATCATTGCGTGAGACAGCCCATGCAATGGGTGTCTCCCCCCAGTATTATTCGGAAGTCGAAAAAGGCCGGAAAGCTGTATTCACCGCCGATAAACTGGAGAAACTAGTGAGTTTCCTAGGATTATCCAAGGAAGAAGAGGAGTTACTCTACACAAAGGCGGCAGAAGCTCAGACAGAAGCTAATAACAACGTAACTGTCCCTCAGGATTTTTCGGATTATATTGTAGAAAGGAACTATGCAATGCAGGCTCTGAGAATCGCCAAGGAATTGAATGCAGATGCCGAGGATTGGCAGTATTTCATCGACGAATTAAAGAGAAGAAAGGAAAACGGTAATTGAGATTTCCAACATTTTCAAACAGCAAGGATAACGTTCCAATTATAAGCAACAAGGCCATCGAGGATACTGTAGAGGACATCCTTCGGGACTTCGATCCTACATGCCTCGAAGTCCCGAAACCACTTGATGTTGACATGTTCGTTGAAAAAGGATTGGGCATCGATATCGACTTTCCATATCTCTCTCATACAGGGTTCATTTTCGGAAAGACTATCTTCAGACCTACGATTGTTACTATATATGATAAAACGAATGACATTGCTGATGAGATACCTATTCATAACCCAACAATACTGATTGACAACCGTCTCAATGAAAAAGGAAAGGAGAATCTGTATCGCTCAACTGTGATGCATGAATCAGCTCACTATGTGCTTCATCAGGAATACTACCGTCAAGACCCAATGCACATGAAACACGACTTTGAACCGTTTACAAACTGCAGCAATAATGACATATGCGGTAGCGATGGTAAGAGAAAACTTGTATCCGCTCGTGACTTCCTTGAACATCATGCCAAATTCGCCAGTGCTGCCTTTCTGATGAATCGCAGCGCAATGACTAGACTATGCACTGATGAGTCCGTGATACACGATGTCTTCAGACGGGATCCGGATTTTCCTGACTCAGAACTAGCTGCAATAGTTGTGGAGACGTTCAAGGTATCGGAAGAATCCGCGCGAATAAGGATAAATACACTGAAACTAGGAATCACACAGGATAAGATAGCAATACCCTTTGGCTACTCTATTCAACGTGCTAACCATATAAGCCTCGCAGGTATCGTAACCTGATACCATGCGTTTTTTTTGGCCATAGTGTCAACCAACTGGTTGATAGAGGAGCATATAGAAATGATTGAAGTACGTGACAGAAACAGACATCTCTTAGGAATGTGGGACGCACTAAGAAAGACGATGCATATCAAAAAAGGAGGCAAGGAGATTTCCTTCCCTCTTATGCCCGGCAATACCATGACGTTCAGCAATGGAAATGAGCTGACTGAGGTTTTCATCAGCCAAGACGGGATATTGGAAACAAGAACCCGCTAATCCAAAAATCCTTAAGAGCTGCTAGACGGCCTGAACCTCGAACCTTCTATGGTTCTGATTCGGGCCGTTTTTCACATATTCGCTATGCACAATCCCCGTCAACGCCCCTCTGGGATTTCCGCGGAGGTCGATGTGATAGCTTGGCAATAAAGGAGATTCATATGAGAGGTCCGTAACAACAACCAACACGGAATGCGCCATCCGATAAAAGGCGTGAACATCGTGCGGATTCCCGATGCGCATCGGGATGCAGAATCCGTCATTTCTCACAACGCCAAGTACCCGTCTGCAGGGTGCGAAGCACGAACATCCGAAGCGGAAGACACAACGCTTTCGGAAGGCTTCGCACACACCAATGACGGGTCTTCCTTTGTCGTCTTGCCGCTTCGGGAAGGAGCCGCAAGATGGCAAGAAACAACAAACTCAACATCCCTTATTACTACACCACAGCAAAGGGAAAGACGTATCTCCTGACTCCCGGTCAGGATGGGATAACTGAAGAGCTGGTCACATTCCTCCGCGAGGATGACGAAAGGACTAGGCTCTCTGACAGATATTATCAGGAAGCGATTTCCAGTGCGTTCAGGCTGGCGGAGGAAATGTACAACTCGGATCCCGATAGCTATGGCGCCTCTCCAATCGACTGCATCCCAGACTGGACCTATTCACCGGAGCTGGTACTTTTCGGTGAGAAGCCAACCACAGCAAAGCTCGACAGCCTCCGCGCGCTTGTTCCAAAGCTCATCCCCGCACAGCAGCGCCTCTACTGGAACCTTTCACAGGGCAAGCGCCTTGTGGATATCGCAAGGGAAGAAGGTGTCGAGGATGAGACGATACGCGCCCGGGTCAGAAGGCTCTATACCCGCCTCAGGAAGCTCTACATCAGGACATATGGCAGAGATCCCCGCGAATAGTGGGGTCCGCTTCTTCGGAGTACATCAGAGGGCAATAGATACGTATGCATCAGCCCTCCGGGACTCCGGTTCCGTACAGAAGATAAAAGGAGCGCTTATGAGGCTCGGACATCGTGTACGCATCAACGTATCGCATCAGACAGGAGAGAACGAAGAAGTTCTCTGCAGCAGGACAAGAAGAGTCAGAAACAGAATCTTCACATTCCTTTTCGGAAGGTTCTCAGAGGTTCTTGTCCTTGAACCAGGGAAAACAATCTGCTCCGTGGAAATCCATGAAGTTGAAAAGGAGAACGCATGAAAGAAATCGCAATCATCAAGGAAGCAATAGAGAAAGCAAAAAGGCTTGCAAAGGAGGCAGAGGCTCTTGCTGTAAGTCTCGAGGTCCTCATCGAAGACGATGTCGATCCGGACTATGAGAAGGATACGGCTATCAGTGAGAAGATGGCCGCTGCTGATATCGAGGCTCAGGACAGAGCAAGAGCCAATGCATACAATGCGGAGATGAATACCATCACTACTGGTGAACTCAAGGCAAAGGCAGCTGAAGCCGCTCATGCGGGATGCAGCGATGCTATCAAGGCTAGGCTCTCCGAACTCGGTGCGAGGAAGATATCTGAACTCCAGGAGCATGAGTTCACCGACTTCTACTCTTTCCTTGAGAACCTTATCAAGGAGTCCAGAGATGCCTGATAAACATGCGAGGCTCTCTCCCTCATCATCCGAACGGTGGCTCAACTGCCCGCCGTCGGTGATGCTAGGTGCGGATATCCCAGAGGAGACATCGGAATACGCCGCTGAAGGCACGGCGGCACATTCCCTCTGCGAGTACAAGGTACAGAGGATGCTTGGGCATGACGCTCAGGATCCCCGCCCATCTCTTCTCTATCACGACGAGGAGATGGAGGAATGCTCTGACGACTATGCGGCGTTCATATCAGAGGCAATCGAGGATGTCAGGAAGAAAGGACATGAGCCTGCCGTGTTCACGGAGATACGGCTTGATATGTCCCGTTTCGCGCCCGAATGTTTCGGAACCTGCGACTGCTGCATCGTCTCGGATGATGGTCTGGAGATTATCGATTTCAAGTATGGCAAGGGCGTAGAAGTTTCTGCAGATCATAATCCGCAGATGATACTCTATGCTCTCGGAGCCCTAGAGATGTTCGGACACATCTACGATATCCGCGATATCTCCATGACGATCTTCCAGCCACGTCTCTCGAACATCAGCACCTGGAACACCACCGCAGATGAACTTCTCCGCTGGGCTGAGGATTATCTGAAACCGAGAGCTGAACTCGCTTTCCGTGGAGAGGGGGAACAGAGAGCCGGTGACTGGTGCCGCTTCTGCAAGGTCAGGGCTGTCTG
>CALXXO010000097.1 GCA_944392705.1 uncultured Spirochaetaceae bacterium
AGAGCATTTCCGACTGTGAGCGGAGCTGCTGGTCCTGACATGATCTCTGTACCTACCTTGATTCCCTTCGGAGCAAGTATATAGCGCTTCTCTCCATCCTTGTAGAATACAAGAGCGATGTTTACGCTTCTGTTTGGATCGTACTCAATTGTCTTTACAATTCCTGGTACGCCATACTTATCCCTCTTGAAATCAATGATTCTGTAAGCCCTCTTGTGGCCACCGCCGCGGCGGCGTACGCTGATGCGGCCGAATGTATCGCGACCTGCCTTCTTTGAGAGGCTCACTGTAAGGGACTTCTCAGGCTTCTGCGCGGTGATTTCGGAGCGTACAAGCACGCTTCTCTGACGGAGACCCGGAGTATTTGGTTTGAATTTCTTAAGAGCCATTCTTCCTTATCTCCTTATACACCTTCGATGGCCTGGATTGACTGTCCCTTGGCCAGGGTAACAATTGCCTTCTTCCAGGAAGGAGTATATCCCTTGATATAACCGCCCTTACCTCTGGAAAACTTCGGCTTTCCGCCGATATTCATTACGTTGCACTTTGTGCAGTCAACTTTGAAGATTTCCTTCACAGCTGCCATGATCTCATACTTATTAGCTGCCGGATCAACGCGGAAGGTATACTTCTTGCACTCGCCTTCGCGTGCGATATTCGACTTCTCGCTGAGAACTGGTGCAATGATTACTCTATCTGCTCTCATACGTCTCTCCTTACCTCTCACCATAGAAGCTATTGAGATTGGAAGCCGCACCCTTGAGGAGCAGGATCTTCTTCCCATAGAGAAGCTCTTTAGCTGAGAGCTTGTCATATGCCTGCACGTGAACATTTGGAATATTCCTTGCAGCGCGGCGAATCATGCTGTCATCATCCTTCATGATGATGAGTGTGCGCTCCTTGTTTACTCCAAAAGCCTTTACGATGCTGACGATATCCTTCGTCTTTCCATTCTCGCTTGTGAAATCATCAACTACAACCAGTCTCTCTTCCTTGATGCCAAGTGTGAGAAGGCTCTTCATTGCAAGTCTCTTGACCTTCTTCGGAAGTGAGTAGGAGTAATCCCTTGGCTTTGGTCCGAAGATTGTGCCACCACCAACTGCAATCGGAGACTTCTTGTCACCGCGTCTTGCGTTACCGGTTCCCTTCTGCTTGTAAGGCTTTGTGTTGCTGTAATTAACTTCTGCACGTGTTTTTGTGCAAGCTGTTCCAACACGGCGGTTAGCAAGCTCATTCCTTATGGCATGGTAAATCGACCCTGTTGATACCTCTACATTGAATACAGCATCATTGAGCTCGATTGTTCCATTCTCTGTTCCATTGATGGAAAAAACTTTCTGTTCCATAATCTCTGCCCTCTTACTTCTTCACCGCTTTTCTGACGACTACAGTGCTCTGAGCAGGGCCAGGAATAGCGCCCTTTACCATAAGAACCTGCATCTCGCTGTCTACAGCGACGACCTTCAGATTAAGTACAGTTGTCTTCACATTGCCCATGTGTCCAGCCATACGATGGCCCTTGAATGTATGAGACGGAGTTGATGACATAGCCGTACCACCGAGATCCCTGTGGAATTTCGAGCCGTGGGTTGCTCTACCGCCGCCGAAGCCATAGCGCTTCATACCGCCCTGGTAGCCCTTGCCCTTCGATGTTCCGGTGACATCAACGAAAGTCACATCCTTGAAGAGATCCACACCAAGTACGTCACCTACATTAACCTCGTTGTCATAATCCCTGAATTCCATCACGGTCTGACTCGGAGCGGTGATGTCCTTGAACTGTCCAGCGAACGGTTTTGTTGTCTGGCTCTTCTTTCTTACGCCAGTTCCCAGCACTGCAGCTGAGTAACCGTTCTTCTCCTCGGTCCTGTTTGCGATGACTACGTTGTCCTCTATCTTAATAACAGTCACAGGGGTAAGTCTGCCATTGGCGTCAAACACCTGTGTCATTCCAACTTTTTTGCCGATAAGCCCTAACATCTCTTACCTCAACTTTACTGTCTTATTTCAACGTCCACACCTGCAGGGAGTTCAAGTTTCATCAGGGCTTCTACTACCTTCTGCGTGGGATCGAGAATGTCAATCAGTCTCTTGTGTGTTCTCATCTCGAACTGTTCGCGACTCTTCTTGTCTACATGTGGCGATCTGAGGACAGTATACCTGTTGATACGAGTCGGGAGAGGTACTGGGCCCGAAACTCTGGCACCCGCCTTCACAACTGTCTGAACGATTGCCTTGGAGCTCTGCTCCACAAGCTCAACGTCAAATCCTCTCAGCTTAACCCGGATTCTTTCATTTGCCATTTTCTAAAAATCTCCAAAAATCAAGGTCCGCCGGGACTACCCCGGCAGACTTAAAGTTTTTACTCGACGATCTCAGTTACCTGACCGGAAGCAACTGTTCTACCACCCTCACGGATAGCGAAGCGGAGTCCCTTGTCCATAGCAACTGGGTGGATCAGCTCAACATTGATTGTTGTGTGATCGCCAGGCATAACCATTTCCTTTCCTTCTGGAAGGTGAACAGTACCTGTGATATCAGTTGTTCTGAAGTAGAACTGTGGTCTGTATCCATCGAAGAATGGGGAGTGTCTACCGCCCTCTTCCTTGGAGAGAACGTATACAGTTCCTGTGAACTTCTGGTGAGGTGTGATTGAGTTTGGCTTTGCAAGAACCTGTCCACGGACAACTTCTTTCTTGTCGATACCGCGGAGAAGAGCTCCGATGTTATCGCCTGCCTGTCCCTCATCAAGGATCTTGTTGAACATCTCAACGCCTGTAACAACAGTGTTCTGTGTCTCCTTGATACCAACAATCTGTACAGGATCGTTTACGTGTACAACACCACGCTCTACCCTACCTGTAACAACAGTTCCACGGCCAGAGATTGAGAAGATGTCCTCAATTGGCATAAGGAATGGCTGATCAACAGCTCTCTCCGGAAGTGGGATATAGCTGTCCATAGCATCAAGAAGTTCATCGATGCACTTTGTTGCCTCTGGATCATCTGGCTTTGTCATAGCAAGGTATGCAGATCCTCTGATAACAGGAGCATTAGCACCATCGAAACCATACTCTGTGAGAAGGTCTCTCATCTCTTCCTCGACGAGATCGACGAGCTCTGGATCGTCAACCTGATCGCACTTGTTGATGAATACGATGATTGCAGGTACACCTACCTGGCGAGCAAGAAGAAGATGCTCTCTTGTCTGTGCCATTGCACCATCTGTTGCAGCTACTACGATAATAGCTCCATCCATCTGAGCAGCACCAGTGATCATGTTCTTGATGTAGTCAGCGTGGCCCGGGCAGTCTACGTGTGCATAGTGTCTGTTCTTGGACTGGTACTCAACGTGTCTTGTGTTGATGGTGATACCACGAGCCTTCTCCTCCGGTGCATTATCAATTGCATCGTAAGCAAGGGCCTTGTCACCGAACAGCTTTGCACAATGCATTGTGATTGCAGCTGTAAGGGTGGTCTTGCCGTGGTCGACGTGACCGATCGTACCTACGTTTACATGTGGCTTCGTTCTTTCGAATTTCTCCTTAGCCATCAGTTCCTCCTTGTGGCCTGTGCCACAAAAAACAAAGATATCTAATAAAGGCCCATGCCTTTATATCTCAGAGACAGCTGATCGCCTAAGGATTAAAAGGTTTTCCAGAGGTCGGCAGGAACAAGCCTGACGACAATGGTCATATCTATAATAAAGACCGGTTCCGGAACCACCTTATCGCCATTGGCAATCGGTTTGGCTCTTCAGTCTGACGCACAACAAAAGGTCATGGTCAGACACCTTGCCTAATTTACACAAACGCAAACCCTTTGTCAACATATTTTCAATTCTTTTCAGGAAAATAATTTAAGGTTTCTCCATCAGCCAATTGCGAAGGACAACTCCCCTTCTCTCGACAATGTTTTCCCTGACAGTCATGTATCCGGAGTGGAGGAAAAAACCCTTTGCAGTGTCAGAAGCGTGGACAGAAAGCACACATTCTGCCTGACTTTCAAGCGTGGTGAGTATTGTACGCCCAATCCCATGTCCAGCAACCGATGGAGAGACATAAAGCCTGTCGACATATCCTCTCCCAGGATAGATGTTCCCGAACCCTACAATGGCCTCACCTTCCACCGCGACAATGGCATATGTATCAAGCATGGGCTCAATCCAGGCATGGGGATCGGTATCGGCAGGAGCCCAGGCATCAAGCTGCTCAGGAGTATACTCTCCTCTGCAAAGTGTATGCACAGAGTTATAAAACAGGGTCCAGACCTCATCAGCCATACTATCGGAAAGCCGCAGAATACGCATACTTGCCCTACCTTTTCTCTTAATGTATCTTACAGCGAGGAGATTAACATGAAAACAGTTGAATATAAGACGCACGGAACGTGCTCGAGGGTAATAAGATTCACAATCGACGATGAAGGAAGAATCCACGACCTTGCTTTCGAAGGTGGCTGCAATGGCAACCTCAAGGGAATCGGGAAGCTCTGCGAAGGCCAGAAAGCAGAGGAAGTCATGGAGAGGGTACGCGGCATCAAATGTGGCTTGAAACCAACATCATGCCCTGACCAGCTTTCAAAAGCAATCGAAGAAGCACTTGCATGAACACGGCCGCGCAAACCAGCGCGGTTTTCTTATATATTGATTCCCCTCGCCGTAAGGAATGCAACGAAGTCATTATAAATAGTTATATCGGCTATCACCTCTTCTCCATCCATTGCCAGGCCCTGACATGAGGTGAGGGCAATGAAATCAGGAACCGTGATTACCTCATCCTTATCAGCGCGCTCAAAAAGATACGGAACGCTGGACTCTCTGAAACTATCATTGCCATTCCGTCTCTCCCAGTCCGTGATCATAGCAACTGTAGAGCGCTGAGAAAGCCATCCTTCCACTTCGCGCATCGGAGTTTTTATAAAGCGTCTGGCATAAGCTGTCAGTGAATAATAATCATCATAATCAGGAATCATAGGACCTCCGGGATTATGATAGCACACATACTCTGAAAAAGCCTTAACCAGAAAAGGCCCCGGTATAAGGCTTCTTGCAAACGAAAGATAAACAGTATTTTCAGAAAGAATTGCCAATAACAGGGGCACTAATCCATCCAGGATCAGTGACAGCAACGATTCCGGAATTACTCTCAACATTGGAAATATCGAGTGGGTTCATATCATATCTGATTGTGTCTGATACATCTGATGACTTAGAAAAAGGACTGGAATCATATTGAGCCCAATCTCGCTACCATCGAAATCTGATACCGTATCTTCAACAGCAAAGGACTGCGCTTCAGTAGGTATTTCACCGGAATATGAGATAATACCTTCCGGAGATATAGCTATTTCCTCTCCTTCATAGACATACTCCTTTTTGCCAGAAATAGTATGCTATTTTTCACAAGAATTACGCTATTTAAGGAGTGGTAAAAGATGAAAAAAAAAGGCAATAAAAAACCTCCCCAATCTGAGGAGGTATTGCGGTAATGTTCTGAACTACCAGCGGAAGTGGCTGAATGCCTTGTTTGCATCTGCCATTCTGTGTACATCTTCCTTCTTCTTGAAAGCTGCACCAGTTGAGTTGTATGCATCCATAAGCTCATCAGCAAGCTTGTCGCTCATGCATTTTCCATTGCGAGCACGTGCTGCTGCAATAATCCAGCGCATTGCGAGAGCTTCTCTTCTCTCTTCCCTGATCTCAACAGGAACCTGATATGTAGCACCACCAACACGTCTGGACTTTACCTCGACAACAGGCTTTACATTGTCGACAGCCTTTGTGAAGATGTCGAGCGGATTCTCGCCACTCTTCTCTCCGAGCTCCTTCATAGCTGTATAAAGGATGCGTGTGGAGACGCTCTTCTTTCCATCAATCATCATGCGGCAGATGAACTTCTCGACAACTGTGCTGTGGTAAATCGCATCAGGAGTTGCCTTTCTGACCGGAGCTTTTCTATCTCTTGACATCTCTTCCTCCTATCAGGCCTTTGGCTTCTTTGCACCGTACTTAGAGCGGCTGCGCTTGCGATCTGCAACACCGAGAGTATCCTTGGTACCGCGGATGATGTGATACCTTACACCCGGGAGGTCCTTAACTCTTCCGCCCCTGATGAGAACAACAGAGTGCTCCTGAAGGTTGTGGCCGATACCTGGGATGTATGCGGTAACTTCAATTCCATTTGAAAGGCGCACACGAGCAACCTTTCTGAGAGCTGAGTTCGGCTTCTTAGGAGTTACTGTCATAACCCTTGTGCAGACTCCTCTCTTCTGTGGACAGCCCTGAAGAGCCGGAGACTTTGTCTTCGACTTCGAGGATTCCCTGCCCTTTCTAATAAGCTGATTAATAGTAGGCATCTTACGATACACTCCTTAAATTTGATCCGCTCCTCTCACAGCAGAGGGACCTATGCCGCTCAAGCGGCACATCTATTCAGAACGATGGTCAGCATGAGAAACTGTCAGAAAGCCCGGTCAAAGGCGCCAACAGGCGCCTCATTCCTCAAATGAGCCTTCGTCTATATCGACAGGTTCTCCCACCGTCTTCATATCACCAAGTTCTTCTGCATCGAAGTCATCTGCATAAGCCGAAGTATCAACCTTCTGCTCCTTGCGGGCTTTGTCGACTTCCTTCTGCAGCTCAAGAAGCTTCTCATCCTCATCGAGGTGCACTGTTCTGTAGCGCTTCATACCCGTTCCAGCAGGAATGAGATGACCGATGATGACATTCTCCTTGAGACCTCTCAGCTCATCCTTTTTACCTGCAATGGCCGCGTTGGTCAATACCCTCGTAGTAGAAAGGAAGGATGCCGCTGAAATGAAGGAATCAACGGAGAGCGCAGCTTCGGATACACCCTGGAGTACAGGACGTGCGATAGCTGGTGTCTTTCCCTGCTTCTTCATCTCTGCATTGACGCGGTCGAAGAGGTTCTTGTCCACGCGCTGCATCTTGACGAACTGGGTATCTCCGGCTCTGAGAACCTCGACCTTCCTGAGCATCTGTCGAATGATGATTCCCAGATGCTTCTCGTTGATCTCAACACCCTGCATTCTGTAAACCTTCTGAATCTCATTGACGAGGAAGGAAAGAACTGCATTCTCACCGAGGACATCGAGGACCTCACGGGATGTGACAGGTTCATCACAGAGCGGTTCTCCCGCTTTGACCTCATCGCCTTCGCGGACGAGGAGAAGAGCATCTTTTGTATATACCTTGTGCGGATGCAGAGCACCGAATGCGTCGCGAATCGTAACAGTAGTAGTAGATCCGTTAGCAGCTCCAGCCTGCACTGCGACAACTGTACCAGTAACACGTGCAAGGATAATTGGGTTGACCTTGTTGGAGGAAGAAACCTTTCCATGCCTTGCTTCGAAGAGCGAGTCGACCTGCGGGAGACCACCAGCAATATCCTTTGTCGTCGTACTATCCTTGGATACCTTTGCGATGATATCACCAGCATTGACCCTCTCACCTCTTTCCTTGACGACCATGTATGCGCCACCAGGAATCTGATACTGGTTAATCTCTCCGCTGTCAGTACGTACAAGCACGGATGGACGGAAAGCTCCGAGGTGGGATGCAGAGACAACGAGCATCTCAGTATCTCCGGCTTCATTGAAGATCTTCCTGTAGGACTTATCCTCAACGAAATCGTTCATCTCCTCAACGACACCTGACTCTTCAGCGATAATCGGTTCAGAGAACGGGTCGAATGTGATTATGGCATCGCCCTCTCTTACAACCTGGCCTTCCCTGACCATGAGCTCAGAGCCAGCTGGCACGTGATACTCAGCTTCAGGACCGACAACGAATGTGCGGTAAGAACCCGCTGTTGTTATATCCTCTATCTGGAGAAGTCTTCCAT
>CALXXO010000098.1 GCA_944392705.1 uncultured Spirochaetaceae bacterium
GGATAAAGCGTCTACCTTGCAGAATCTATTCACTGAGATTTATGTCAGTGACATTACAAAGCGCAATCGAGTTAAGAACATTGGTGAACTTGAAGATCTGTTGAATATCCTTTCCTCTTCCATTGGTTCCTTGACCAATCCTGAAAAACTTAAGAACACCTTTAAGAGCGTCAAAAAATCCAGGATAACAGCTACAACAATAAAGAAATATCTGGACTATTTTGAGGATTCATTCCTCATTGAATCGGCTGAGAGATACGATACAAGAGGAAAGGAATATATCGAAACTCCGAGAAAGTATTACTTTTCCGATCTTGGACTTCGTAATGCCAGGATTAACTTCCGTCAAATAGAAGAGACACATTCTCTGGAAAATTTGATTTATAATGAGCTTCGTATGCGTGGGTACAATGTCGATGTAGGAGTTGTACCGATTGCAGAGAGAGATGCGAATGGCAAGGTAATCCGCAAGCAACTGGAAGTTGATTTCGTTTGCAATCTTGGCTCTTCTCGATACTATATCCAGTCTGCATATTCCGTGCCCGATGAAGCAAAACGTGCGCAGGAAATCAGGCCATTCAGGAAGATTGATGATTCTTTCAAGAAGATAATCGTCACCAAAGATATTGTGCAGCCGTACTATGATGAATACGGTATTCTGACTGTGAACATCTATGATTTCCTGCTTGATCCGCAGATTCTTGGAAAATAGTCAGATGTTCAGAGTTCATTCTTTCTCAATTGCAGGAGAGCGATGAGCATGAATACAGGGAATATAATCGAAGTGAGTATTCCCATTGATATTCTCCCTCTGAATATATCAGCAGCGAAACCTGTGAGAGTAGGGCCGACGGAGCACCCTGCATCCCCAGCGAGTGCGAGGAATGCAAACATTGCAGTACCTCCTCCTTTCAGAACACTTGCTGCGATGCTGAAAGTGCCTGGCCAGAAGATTCCAACGGATAATCCACAGAAATCACATCCGATAAGTCCCAATACCGGGTTAAGTGACAGCGCTGTCAGCAGGTAGCTTGTACAGCAGAGGACAGCGGATAGAATCATCATCTTCCTCAGATTTATCCTTTCGCCGTATTTTCCGAATGTGAGCCTGGAAAGACCCTGCATGAAAGCAAAAAGGCAAGGTCCTGCAAGATCTCCTATTGTCTTGCTCACTCCTAATCCAGTTTCTGCAAAAGCCGATGCCCATTGTCCGACAGCCTGTTCGGACGCACCAGATGCTATCATCATGAAAAACAGAAGCCAGAATGTTCCGTTTGAGAACAGCCTTGCTTTGCCGATTTTCTTTTCTTCTGGAGCGATGTCATAGATAGGAACAAAGAAGAAGGCAACCATATTCACAAGGGGGACAATCATCCAGAGCTTGGCCATGGTCCTCCATGATTCCACTCCGAACAATGAGAAGAAAATCGTTGAAATGAGGATGACAGCGACAAAACCCCAGCAATAAAAGGAGTGAAGCAGGCTCATTTCCTTTTCCTTGTTCTTTGTCGGGCAGGCTTCAACAACTGGGCTCACAAGCACTTCCAGGAGTCCTCCGCCTATTGCATATACCGCGACAGAAATCAGAAGAGCCAGGTATGGATCGCTCATTGCATACGGCAATTCGGAGAGAAGAAACAGTCCTGCAGCTGAGAACAGGTGGGCTGCTATCATGCAAAGCCTGTATCCGATTCTGTCTATGAAATATGCTGAGACGAAATCAATTACAAGCTGGATTGCGAAATTGAATGTGATAAGGAATGTTATTTCTCCCAGTCCTATTGAGAATGCATTCTGAAAAGTAACGAACAGAAGCGGAGCAAAGTTGATTACTATTGCCTGGACAAAATATAGGCGACAAAGCATGAGCGCACCGGTGCTTCATAGATAATCGATGCATTTCATCCTCCTGGAAAAAGCTGGAGAGATGAATACTCCATTTGCCTGGTTTGTGCAATATGGATTGACGCCATGCCGTTGACACCAGTGTTAACGAAAGCGAAAAATAAAGATATGCAGGCGATGGGAAAATATGCAGCAAAGCGGCTTCTCTCGGCGTTGGCTGTAATGGCTATTGTAAGTCTTGTGGCCTTTGCCGTCTTTGAGATCATTCCCGGAAACGCGGCTTTGATTGCCGCTGGTACGGAAGGGGGCATTTCCTCCATTGCCGCCATGGAATCGGAGCTGGGGCTGGACAGGAGTTTCTTTGAAAGGCTGGCTTCGTATTACAAAGGTTTACTGACTCTGGATTTCGGGACTTCTAGCTATTATGGCGAGCGTGTTACCACTTTGATAGCACAGCGGCTTAGCGTGACATTCCCTCTTGCGTTTCTTTCTGTTCTGATTGCATTCTCTTTATCCCTGATAATAGGCTCTGCTGCCGCAATAAAAAAAGGCAGCATTCTGGATGCTGTGTCGAGGAGCATTGTACAGCTTGCGTCCAGCGTCCCGTCATTCTGGCTTTCTCTGCTTCTGCTTGTTCTTTTCTCCTCGTTCTTGCATATCGCCGAAGTTGGAAACTATGTCCGGCCTTCAGTAAGCTTCTCTGGTTATCTGAAGTCGATAATAATTCCCGTGATTGTACTTGCAATCAGCGAGCTTGGCCCTCTTCTTCGTCTTGTCCGGGCAAGCATGATAAGGGCTGTCGACGAGGACTGGTACAGAATAGGAAAAGTGCGCGGTGTATCTAAGCCCCGGCTGATTATCTCCTATGCTATTCGTTATGCGCTTCCAGGTCCTTTCACGTTGGCTGGTACAGAGCTTGCGAAGCTTCTTGGAGGAACGGCAATAGTCGAATCTGTCTTTGCGCTTCCCGGGCTAGGAAGGCTCTTTCTCACTGCTGTGGAAATGAGGGATATCCCGCTTGTAGAGGGTATTGTGATTTTTGTGGCATTCCTGGTTGTTGTCATGAATCTTCTGACGGACCTCCTGCTGTTTTTCCTCAATCCATCGCTGCGGAGGGAGGAGGGTGTCAGAGCATGAAAGGAAAATCGCTCAAAATCGGGATTGTTCTTGTTTCAGTTGTAGTTTTCATGGCAATTTTATCATTGTTCTTTACTCCATATGACCCAGAAGCCATGGATATACAAAGCAGATTCCAGCTTCCATCCCTCAAGCACCTTCTGGGAACGGATCATTTCGGCCGCGATATACTATCAAGGCTTATGAGCGGAAGCCTTGTTGCTCTCTCCAGTGCTTTCATCTCCGTGACAGCTGGTGCTCTTCTAGGGATAATCATAGGTCTTGCATCCGCTCTGTCTCCAGCCTGGCTTGGCAGGATAATAGAAAGGATAGTAGATGCCATCCTTGCATTCCCTACAATACTTCTTGCCCTGGTTTTCGTTACGATAGCAGGAAAGGGGCTCATGCCCTCTGCAACTGCAGTTGCTGTGGCTATGGTTCCATCGTTTGCCCGGCTTGTAAGGACAATGGCGATGGAAACGAAGGGCAAACTGTACATCAAAGCTGCAAGAAGCTACGGGGCGGGGTATGGTAGAATCATCATCTTCCATCTGATCCCTTCGATGCTTTCCAGGCTTGTGACGCAGTTCACATCATCGATAGGCAGTGCAATCCTCCTTGAATCTTCCCTGTCGTTTCTGGGCCTTGGAATACAGCCGCCATCGGCATCGCTTGGAATGATGCTAAGCGAAGCCCGGAGCTATGTTCTGACCTATCCTTACCAGGCAGTGCCTGCAGGTGTCGTTCTGCTTATCATTGTCCTTGGATTCAATCTTCTGGGGGATGGGATAAGCGATGCTTTATCGGGAAGGAGGGCTGTCCGCCATGGCTGAACTTCTTCGTTTCGAATCGCTGTTTGCAGAGGATGAGCGCCATACAATTCTTGCCGGCTTGTCATTGCACGTCGATGAGGGGGAGAAGGTCGTTATCGTGGGGGAATCCGGCTGCGGAAAGACAATGAGCATCGGAGCTCTTGTAGGCCTGCTGCCGGATGATGTCAGGATAACTTCAGGTTCCGTGGTTTTCGATGGTCATGCTGTATCCGGAAGAAGCGAAGACTCGGGCAGAATCGGATTCGTTCCACAGAATACAAGCGACTCACTGCATCCGCTTTTAAAAGTCTCACATACGATGACGGATCCTTATCTTCACCACCATAGAAAAGAAAGCAGGAAGGCCGCTCTGGAGAAAGCTCTTCATCTGCTTTCCTCGCTTGGTATCGAGGATGCCGGGAGAGTCCTATCTCTCTATCCATGGCAGCTTTCTGGTGGAATGAAGCAGAGGGTTAATATCGCATCGGCTCTGATGGATGATATAAAGCTGCTGGTAGCCGATGAGCCTACCAGTGCCCTTGATATACATATAAGAAGGCAGATAGAGGAGCTGTATATAGCGCTTGCGGAGAATTCAGGGCTTGCCATGCTGATTGTCAGCCATGATCTCGGATTCGTGAAAGGAATTGCTGACAGGATTTATGTCATGTATGCTGGACGCATTGTCGAAGAAGGCACTTGCAGCGATATATTCGAAAACCCCGTTCACCCATATACAAAAGCCTTGATAGCCCTCGCAGACAGAAAGGCAAGAGAAAAAGGAAAGGATCTTGCTGAAATCGGAGGAACGCCATTTGTGCTGGACAGGGCAAGCGCAGGATGCACTTTCTCTCCGCGCTGTTCCTCCTGCTCATCGTCGTGCATCGGCCCCGTTTGTTATAAGCAGATTTCCCCGACCCATTTCGTGAGGTGCGTGTTATGAGTATTCTTTCGTGTGCTTCTGTATCTAAAGTTTTCAATGATAATGGCTTTGAAGCTCTTCGTAACATATCTATGGAAGTGGAAGATGGTGAGTGTGTCGGCATTGTCGGTGAATCTGGAAGCGGGAAGAGCACTCTTGGAAGTATCCTTGGTGGACTGGAAAAGCCTACTGAGGGAACTGTCTTTTACCGAGGGAAGGATATATCCAAGCTGAAAGGTACGGAGCGCAAGGCTTTCCGTCGCAGGGTACAGTATATCTTCCAGGACCCTAAAGGCGCCATGAATCCGTTCTTTACCCTTGCAAGGGTTCTCAAGGAGCCTTTGGCGATAAATTTTCCGGATCTTTCAGATGAGGAGATGATGGAACGCGCTGCTGATATCCTGGAGAAGGTGGGACTTCCCCATAGTATTTTAAATCTTCATCCATATGAGATTTCAGGAGGGGAGGCCCAGCGGGTTGTCATTGCAAGGGCACTTTTGATGAATCCCGATGTGATAATAGCCGATGAATGTGTCTCAGCTCTCGACTTGTCGATTCAGGCTGAGGTTATGAATCTTCTGCGCCATATTAGGGAGGAAAGCAATGTCTCGTTTCTCTTCATCTCGCACGATTTGGATCTTGTAAGGTATTTCTGCGATAGGGTATGTGTGATGCTACATGGCCGCATAGTTGAATTCCTTCAGTGCGATAGAATGGTGGAAGATGCGAAGAGCGAATACACTAGGATGCTCTTAAGGGATGCCTATGGCGAGTGATATTGTTCTGACAGTAATAGGGGAAAGCGGAGGAGCACCTCTTCCGGGAGGTGGCACAAGCTGTTATCTAGTGGAAGCCGAAGGATATAGGGTTTTGCTGGATATAGGTTCTGCTTCGCTCTCGCTTCTTTCCGGGATTATCCCGTTCGATAGTATCGATGATGTGATTATATCGCATTTTCACAGTGACCACGCATCTGATGCCGGTGTTGCTGTATATTCCCGGCTTATCTCAATGCAGCTTGGAAGGAATGTGAAACCGCTTGTTTTCCATGCACTGGAAGATAGGAACCTCTCGTATCCACCATATTCCAGAGTGGAGCTGATTAAATCCGGTAAGGAAGAACAGATAGGACCTTTTACCGTTGGTTATATGCATACAGATCACCCTGTTCCATGCCTTGCAGTAAAGCTTCTCTTTAACGGAAAGAGCATCGTATATACAGCCGATGGATCATTGACTGATGAACTTATTGCCTTCTCTTCCTCTGCAGATATTCTTCTCTCCGAATGTTCTTTCTATCCGGATCTCGTACAGGAGGGTGCAGGGCATATGTCGGCGCGCGATGTTGTCTCTCTTGCAGCAGCCGCAGAACCTGGAAAGCTGATTATCACACACCTGCCGGTTTATGGTGACAGGGAAGAAATCCTGAAGTATATAAGGAACGGCTGGAAAGGTGAGTCAATCCTTGCATCTAAGTTTCTCAGAGTCGAAATCTAGCCAAAGGCGCCTTGCATAATACTTCTCTTCGGTGCATCCTTTTCCAGAAAGAGAGGAAAAGAATGGGCGCATTGGATGATTATATTGCAAGTGGAAGGAATATAAATGCAGGGATGGCTATGTATGCAGCATCCCTGGATCTGGTAAAGAAAGTCTCACCATCTGTTGCAGGGCGTATTGTCCATGAACTTAGGGACCAGAGAACCCATATGAAGCTTATTGCGAGCGAAAACTACTCATCGCTTTCGGTACAGGCTGCGATGGGAAATCTTCTGACAGATAAGTATTCCGAGGGATTCCCTTATCATCGTTTCTACGCGGGGTGCGATAACGTCGATGCTGTCGAGACTGAAGCTGTAGAGAGTGCCAAGCGTCTTTTCGGGGCAGATCATGCATATGTCCAGCCACATTCGGGGGCGGATGCCAATCTCTGCGCTTATTGGGCTATCCTGAACCAGAGAGTCGAGATGCCCAAGTTCGAGGAGATGGGCATAAAGAATCCTTCCGATATGTCAAGGGATGATTGGAACAGGATTCGGGAGCTTACACACAACCAGCGGCTTCTTGGTCTGGATTATTACTCTGGCGGCCATCTTACCCATGGTTACAGGCAGAATATCTCGGCCCGTATGTTCGATGCCTATTCATATACTGTTGATAAATCCACAGGGCTTCTTGATTACGATGAGATAGAAAGGCTGACAGAGAGCATAAAACCTCTGATTCTTCTTGCTGGATACTCTGCATATCCGAGAAAGATTGATTTCCATCGCATGGCTGATATCGCGCACAAGAATGGTGCTGTCTTCATGGTTGATATGGCGCACTTCGCAGGGCTTGTTGCTGGCAAGGTCTTTACCGGTGATTACAATCCTGTCGCCTGGGCAGATGTTGTGACGACAACGACACATAAGACGCTCAGAGGGCCAAGGGGCGGGATGATTCTCTGCAAGGAGGAGTTTGCTTCCGCCGTTGATAAGGGCTGTCCATTAGTAATAGGCGGACCTCTCCCGCATATGATGGCGGCAAAGGCCGTTGCTTTCGAGGAAGCTGAGAAACCTGAGTTCCGGGATTATGCTGCAAGGATTGTAAGCAACGCAAAAGCCCTTTCTCAGGCGTGCATCGAGGAAGGAATCCCGGTGGCAACCGGCGGAACTGACAACCATCTGATGCTTCTCGATGTTAGTCCATTTGGTTTGAATGGGCGACAAGCTGAGAGCCTTCTGAGGGAATGTGGTATAACGCTCAACCGCAACGCGCTCCCCTTTGATCCGAATGGCCCTTGGTATACATCGGGTTTAAGGATTGGAACACCTGCTTTGACGACTCTTGGCATGGGAAGCGAAGAGATGAAGGAAGTTGCTGCAATAATTGCCCTTGTCCTTAAAAACGCACACCCTGTAAAGCTTACAAAAGGTGAACACGCTGGAGAGCTTTCCAAGAACAGGGCTAAGGCTCCTGAGAGCATCATGGCGGAAGCAATAAGCAAGGTAGAGAGTCTTCTTGGTCGATTTGTGCTCTATCCTGAGCTGGATCTTGAATTCCTTGAGAAGGAATTCCCTCTTATCGAGAATTGATCTCTTTTTCCACCTCTTTTGCCGTATTGTAGTCATCCTCTGTATAGCAGCAGAGGGTGGCATCTATGTTTTGTTTACCGAGTTCTTCCAGG
>CALXXO010000099.1 GCA_944392705.1 uncultured Spirochaetaceae bacterium
CTGCAGAGTAATCTGCAGCCTAGATAGATGATTACCTAAACAGAACCCGGCTTATCCGGAGCCTGGTTATTATATCCAACCTCGGTGAAAACCGGGGTTTTGTTATCTTCTGATGTATATCTGTGCTTTGATTGATGCTATCATCGTACTATGAAGCGGCTAGCTCTTTTCATTTGCCTGTTGCTGACGTCTCTTTCATCGCTTTTCTCTTCAGGGTTCTTTCTAGGAGGAGAGGTTGGCTATGCGCTGAATTTCATGGAAACTGTCACTGCATGGCCTGAAACTGAGTATAAACCAGGTCACGGAGCTGATGCAGCGATTCGCATCGGATATTCCTTTGATAATGGGTTATCAATAAATTCCGGTATACGTTATATCGGAAAAAGCTTTGGATATACCCATACAAATAATGGTAAATTGTATAGTAACTATATGGAAATGAATCATTTCCTGCAGATACCAATATCTTTAAGATATACTTACGATTTAGGATTCATTAATTTATTTGCAGGTGGCGGTGGATACATTGGTGTCTGGTTCCTTTCGCAGTCATTCGGTAGCAACATCAGTGCGGCAGAGAGCTATGGGAAAGGTGCAATCTACGAGGAAAATAAAGGGGAAGTATCATCATTCAATAGCGGCGATAATCTCTTTGAAGTAGGATTGCTTGCTGAAGCCGGAATTTCTCTGGATATAACAGATGATATTCAGCTCGATTTTGCACTTCGGTATGAAGGTGACGTGACAAGCCTTGTAAGGGATTACCAGAAGAATACAGTCCACAGATACAATAATTCGCTTGTTATCACGGCAGGCTGCATATTCGGTATAGGAGGAAAATGATGTCTGGACGCCTGTTGAGAACTTTATCAATTGCACTTGTTTTTCTCCTTGCTTCCTGCAGGCCACAGCCTGATTTCTCTTCCCAATATGAATATGACAGAACATGGGAAAGCCTTTTCAATGGATTCTGGAACGAGATGAACAAGAACTACGTCTTCTGGGATCTCGATTCGCCTGACGATGAGTGGGATAGGGTATATGAAGAATATGCTCCAAAATTCGCGGATCTTGAAGGGTTAGTCGGAGAGAATGATGCATCCTCTATACTGGCTTATAGCTATCTTTTTGATATCTCAAAGAATCTCAGCGATGGACATTTTGCCTATAGGCTTAAACTTGGGGATAACAACTATCTTGCTTATTCGAATTATCAGTACAGGCTTCTCAAGGAAGCTGGTTATGATGATCGTGAAATACTCACGTACTTCCTTGGCGATAATCCAGAGCTGATTGAAAATACAGATGGAACTGAAAATGCGTTGAGCATACTTGAATCTTCTTTCGGTGCGAATATTCCTAGCGGGCAAGCTGTTTATTTTGGTCCAGTTCAGGTTTCCAGATATCTTGAGAATTGCAATGTATTCTACCTCGCGGATCAGGACGGAATTTATTCGCTTTTTGTCCTTGGCATGAGCGAAGATAATATTCTTTATATCAGCATGATGAGCTTCGATATGTATCTGAATCTTACGGATTCCAATTCAGATATAAGGAATGCGGCAAAGAGTTTTATTGACCTTTGGAAAGGTACAATCCAGGAGTATCTATCAGGTACAGGCGAGGAAATAAAGGGCTTGATTGTTGACCTCAGAGGGAATACCGGTGGATATAATGCAGATATCTCAATCCTGTGGAATTGTCTCATTGCAGAAGATATCTACGTTGCTGACTATACGCAGAAAGATGGAATGAACCGCCTGGACTTCGGACCGAAGGTCAGGTATATGGTTTATCCTGACGAGTCAACAGCGAGGAATTTCGACAAGCCAATTGCAGTAATCACAAACAAGGCTACAGTATCAAATGGGGAGATAACAGCGCTCTTCTTCAAAGCTCTTGGAGAATATTACGGCTTCGAGACAGCTTCATTCGGAGGAACAACATCCGGCGGCTTTGGCACAGCTCATCTCGATAATAACCGGGATACTATCTCTCCATGGGAAGATCCATGGGTCTTCAATGCTGGACAGTTCAGCATTGAGGATGATTTATATGTATCAACACAGGCACGGCCCGCTACATATAGAAATGGAGAATCCTACGAAGGTATTGGAATAACACCAGATTTTGAAGTTGAAAGAAATGGCGGTGGTGTAGACAATCGTCTTGAAACCGCCATCAATTGGATTGAAGGAATGGTCTGATCAGGAATCCTTTTCCTCTTTCTTTATTTCCTCCCAGAGCGCGTTCATTTCATCGACATGGTCTTTATCAACAGGAATTGAACGCGTACCTGCAAGGTCGAAAAGGCGCTGGAATCTTGCCTTTACCTTTTCATTGCATCTATGCAGCGCGATATTCGGACGGATCTTCAGGAATCTGCAGAGATTAACGACGGAAAAAAGGAGATCTCCGAGTTCCATCTCGAGTTTATCATTATCTCCGAGCGCAATAGCTTCGTTTACTTCCTCAAGTTCCTCTTCAACTTTCTCCACAACGCCAGTTACTTCCGACCAGTCAAAACCAACTTTCTTCAGTTTCTTCTGTATTTCATAACTCTCTTCAAGCGGTGGCAGGGAAGAGGGGATATGCGAGAAAAATGATTCTGCTTTATCCTTATGGCCCTCTACATTCTCCTTAACGCTGTTCCAGAGGGAAAGTACCTCAGTAGCGTTTTCCGCGTGCTCTGACCCAAAGACATGAGGATGCCTTCTGATAAGCTTATCGCAGACTTCGTTTATAGCTTCCTGGGGAAGGAAATCCTTATTCTCCTCATGGATATAGAGATTCATGAAAACATTAATCATTACATCGCCGATTTCCTCTCTCTCTGAAGCAACGTCCTTTTTAAGAACACCATCAAGGTATTCATAGCTTTCATCTATGAGGGAAATGGTTGTGCTCTTATTTGTCTGAACTCTATCCCAAGGGCATCCACCAGGAGATCGGAGAATAGTGATTATCGTATATAACCTGTCAACAGCTGAGCTGAAATCCTCTGCATGATCTCTATAATTCTCAATCATAATGCAGATTTTATCACAAAACACAACCAACGAATACGAGATCGAAAATTACTATTCAAAGATACAGAATTGAATGAATTTAAATCAAAAAGAAGTGTGCCACGTGATTTCTTGCGATAAAAAGTAAAAGAATGCCTTCTGCAGATTTATAGTAACAGAATTGAATGGAAAATGAGTAAATTCCATATTCAGTAGGGTAAATCTAAAATATTAAATATATTAGACTTTTTATAAATTTATAATAATTAATCACTTTAATAATAAAATACTTTATATTCAAATATAAAGTTTAATATGATTAATATTCAATATTTCTCCATTCTGACAAAATTGATGATTTTGTTGAAAATATATTCTAGTTGACAGAATATGCATTATATCCATGAAATTTTTGCATTAAAGTCGATAAGTTAATCAGATTTCCTATACTTTGTTCGGGATTAAATCATCAATTTTACCATTTGATATATTTATTATGCTAATATATTTATTTCTTTACTGCTTTATATTTATTAAATATCTAAATATATCTATTATAAATACCTATTGTATAGGGTAATTTTTAACGTTAGTTTATTCAGTTCTGTTTCTATATTTAGAAATATATGTATCAATTAAAGGTGCTAACAGGAATTGATTCTCAATTCTCCTCAAGATTCGAATATCAATTGCTAGATTCTTGAATCCTGAATAAAGGTAAATATTTTGTAAAAATCAGTTGTTGGCGAAAAATCTGCAGTGTGTATTCCATATCCTTTAGAAACTGCCCTGTCTTCTAATTTCTTTGCATTCCTTATTGCTCTTGGAATATATACTTTCGTATTTTCATAGATACCTTCTTTTGTCTTTTCATACCCTTTTATATATTTTCCCATATCCTTAAGAAGGTCTTTGCTTGTTGAATAGTTTTTCGGAGAATCAGTGTAATGACACATATACCAAAGTTCAAAACAAGGATTAGAAACGATGACGTTAATATTGTGTTTTATTGCAATCTTTTCTGCATATTTAAATTGCGTCTCCTTTCCTTTGTCACAATCAAGATCAAGAAAGCAAAATGCTATATCGCCATCATTTGAGCTAAAACCAAGATCATTCATTGTTGCAATAATATTCTTAATCATTCCCGACGGATCCGTATTGGTTCCATAAGCCTTTTTAAGTACAAAACCCTTGGTATCATTAATAAGATCCCTGAGATATAGTTTTTCGGTTTCATTATGTCCTTCGGCTGCAAAAAGCATTATTCTGTTTCGCTTTCTAATTTTTCGTGCCATCTATACCTCACAATATATTGGGAATTGCTCCATATCTTCCTGCTATATACGCTTTCCTGAAATCTTCTCTCGTTCTGGCAGGAAAATCATTTAGAGAATACAAATCCGATAAGCCCGTATCATTATCCTTTTCAATGAACAGAATCTGATCTCTTCTCATGATGCTGGACGATAGGAGATCCGTCGTATGTGTTGTCATAATCAATTGTGCCCCATGTGGATTTGTCTTTGGAGAGTTAAATAAATTAACAATATATAACAATAAGGACGGATGCATACTGGCATCGAGTTCATCAACACAGAATACATATCCATTATCAAGGGCTCTTGATATCCAGGGACTGAGAAAAAAGAGATTTTGAGTCCCCTTAGATTCGCTTTGCATTGGCAATAAATAATTCTGAGAAACATTTTTATTTATTGATTTTATTGTATGCATTGCCATAACCTTGTACTCTTTCTGTACAGCAGGATAATTTGCAAGGAACAGTGGAGGTGCATTCTTTATCTCTCTTGATTCAACTGTGAAATCTGAGATATTAATATCTGCTTCTTTTAAAAGATTATTTGTAAAAGAACGCAACTTACCTGTTTTATCGCTTTCATAAAGCTCCAATGATTGCATTGCTGCATTTTCTGAATCGAACACATCAATGCAATTCCTTAGCCAAAGATATGGCTGTTTTGTTAACTCAGAATTCCAGATTGTAGCAGTTGCAATGAAAAGTTTATTTGGAGTATTTCTCTGAACAAGAGGTTGAAGCTGTTCCCTGGCTTCTGAATTATAAAACTCATATTCATTGTTTTTTCGTGTAAAAATACGTGTTGGACGCCTTGAGCTATAAGTTGTCAAATGTTCTTCAGTAATCTGATGAGATGTGCATGAAAAACCATATATATACCTATTTTCTCCCATAGAAAATTCAAGCTCAAAAGAAGTTTCTTTTGTTCCATCTTTACTGAACGCAAACTGATCAATAAGAGGGATTGGATTATTTATTTGCCGAGTTTCAGATGTTCGGATAATTATTAATGCAGCAATTATTGCACGCATGAGATTAGTTTTGCCCGCTGCATTTGCTCCAAAAATTGCAACGGTTTTTAGAAGTCTCCCCACAAGAGGTTGCTCATATGTATTTTCCATATTTTCCTTTATAGGATTAGCCTTCATTGAAAGCTCTGTTGGCTCTCTGAAAGATTTGAAGTTGCATACACGAAATCTTATGAGCATCTGTAATATCCCCTTTATAACTATGTATTAAAAGGGTAATGTTAAAACTGCAAATCATCAAGTTATAAATTGGATTTTTGGCAATATTAACCAAATTCTGATTTTATAACCAAATAGTTAGAATCCAATTTGCAAGTATTTCATTCTTATCCACAATACCAAAATCAATGGAAAACTTAAGAGAATGCAAGAATGAAAATCAGACAACAAGGAGTGAATTGGAATGTACGTTCTGCAGCTCTATTGTAGAGCGTGTTGTGTAGTTCTCAAAAGCAAATGAAGCAGTAAGATAGATATTCAGAATAGCGTTCGTCTGAAGCCCTTGCCTGTCCTCGTAGAGGAACTCTGTATCGTTTGAAGAGTCCTCGTAGTAATCAGCAAGATTAAGGGAGAATGGCTGTCCATTCATCCTCCCAAGACGATATGTCGTACCATTAAGATTCATCAGGATGTAGTACCCATTTCCACTGCGTTCCTGCGAGAAATCGTAATTAGCGACATATTGATCAGCAAGGCCTGTAGTAGGTTCATCCTCTGATGGAGGTTCATCTCCTTCGTCGGTGCCTTCCCCTACGTCTTCGCCAGGAATATTCTCTCCCCAATCAGTTCCTGGTTCGCCCTCGCCTACTGGTTCGAAGAAATCAAGGCCCTGGAAGAAACTAGAAGCAGGCTCAAATGTGCCATCATCGTGAATAACGCTCATCTCCCAAAGCGCAACTGTAATGTTCTCATCATCGGTGAGCGTAGTTGTAAATGAACGGGAATATGCAGCGTCTCCCTCACCGAATGACTTCGGGAATGAACTTCGGTACTGCGAATAAAAAGAAGAAGCCATTCCAACAACACTGTTCTGGAATGAAGCATCTGTGTCAGGAACAATAATGTAGTAAAGCCTGAGTATCGGGGTATTAGGACTTGGCTGAAGATTCCACTGTGTGGGTGTTGCAGCTCCGGATGAATTTGATTCTGTTGTGAAATGGAGTTTGAAATCGAGGGAGCTGCTGCTGATGTTGTACTGATAAGTACTTCTCCATGGAAACATCCTAGGAATTCCACAGGATGTAATGACAAAAAGAAAGAGGGCTACCGAAACAAGAAAAGATAGTATACTCCCTTTTCTCATAAGGTACCCTCCCTTATCAGTCAGCGTAGTTAATCAGGTATGCCTCAGCCATACGTGCATATTCGCTCGGAGTTCCCCCATTCTCCGGAACAAGATAGAGACCTGTGAGAGTCTCAAACTCTGCCTGAGCAAGAGCTGTCTCACCCTGAGCATCGTAGATACGTCCAATACTGAACATTGCTTTAGGAGCATATGCACTGTTGTCACCATATGTATCAAGGACAGATCTATAAAGCTCAAGAGCTGTTGCATTATCCTGAAGATTCTCATAGCAAGCTGCCTGATTCATTATGCAAAGTGGTGCAAGATATGTACCGCTCTGTGCCGCAGCAATCTGGGCATAGTAATCAGCTGCCGCCTGATAATCCTGATCTGCATATGCCAGCTCAGCAAGAAGATACATAGCCTTTGCACCTGGATATGTATCAAGTCCAGCTGATGAAACGAGCTCATTGCAAGAAGCAATGAATGCTGCAGTCTCATCTGCATATTCTGCTGACTCCGGATCCATCTGAAGAAGAGTATTGTACTCACCTTCAAGAGCAGTCATAGCATCAAAACGGCTGTTTGTCCTGTTCTGGATTGTAACAAGAGCCACACAAAGCCCTATGATTACAACAATAAGAACAACAGCGATGGCAATGAATGCTTTGCTGTACTTGCCGATGAAGGAATTGAGCTTATCTTCTACCTTCTGGTCCTTTGAGTTCTTCTTATTATCCATCATCGCGTTCCTTCATGAAACTGCGGGCTTCTGCCCGCAGATAATATCAGTTGTCTTCCTTTGACTTAAGCATATCGGCGAAGGGGTTGTATGTATCTTCCTCTTCCTGTGAATCAGCCATATACTTAGCCATTTCAGATTCCTGGGAACGCTTGACCATCTCCTTGATTGAGAGACTGAGCTTCTGAGCCTGTGGATTGATATCAATGACCATTGCTGTGATTGGCTCGCCAATCTTTGCCTTATAGCCTTCAAGGACAGCATCTGTGTACTCCTCGTCTGGTCCGACAAGGTTGTACTTGGAAATAAGTCCCTCGATATCACCAAGAACCTTCACGAAAACACCGAAGTCAGCTACAGAGGAGATAGTACCTGTAATAGTGGAATATCTCGGGTAGTCCTTCTTGAGTGTGCTCCATGGGTTTCCTTCAAGC
>CALXXO010000100.1 GCA_944392705.1 uncultured Spirochaetaceae bacterium
CATAGCCGCCTGATAATTCCCATATTTGATATTCCGGAACATCTTGTTCGGCTGGAGTCCCATCGGGCAGTGCTGGACACATTTCCCGCAAAGGACACATGGGGCGGAGAAATCATCAATCATCTGAGGAAGGAGAAGCAATCCGCTGGACCCCTTCACCATCGGCGTATCCTCATCGTAGACGGCGAAACCCATCATAGGACCGCCGGCAACCATGGAGACGATATCATCCTTCTCACCGCCGCAGTATGCGACAAGGTCGGAGAACTTCGTCCCAATAGGGGCCAGAATGTTCTTTGGATTATTAATAGCTTCACCAGAGACGGTAATCACCCTTTCTATCAGAGGTTTATGGTAAACAGCCGCTTCATACATGGCATAGCATGACCCGAGATTGCATACAACAGCTCCGGCATCCAAAGGGAGTTTTCCAGATGGAACTTCCCTGTTTATGGTTGCCTTTATCAGCTGCTTCTCGTCGCCCTGCGGATACTTCATCTTCAGCGGCATCACTGTAATAGGATAGCCATGGGAAGAAATCCTAGATGTAAGGATTTCAACTGCATCCATCTTGTTTGCTTCTATGCCTATTATTATCCTCTTCGGTTTAGCGACTGCCGCAGCTACCATCACGCCTTCAAGGACCTCATCCGGTTTTTCAATCATCAGACGATAATCTGCGGTGAGATAAGGCTCGCATTCTACACCATTGATAATCAGGGCATCGACTTCCTTCCCCATCGGTATAGTGAGCTTGACCGCTGTCGGGAAAGCTGCTCCGCCCATACCTACGATACCCATATCCTTTATAAGACCAAGAAGCTCATCGGATGAAAGATTCTTCCACTCATGCTTCTCTGTCCATGGATTGCTCTGCTCCTCGTTGCACTTTATGACAACAGCATCAGCAACAGCTCCGGACTGTACCCTGGTCTTTCTTATATCTGCAATGACACCATCAGCAGGGCTGTGGACAACTGCCGAAATATAACCGGCCGCAGTTCCTATTACCTCGCCCCGTGATACAGTATCCCCTTTCTTCTTTGTCAGCACTGCGGGTACACCAAGATGCTCTGACATAGAAACCACGAGCTCGGAAGGGAACGGAAGACTTTCGATTTTCTTATCCTTCGACAGTGATTTCTTATCATCAGGATGCACACCGCCACGTCTGAAAGTGGCAAGCTTCATCTGCAATAGCTCCTTTATAATGTCATACCGATTGTATACTCCAGAAAACCTAATCGCAACATCAAAACAGACAAAAATGCACAAAAGAGCTAATCATTAACGCTTTTATCGATAAGGATTTATCATATACAGCATATGATAATAAGCCGTCATTATTATCATAAACAGCAAGCTAATTACAGAGATTATAGTCCTTTACAAAAAGAAAGCCATTCGGATAACAAAACAAACTCAAGGAAGTTTTCCAAGCAGCCAATCCAAAACGCAAATCTGGCGGATACCGTCGAGAACCTTAATCCATTGAAGGAGATATTTGGAATCATAATTTCTTATTGAAAGCAATGGTTTAGCTCTCAATTTAATATACTCCCATCTGAATCTTTTAGGGCATTAGTAACCGGTAATATTCAGCTCCCAGCTCTCCAACTGCTACTAAACCCACCTCTACGGCTCCTATTCTGCAAACATAGACTTTGTATCCTCTGAAGCAGTAAGAACACTAGAGCAATTGCCATAAATCGCGACAACCTCGATAATCCATTTATCTTTATATGCTTATATATATTCGCTTCGTGGAATCATTCGACACCCCAACAATCAGGAGAAAATCATGAGTTATGAATCCTGGTCGAGTGTTGGAAACTTTTTGAATCCTATCTAAAAAGCCGAGATGAATTCCCGGCTCTCTGCTCACTCCATTTCGAATATGAATTCTATCTCTACAGGTATGTCATCAGGTAGCTGATTGACCCCGATTGCGGACCTTGCAGCGATTCCATCCTCCCTTCCAAGGAGTTCTGCAAGAAACTCCGAGCATCCATTCACTACCTTTGGCTGCTGTCCAAAACCTATATCGCTGGCAACGAATCCAAGGATTTTAACAACGCTCTTGATTCGGTCCAGATCTCCTAGATAGTTTCTTAGGTTGCTGAGGGCATTGAGAAGACAGTGCCTTGCTGCCATCTGGCCATCCTCTATCGAAAGTGTTCCAAGCTTACCCGTGATTATTGGCTTGCCGTTCACAGTAGGTCCCTGGCCTGAGACATACAGTAAATTGCCAACCTGCTTTACCGGAACATAAAGTCCTGCAAGTGGTGGTACTGGAGGAAGTTCGATTCCCATTTCTTCAAGCTTTTCTGCAATTTTGCTCATGATACAGCTCCTCGGTCAGTTTGCTGACCATTTCTATGACTTTCTTATCTTCCCCACAAGCAAGACACTGGGGATTGATTATTATCTCAGACTCATCTGCGCCGACTATGAGGCCTTCGTCATATAGTCTCTTCTGGATTTCCGCGCCTTCAAACCCAGCGAAGGATAAATAGGCACGAGCTATTATCCTTGGCTCAGTACCTGGCATCTGCGGGTATCCTACTCTTGTATGCACATATGGCCCTGCAAGAGCTTCTGCAATTTCAGTGGAGATGGCTTTCCACCTGGAAAGCTCTTTGTCGTAATCCTTACCCGCAAATAGCTCAACTGCACGCACAAGCCCACAGATTGTTTCCTTATCGACTTTCATCGACCGACCTATGCTATGGAAGGGGCACTGGTTTAAATCACAAGCTTCAATCAATTCCCTTTTCCCAACCACAAGGCCAGATGCCTGCGGTCCCCTGATTTCCTTTCCACCGCTGAAGACAACAAGAGATGCGCCCATGTCCAGATACCTTGTGATGTTATCGACGGGAGGAAGCTCTGCAGCTGCGTCGACTATTACAGGTATTCCATATTTCTCCATAACCGAGACAATTGACCGGAATGGAAGAGAACCACGGAGTTTTTCAGACTCTGCAGAGTAAATCATCATTGCGGTTTTCTCTGTGACGGCATCCTCAAGCTGTTCGATACAGCAATGGGTAGCAGACCCGACCTCGATCATTCTGGCCCCGGCAAGCCTAACAGACTGATCGTATTCCGTTCTATGGCATTTCAGTATAAGGGCTTCATTCTTCATGCCTGATGTATCGGGAAGCTGAAGTATATGTGCAACATTCTTTCCAGCCATTGCCGCTGCCGCAGAAACCGCAAGCCCTGCCGATGCCCCAGAGACTATCGCACAGGCCTCAACACCAAGGATTCTCGCAATATACTCCCCTGCTTTTTTATGCAGCTCGCGTATGTCTATGAAATTGTGAGATGCTTCCTCCATTACCCGGAGAACATCCTCATCCATCAATGACCCGCCGTAATCCGTTATTGTCCCTTTTGCATTGATGTAGGTCCTGACACCCAATCTTTCATATATTTCCATTCTCACGTTCCTTGCAGATGTAAAGTTTGCCATTAGCTATTGAATACATAGCTACAATACCGTTTTCGGTATTTATTTTATTTCCAACAGAATCAACAAAGGTCCTTGGAGTGTTATCCAGACGGAATAGAGTAAGGTCTGCAATCTTTCCATCGCACCCGGTGTTGTAATCTTCAATTCCGAGAACCCTACGAGCCCTTCCTGTCACAGATTCAATTACAGCCGAAAGAGGTACCGAGCAGGCAAGAATCTTCGTCATCACATCCTCAAGCTTTCCGGCTATCCTATAGCTATCTTTATGGAGGTCTGTTCCGATAAGATCAGGGAGGAAGCCCTCATCTATTGCACGCCGACCTACATTTATGTCAAACGATGCCGCGCCATGCCCAACATCAAAAAGCACTCCACGGCTTTTTGCATCCCAGGCCCAGTCAGGAACTTTTCCGCTTTCAAGAAGATTCCCAGGCTTTCCATGGAAGGCATGAGTTATGATATCGCCTTCAGAAAGGACCGAAGCTATACTTTCATATGTCGGGCCAGGTGCACCAATATGAACCATAAGCGGCAGACCAAGGCGATGTGCAAGAGCTGCGGCAGCTTCAACAATCTCAATACCGCGATTCTTGAGAACGACTCTGCAAGCCCTTACCTTGATACCTTTGATATGTGCCCTGTCATTCTCTACAGTCTCTGCAGTACGCTCTTCATCGATGAATTCATCGGTCTCGTAATCGCAGATCTTATTGCACTTGGTTATCCCGATTGCACCGTAGTTCAAGAATTCATAGATTCCCCAGTCATGAGAATCGATGACATACTTCCTGAATCCAGGATAAGTGACATAGCCTGCAGATCCAGCATCCACCAGTGTCGTCACTCCGGTCTCAGGACCGAAACAATCAGAATCCATGGCAATGCTGCACACCCCATCGTAGACGTGTGTATGCATATCGACCCATCCGGGGGAAACTGAAAGAGAGCTGCAATCTATGACTTTGTCGTAAAAGCAATCAGGCTCAACTTTATGCCGAATCACTCCATCAATGATGGAAATGCTCATTCCAGATTCAATTCCAGGAAGGAAGTATGATTCTCCGATGTTCTTAAGCAGAATACTTTTCATGTCCACTCCTACGGTCGCACCGCGGTACCGTCTGTGATTCTTGTGAGCATCTTCCAGTGCGGTATTTCCCTAGGAGGATACTTCTTTGCAGCTTCCTCATCGAAATCAACACCTATGCCAGGCCTATCTGAAAGGTAGATATAACCATCTGTCGGCATCTCTGGGCAGCCAGGGAAAACTTCACGCTCCTCGTCTGTAAACCCCATGAACTCCTGTATTCCGAAATTATGGATGTGCATATCGAGGTGCATCTGGCAGACAACACCTACAGGACAGATATCGCTTGGACCATGGAATGCGGTGCGCACCCCATATGCATCGCAGAAATTGGCAAGCTTCAAGGCCGGGGTAAGACCTCCAATATCACTTATGTGGCAGCGGATGAAATCAATCCACTGGTTCTGCACAAGACGCTTCCATTCAACGGAGTTCGTGAAAATCTCACCGATTGCCAGAGGTACAGCTGTCTGCTCTCTGAGATATCTGAAATATTCGCCCTGTGAAGGGGGAAGTGCATCCTCGAGGTAGAAGAGATCGAATTCCTCCATCTTCTTCGCTAGAGACAAAGCATCGGAAAGCTGCAGCCTTTCGTGAATATCATGAAGAAGCTCAATATCCCATCCGAAATCACTACGCACTCTCCTGAAAAGCTCAACTGTGCTTCGCATATACTTCCGGGGATCATAGTATGAGCCGCCGTCAAAAGCATCTCGCGGTTTTGCAATTTCCTGAAGGCCACCACCGGTATTTCCACCATACATTCCCTGATGGCATCTGATATACCTGTAGCCCTGATTGATAAGGGATTTGATGTTCTCAGCAACCTCATCGTAAGTATCGCCATCGGCATGACGGTATACAGCAAGTCCTGTACGGCTCCTACCTCCGAGAAGGGAATAGAGCGGCATAGCTGCAAGCTTTCCCTTTATATCCCACAGAGCTTCATCAACGCCGGATAGCGCATTGTTCAGGACAGGTCCGTTCCTCCAGTAGGATGAACCTTTCATGTACTGCCAGATATCCTCGATATCATCAACGCAACGCCCTTCGAGAAGAGGAGCAAGATAATCCTCTATAGCTGCAACAACTGCCTTCCAGCGCCAGGTGAATGTCGCACAACCAAGTCCATATAAACCACTTTCCGTTGTCTCAACACGTACAACCACCAGGTTGGCAACCCGTGGAGATGTAACGAACACCTTGATTTTCTTTATTCTTATATTGCTCATACCATCCTCAGAAAATTAAGAATTCTTGTTAGGAAATTAAGATTTCCTGGTCAACCCTTTACCGCACCACCGGTCATACCCTCTACGAAGTACTTCTGAAGACAGATGAAAAGGACAACCAGAGGAAGGCTGGAGAAGGCAGATGCCGCCATGAGATCGTTCCATTTGATCTGATTCTGTGAATTGAGCGAAATGATGCCAACTGTAATTGTCTTCAGATCATCTGTCGAGATTATTACAGACGAATACATATACTCATTCCAGCCATGGAAGAGAACGTAGATTGCAACAGCAACAATTCCTGGGATTACAAGCGGCAATATTATGTTCCAGAAGATACGGAAGCTTGAAGCTCCATCAACTCTAGCCGCTTCATCCAGCTCGATAGGTATCGACTTGAAGTATGAAACAAGCATCCAAGTGCTGAACGCGACATTCGTAGCTGAATAGACGACTATCAGGCCAACAAGATTATTTGTAAGCCCTACTTTCGAAAGGATTGCATAGAAAGGAACCACCATCATGACTGCTGGAAACATCTGTGTTACGAGCAAAAACTGCATGAGGGCCTTCTTTCCATGAAATCTGAATCTGGTAATTCCATATCCTGCAAGGCTTGAGCAAAGGACGCATATTATTACTGTTGCGATGCAGGTGACACAGCTGTTCATAAGCATCTTACCGAAACTGTATGTGTTGAAGAACTTATCATAAGCCATAAGCGATGGTGGATCAGGAATCCAGGTCGGATGCGGATTATATGTTGCAGCTTCGGTCTTGAAGGATGTCGAAATCATCCAGAGAATCGGGACAAGAATCACCAATGCAAGCGCAGTGAGCACGACATAGGTCACAGTTCTGCCAATATATCTTTCTGTCTTAATCTTCATCCTTGATAACCCTCTTGAAAACAGTACTGAGAAGTACGCAGATAACGAAAACCAGAACACCCCATGCCGCACCTTTGCCGAACCGGAGATCATTGAACGCCGTTCCGTAAACGCTAAGGCTTATGAGATTCGTAGCTGTGCCGGGCCCTCCTGAAGTCATCGTGTACACGAGTGTGTACTGCTTGAACCACCAGACACAGTCGAGAATCAGAAGTGTCTTGATAATGGATTTAAGCGATGGAATCGTGATGTACCAAAGCTGTGCGAATCGTCCGACACCATCTATCTCCGCGGCTTCATACAAATCGCGCGGTATTGTCTGCAATCCAGCAAGTATCATAGTCATAACAAGAGGAAAGCCCTTCCAGATTGAGACAAACACAACCGATGAGAAAGCAAGATCCTTGCTGCCAAGCCATGAGATATTCGTGGATATCAACCCTACTTTCATAAGTATGTCATTGAAGACTCCGTACATAGGATTGAGAATCCATGTGAAAAGAAGGGCAATGACAGCTTCTGGGAAAAACCACGGAAGCATGAACACAACACGATAAGCCGTCCTTCCCTTGAACTGTTTATTCAGCTGCAGGGCAAGGAAGAATCCAACGATGAAATGCCCGGCAACAACAAGAATCATATATTTGAATGTCAGTAATACTGACTGATAGAATTCCGGATCCTGGAAGGCCTCAATGTAGTACTTCAACCCGACAAAATTCCATCTTGAAACAAGATTGGTATTGAAGAAGCTGATATACAGGCCGTATAGCATCGGGTACGCAATCAATGCGACCATCATGAAAACAACCGGGAGCACGAATAGATAACCATCAATCGGCCCATGTTTTTTCTGTAAACTTTTTTTCATAAAACTCCCCGGGAAACAGAGCTGCCACATCATGATGGCAGCCCCACTGGATTAACTGGACTCAGCTATAGTCTTCAAGAACTTCTGCAATGTCCTTAACAAGCTGATTAACAGCTTCCTCATTCGTCATTTCACCGCTGAATACTGCGGAATATGCGTCTCCAAGAGCACTCTTTATCGCGTTTATACCAGCGAATGTAATGGTTGGTCTGCATTCGGAATT
>CALXXO010000101.1 GCA_944392705.1 uncultured Spirochaetaceae bacterium
CTATCGGAGGTTTATCGCTAGGCGGGCAGATTCTTCTTGAGATTGCGGCAATGAGGAATAGGATATCCAGATTCTTCATCTTCGAAAGCGCGCTGGCAATCCCTATGCGGTTCTCTGCGGCTTTCATCCCATTATCTGTCTCTCTGAGCTATCCCTTCATAAAGCTCAGATGGTTCTCAGAGCTGCAGGCTAGAACGCTTGGGATACCTGCAGATATGTTCGAGGAATATTACGCTTCATCAATCCAGATAAGCAAGGGAAGTCTTTCGAGGATTCTGAGGGAGAACACGGTCTTCGTACCAGATCCGGCCATAAAGGATATAAATGCCCTTATAATAGCAGGCTCTGGAGAAAGAAGGATAATGCTGTGTTCTGCAAGAAAGCTCAATGAAATGATAGAAGGAAGCAGAATCAGAATACTCCCTGGATACAAGCATGGAGAGCTGAGCCTCAGACATCCAGAGGAATATGCTGCGCTTCTGATAAAAATGATTGATGGAAAGCTCTGAGCGAAAACAGGTTCCATAAACTGCAGACGAGCCTACCAAGATGACGAATAGTGTAATGCATGAAAAAACCTGCCTTTTGAGAGGCAGGTTGAATGAAAACCATCTACGATCAAGCTGTTGCTTTCTCTCCAGCCTTGCTTATTCTTGTATATGGTCCGATAAGGATTGTTGCTCCTGCAATTCCAAGAACAGCAAATATGATGAACATTACAAGACGTGCTGTAGTGCTTGGAAGAACACCCATGAGAAGAACAGCAACTACTCCTCCCGCGTTTGCACTTGCAAGAACTGTAGAGCTGAACTTTCCTCCAGCTTTCTTTGGCGATACAAGAGCGCAGTCACTCTGGACATGCATTGATATGAAGCCGATGACAGCTGCCATGAGACCTCTTGCCACAGATATGACAGCAAGGTTCGTGGAAAGCAGGATGCCGAAAATTGACACAATCAGCAATGCACACGCATATGGAGTGATCTTGATTGATTTAAGCAGTTTTGCAGCAATTGTAGGGAGCAGAAGATATGCAGCAAGCTGTACAAAACGACCTACTGTATTTGGAATACTTACCTCAACACCTGTAAAGCCTTTTCCCTGAAGGTATGCTGGCATCCAGTTGCCAAGAGCGATTCCGACGCCCATGTATCCAATGTAGAGAAGGCAGAGTGCGATACAGGCAGTTCTTTCATCCGGCGTATATTTGTAGGACTTTTCCTCTTCCTTCTTTGCCTTTGCGGACTTCGCATCGAAAACAGTCACTGCAGAGAAATCATATTTAAGGCTGAACATGAACACGAATCCGATAGCAAGAACAACTGCACTGATTCCTGCAAATGCGAGGAATGTCTGTCTCCATGTAAGGCCAGCTTTCTCAATGAGAGCAGCTGCTGTGGATGAAGCTACAAGACCAGAAACCATGTTGCCTACAAGGTTTATTCTCAGGAGCTTTGATGGGTTCTCTACATTGTAAACCTTCAATGCCTGTGTACTGCATGGTACCGAAGCTGCTGTTACAAGGCTGTACAGAGAGAACCATACCATACACATGATTCCATTAGTGGAAGAGGCAAACATCGCCATGCTTATAAG
Source organism: uncultured Spirochaetaceae bacterium (assembly GCA_944392705.1). GTDB lineage: Bacteria > Spirochaetota > Spirochaetia > Sphaerochaetales > Sphaerochaetaceae > Ornithospirochaeta. The sequence goes on from CALXXO010000101.1 coordinate 1,597, forward strand.
AAGACCTGCAGCAATTATATAAAGGACCTTCTTGGAGCCGAAGCGGTCAACAACTCTTCCTGGCAAAGAGCAGACGATTGCAGTCATAAGTCCACCCATCGAGAGGAACAGACCCTGCATTCCTGAAGTCATCGCTGTGTCAGCAGCGAAGTATGCCATGAGTACAGATGTAAGTGTGCTCATGAATCCTGCGACTATATAAGTTGCGCAGCTGAAGATGAAGACTCTGATTTCCGGTCTGATTTTGTCAAGCATCTTCTTTCCCTCCTATATTCTCAGCAGAATAGCTCTGTATTCCACTGTCCGTGTACGAGAATCTGATCGCATTCTCCATTGTCTCTTTCAGCTTCAAGCGTCATGTCGTCAGAGCCAATCATGAAATCGACATGGACAGCTGATCTGTTTATTCCAAGTTCATCATCCCTGTTCTGAGGCATTTGCCCAGCTGCAGTTCCAAGTGCAATATGACAGGATGCATTCTCATCATAAAGTGTCGTATATAGAATTCTTCCAGATGAGGCGATTCTTGATTTCTGGTCTACAATGGCAAATTCTCCGAGATACCTTGAACCTTCGTCTGTATCAAGTATCGCAAGAAGCACATCTTCTCCCTTCGAGGCACTTGCCTTAACAACCTTTCCTTCATGGAAATCGAGTTTTATACCTTCTATTATCTGACCATCATAATTCAGAGGCAGTGTTGATTCCACATGACCTTCAACGGAGAATTTTGATGGAACGGAGAAAATCTCTTCTGTTGGCAAGTTAGGAATGAATACCCTGTCTGGATATCTGTTGCAGCCACCAAACCATCTGGCTTCTCCTGCGGGCGTTAATGAGAGATTTGTCTTACCACTATGATAGCGATACTTAACATATCCCTTTGAATCGAGCTGCTTTTTTCTCTTCTCAGTATTATCTATATAATCACGCCAGAGTTTTACAGGGTCGTCCTCATTGCACTTCATTAAATCGATTACAAGTTTCCAGAGCTCTTCGAGGCGTTTCCCATCCTCGATATCAGAGAAAACCTTATCGGCCCATTCTTTTGTAGGAATGCAGGTAAGAGTAAAGCCGCCACCAGCTTCTCTGAAGAGCCTTCGGCGAAGCATTTTCTGTGTCATTAGCTTATTGGCAGCTTCGGGTGAAAGTTCTGAGGTCGTATCGAAAGAAGGGCACATTAGCCTGATGTAACCAGCATGGTTGTCTGCGTATTCCTTTGCAATCGGAAGATTTGGATCATCTCCGATTCCACCGTTCAAGGCTCTTTCCCTGTCTACAGCATCGGAAAGCCATAGGACAAAAACCTCTGAAGCTTCATTGGCGTAAGCCTGATGGACAAGTATCGATACAAACTCCTGAGCTTCGACTGGGGCTTCTATGAAGATGCTCTGTCCTTTCTTCATCTCGATGCCTACTTTCAAAAGTACATCAGCCATTTTTCTTGCTTCTGAAATAAACGGTAACATAAACGTATTATATACAATGAGATAACGTTGTTGAAATTCTGATTTCTTATTACCATCCGTCGGCTATGCAGAAAATGAATTACAGCATCATTCAACCTCTGTCCGTTTTTCGCTTCCCCATCCGGATATAATTGACAATAAGATTAATGCCGTCATAAGGAGTGGATACAGGTTATGTAACACGACATCCAGAGGTGAGATCTCTATTTCTGGCATGGCAATCATTGCAAGCGATGCGGGAAGAATTGCATGGACTGTCCAGGGTGCGAGGGCTGTAAGGCTTAGCCCTCCACAATCCATAAGGTTAGCGCAGCGTGTATTCTTTATGTTATAACTCTCTCCGATGGCATGAACTACAGGGCCCAGGGCTATCATGCTTACTGTGCATACTCCAGTCAGCATTCCTCCAAGGCCTATTGCCACCATAATCGCAAATTCTGCACTTCTTCGTCCCTTTGCAGCAAATGCCATGCCCTCTGCAATTCGGTTTATGACATCTGTTGCATTCAGTATTCCCAGGAACATGAAGGCGCCGATAAGCATGAAGACCGTGGATGCGGAACCTTCTATTGCCTCTATTATGATTCCCTCTACGTTGAAGTTGCCAGGATACCGTATAAGGTCTGACGGCTTGAAGATACCGCAAATAAGACCGATTGCAACGCCTACGATGATACCTGCAGATAGTGATGTGATGAGATTCGAGCGCTTCAGGCAGAGAATTATTACAGTGAACGGAACAAGGAGCATGAGAATAGGGAAGAATTCAAACTCTGTATCCATGATCACCACTGGTTCGCTTCCATTACCCAGAAAAAGAAAGATGATGAAGCAGAGTAGCGCTATTGGAACAGAATAACGGCTTCTTGTTCTCACAACCTCTGCCATGTCTGCATATTGTGTGGACGATGAGGCTATTGTTGTGTCGGAAATCGGTGCAAGATTATCTCCAAAAAGACCTCCGGAGGCTATTGCCCCAATCATAATCACAGGATCCGTTCCCATTTGCACTCCGACAGGGAAAAAGACTGGGACTGTAATGACATATGTTCCTACAGATGTGCCGGTGCTCATTGAAAGAACGCAGCAGAGTACAAAGCTCATTGCTGTGAATAGGGAAGCTGATACATCTAGTTTCAGGAGTAGGCTTGACAGAGATTCAATCATGCCGCTTTTTGAGACGAGGCTTCCTGCTACAGATGCTAGGATGATAGCTACAGAAACAGTTCCGAACATATTGTCTGAAAGTCCTGTCATGACAGCTTCTGCATATTCCTTCCTGTTTTCTGCAGTGATGGCTCCCGCAATTATCGCAATGAAGAACGCCAGTGTATAGCCAGAGACATTTGATGTATTGAAAGCAGCTACGGCAATCATGATGGCAGCTGCAATAAGCGGGATGCTCTTTCTTATAGTTGTAATCACTCGTCCTCCCTGAAAGCTATCGCTTTGACCGCCTCGATGTATCTTTCAAGATTTTTTGATTTATTATCTTGCATCCATGCAAAAATAAAATCAATTTCAGGGATTTCTCCTGTCAAAGGGATTGGTTTCAGAGTATCGATGGTATTTATATGACCTTCCTCATTCAGAATCGGTATGCCCTCATTCCTAGAGGCCATCACCATCGCTTCTTTGGCATTTTCGGCATTTATTATATTCTCACTGCTTATACCGTTCTCTATCAGGAATGACCGGCGGCTTTCATATAAATCAGGGGAGAGGTCTTTCCCTGAAAGTATTATCTTCTCTTCTCTCATATCCTCCACAGATAGCTTATCTTTTCGGGAAAGTGGATTGTGGCAATTTACGACGGCATATGTTTTTGACTGGGCTATGCCTACATGGGCTATTTTCTCTTCATGGCACATTGAGTCAATGGTTATAAGGCCGTCGAGTTCCCCATCTGAGAGTGCTTTTTGAGAGTCTGCGAATTGTATGAAATCTATTGTGGCCTCTATTGAGTCTCCACAGTTTTTCAGGTAATCCTCGACTTTCATGCAGAACCCCAGACCATATGGATAGACCGTGTATCCTATGTGCAGAGGTTTCTCTTTTGCGTTTCCAAGATTGTGGCAGTAATCTGAGAGCTCATCATAAAGGGATACAATTCGCCCTATATCTCCTATAATCTTCTTTCCGTTTTCCGTAAGGGAGACAGTATGCGTGGATCGTTCGAAAATCCTGATCCCTAGTTCTTCCTCACATTGAAGTATCTTTCTGCTTAGCGTTGGTTGAGTCATGAAACATTCATCAGCCGCTTTAGTAAAGTTTAATGTTTTAGAAAGCAGAAGAACTAATCTGAGCGAATCTATGTTCATGTATGTCTCCATAAAGTTCTGGGGTGTGTAGAGCATAGCATCATTAATAATCGCTAGAAAGTAGGTGGTTATCCATTATTGAGCAGCATTTGCATTATCTGAATATGATGTTCATCATGGATATGAAGCTTTTAGTTATCAGTCTGTTCAATTTCCACGAAAATCAGAGTGTTCGAAGATGATGAAGAGTTTTTACAGAGAGTTTTCCTGCAATCCCCGGAACTGCTGATATATAAAAATCAGCAACCATTTAGAAAAAAAGGCTGTACATGATTCTTTTTCCAGACATTCGAATACTCAATGAAGAGATCAAGGAAAAAGAATTATCTATTATCATGAGAGTTTATTATCGGCATATAAGGAAATAAATGGTAATCACTCTATCAATTTTGCGAATTAAACTGAGTTTATAATTCTAAGGATGGAGTTATTAAGAAGCTATTGCTCTTATTAACTTGAAGTCAGAACCAGATCCAGGCCATTGATACCGCTATCATGAAGATGGCCCAGATGAAGTCATAATACCTGACAGAGAGCTTGATGTAGTAAGTCCTATCCGCATTCTCATCAAAGCCCTTTGATTCCATTGCCATAGCGACATTCTCAGCCCAGTGCATGGCGTTTACTAAAGCTGTGAACAAAGGCTTTGTAGACCATGTTTTTAGACCTCTGATTTCAAGAGCCAGCTTTATCTGTCCGTATTCCCGCTTTATCATAGGTAGTAGATTCCATGCAGCCAGCACCCCATATGCGAATTTGGCATCAAGATGGCCTTGCTGCATCAAGCTATAGACAAAAGCCTGTGGATTGGTAGTGAATGAGAAAAGCATCCCCAGAAATACATAGGCGTATATCCTGAGAGCTACTGCCATAGCATCATTCATGTTTGATGCGCTTGATGAAACAACGAGGAAATTACCGGAGCTTTCGAAGACTTCTTCGCTGTTGCTGCCATGAAGAAGCATGGCCATGAAGATGCTCAATGCAGCTAGAGTAGCGGGCAGCAATACATTAAGAACCTTCCTGCTCAGGCATCTAGATGCAAGCAATGATACAAAGCATATTGCGATAATGATTGCATTCCATAATACAGAAGGGCTGAATGAGATTATAAGAGCCGAAACAAGAATCGTGATGACCTTAACCGATGGATTTATCTGTTTCATATATTCTCCCGTTGCTGATTCTCCAAATTCTGTTTGCATAGAGGGCTGCCAATTCCTCATCATGGGTCGAGAGAATCACAGAAAGACCTTTTCCTGTCCGTTCCATAAGGCTTTTCATGATTGCGGCAGTCGATGGTGCATCTTGTCCATATGTCGGTTCATCAAGAAGCAGCAGCCTCTGGTTGTTAGCTATCATGGAGATGACTCCCAGTTTTCTTTGCTGTCCCTGGCTTAGCATATAAGGTGAGTATTTTGCGTAATTTGTGAGACCAAAGGCGGCCAGAAGTCCACTATCCGCAGGCTTTGCCTCTTCCTGTACAGTAGAGGCAATGAACTGGTTTGATGGATTCTGGAAGACAATCCCTATGCTTTTATAGATATCATTCCTTTTATGCTTCCTGAGTTCTTTACCATTGATGATGATTGAACCTTCATAGGGATTTATTCCAAGCAGCGTCAGGAACAGTGAGGTCTTTCCGCTGCCTGATGGACCAAGAAGTGCAATCATATCCCCCTGTTTTATGGATAGAGCAGGAGCTTCAAGGATAGTCTTTCCCTTCCTGCATGGTCTTATCGAGACTTCTCTGAATGTCAGGAATGGCTTTATAGCAGGTGAGACCGATGGAATGGCAGGTGCAAAATAATCTGCATATGTCTTAATTGAAGGGTATGCTGTCCCATCGGATGTTATCTTTCCTTTGTCTCCAAGGACTATCCAGCGGGGTGAAAAACCTGTCCAGTTCTCTGCTCTATGGTCGATTGCTATGATTATTGTCTTCGGATCCTTGAGGCGCTTCTGCTTCAGCAGCTCCAGAAACGAATTTCTTGAGAGCCCGTCAAGATTGGCAAAGGGTTCATCAAGTACCAGCACCTTGCTTGGCAGAATCATTGCAGCGCATAGGCTTGCTTTCTGCTTTTCCCCTCCGGAAAGAGTTGAAAAGGGCCTGTCAAGAAGGGCTGAGACAGAATATGCATCCGCAAATGCCTCAATCAGCGGATCCATCTCCTCTGTGTTGACAGCTGCATTCTCAAGGCAGAACCTCAGTTCATTCCTGAGATTGCCCATGCAGAACTGAAGGTCAGGATTCTGGAATACTATTGCGATTTTCTCTCTTCGTTTTCTGGGAGGTATATCCTTTATTTCGATACCATCGATCTTTATTGATCCATTTATGAGGAAACCACCGTTTTCAGGAT
>CALXXO010000102.1 GCA_944392705.1 uncultured Spirochaetaceae bacterium
CGAACACGGAAGTGAAACTCCCTCGCGCCGATGGTACTGCAGCTTTGCGGGAGAGTAGGTCGCTGCCAGGTTTTTTTTATCTCTTCATCTGCCATCCACTCTGGATGACAGATGGGGAGATTTTTTTTGTCACTTTTCAATTGTTTTCTCCATTAAGTCGCAGATTCTATTTTCTTTATTTGCACTAAAATTTATGGAGATTTGATACTTCATTAATTAATCTCTTGTTCTATTAGCTGAGGAATCGAGCAGCTTGTTAATGAATCTGCCTGGGCTGTTGATATAGGTATTAACGTAAAAACGCTTAGAGGATGGATGTCTTTGCTGGAATCTTCACGCATTATCTATAAGCTTAAGCCATGGTATTCATCACGAACTAGCAACATAATCGATAACCTGTTTTTCTTTCGTAACAGCAATGGCGTTGATGTTGATTTCATTCACAAGCGTCCAGATGGATTGAATCTCTTTGAAATTTAATCCTCGATGAGCATGAATAAGGAATTTCTGAAAGTACTTAATTTCTTTGCGAAGAAATACGGGACAAATACAAGTTCTGTCATATATGCTGGAGAGAATTGTCCGGAATATCTTGGCTGCAGCTATGACTCTTCCTTTATACAGGTTCGATTAAGCACTTGGAATTACCTTGTATTCTATGGTTTTTGATGTGAAATCTTCTTGGAAAATCATATGGTGTAAACTCTTATTTAGTTGTATATTCCATTCGTTATGAGAATCAGGAATGAGAAGATAAGAAATATTGCTATCATTGCACACGTTGACCATGGCAAGACTACACTGGTCGATGCCCTTTTCAAGCAGAGTGGTCTTGTTGGCAAGGCAATGGATGGCGTGAGAATCATGGATAGCGGCGCCATTGAAAAGGAAAGAGGAATTACAATAAGTGCAAAGAACTGTGCTATCCACTGGAATGGTGTAAAGATAAATATAATTGATACTCCCGGCCATGCAGATTTCGGAGGAGAGGTCGAAAGAGGTCTTTCGATGGTCGATGGAGCAATCCTTCTTGTCGATGCAGCCGAAGGGCCGCTTCCTCAGACAAGATTTGTTCTTGAGAAAGCCCTTCAGAAGAATCTTCCGCTGATAGTCGTCATAAATAAAATCGACAGGAAAGATGCCAGAGCCGAAGAAGTTTTAAATGAAGTATATGACCTTCTTCTCGAGCTCTCGCCTGATGAGAAAATGCTTGAAGTCCCTGTATTCTACGCCAATGGAAGAGAGGGGACCTGTGGCAGGTCTCTGGATGATATAAAAGAAAATCTGCACGAGCTTCTTGATTCAATCCTTTCGGATATCCCTGCGCCTGAATATGATGATTCAGAGCCATTTCAGATGCTTGTCTCAGATCTTTCATACTCCGATTTTCTTGGCCGTCTCGCCATTGGAAAGGTAATGAACGGATCGGCGGCGACAAACGATACACTCGTCTGCGTAAAGGCCGATTCTGTAGAGCAGCTGAGAGTAACAAGAATACAGGCATATGATGGTCCGCAGATGGTTGACTGCATGAAAGCAGAGCCTGGGGATATCATCGTGCTGGCTGGCGTAAATGATGTATCCATAGGCGACACAATCTGCACGAAAGAAGAAGTGAAGGCTCTGCCGAGAATAGAGGTCGATGAACCGACTGTATCGATGCTTTTCTCGAAGAATATATCGCCGCTTGCTGGCAAGGAGGGAAAGGCTGTCACCAGTGCAAAGATCTGGGAAAGGCTTCAGAGGGAAGCCCTCAGAAACGTTTCAATCCGCGTAGAGAAGAACCCCGATGATTCCTTTACGGTGAAGGGGCGTGGCGAATTCCAGATGGCAATCATAGCTGAGGAAATGAGAAGAGAAGGCTATGAATTCTGTGTAGGTAGGCCCCATGTAATCTACCATAAGGATGAAGAAGGAAGAAAAACAGAGCCTATTGAAGTCCTGCTCATAGATTGCCCGGAGGAATACTCTGGAACTGTGATGGAGAAGCTTGGAAGGCGTAAGGCTGTAATGAGCGATATCACATATACGGACACTGGAAGGGTAAAAATCCGTTTCGATATCCCGGCCAGAGGCCTTATAGGGTTCAGAGACGAGTTCCTTACTGATACAAAGGGATTTGGTATCATGAACAGTTATCTCAAAGGCTATGAGCCGTATAAAGGTGATTTCGCAGAGCGTCTCACAGGATCTCTTGTTTCAGATCGTGATGGAGTTGCCGTTGCATATGGAATATGGGAGCTGGAGGACCGTGGCCGGTTCTTCATCGTTCCAGGAGATCCTGTATATGAAGGCGAGGTGGTGGGAGAAAGGAACAAGGACCTCGATCTCATGCTGAATCCTACAAAGACAAAGAAGCTTACGAACCTGCGAGCATCCGGACACGATGAAGCTGTCACGCTTACTCCTGTCGTCAAGCCATCGCTGGAGCAGGCCATACAGTTCATCAAAGATGATGAGCTTGTGGAAGTGACGCCGCTTTCAATAAGGATGTGCAAGAAAGTACTTAACACGCAGCAGCGCAAGATTCTTCAGTCAAGAGGATCGATCCCCGCGTATCTCCTGAAGTAACATCAAAAGCTCCGCAAATTACTGCGGGGCTTTGCTTTTCAGTTAGAAGATATCAAGGAAAACAGGAGCGTGATCGGAGCCTGTTATTTCGCTCATTATCCCGGCATCCTTCATATTCCCTTCTAAATCGGAAGATACAAGAAAGTAATCAATGCGCCAGCCAGCATTCTTTTCCCTGGCATGGAACATATAGCTCCACCAGGAATATGCTCCGGTAAGATTCGGGTAGAAATATCTGAATGAATCAATCATTCCTGTAGACAGGAGCTCCTTGAAGCTGTTACGTTCCTCGATGGAGTAGCCTGCGTGCTGTTCGTTCTGTTTCGGGTTCTTCAGATCTATAGGCTCATTTGCGACATTGAAGTCGCCTGTGGCTATTACGCCTTTGTTCAATCTGAGCTTTGCAATATGCGCTCTGAATGCCTTATCGAATTCCAGTCGGAAAGGAAGGCGTTTCAGCTCGCTCTGGCTGTTGGGCACATAAACAGTGATGAAATAGAAATCATCGAATTCCAAAGTGATGACTCTGCCTTCATGATTGAATTCATCGTCTTCCAGGCCATATGAGACAGAAATCGGTTCTTTCCGGGAGAAGACTGCAGTTCCGCTGTATCCCTTCTTATCTGCAAATGAGAAGTATGAATAAGGATATCCTGGTATATCGATATCTACAGCCCCTTCGGAGGCCTTTACTTCCTGAATAGCGATTATCTCTGCATCCGATGATGTAGCAAAGTCCATGAAACCTTTGGATATGCATGATCTGATTCCATTTACATTCCAGCTGATGATTCTCATAGTAGCCATTGTATTAAGAAGATTGGCAAATTAGAAGCTCTTGCTCTTCACAAATAGCCTTGGCGGTTATATACTCCTATGTAACATGGCTGGAAGAGTATTTATCTTCTTTCTAATAAAATAAATATTAAACTATAATTATAGTATCCAAATTATTGTCTTTGATACTATTTTGATATTTATACAATAAAAAACTCTACTACTGTTTATTGCAATTATAGAATTTTTGATATTTTTGATGAATAAACGTTGTAGGAATCATTGAAGTGGAATATAATCAATCTGTGTTCGGAGGATTGAAATGTCGAAGACTGTTGCATTCCATCTGCAGAAGGGAGGGGTAGGGAAAACAACTATTTCCGGAACTCTTGCCTGTCAGTCTGCACTTGATGGAAAGAAAACACTTGCTATCGACTGTGATCCTCAGGGCAATCTTTCATCCTGGTTTCTCAAGGAGCCACCGAAATATGAACTTGCAGATGTGCTGCAGGGAAGGTGTTTTGCACGCAATGCTATAGTAGGTATCCCCGAAGTGGAGAATCTTTATCTCCTTCCGACCTTTGGTATCGGTGGTACGCTAAAAAACTATAGTGAGACTAAGCTTTCTGAAGAGCCTTTCATCCTACAGGACCTTGTAAAGGAGATTTCGGAGGAGTATGAGCATATCCTTCTTGACCTTTCACCAGGTCTCGGCAGATTGGAACGGTCTGCCCTGATTGCCAGCGATGAGATTATTACGCCAATGACGCCAGAGGTTTTCAGCCTTGATGGCCTTGAGATATTCATAGATGAGCTTCAGCGGCTTAAGAAGAATATGCGCTCGAATGTCCGCCATAACAAGATAATCATCAATTCATATGATGAGCGAATCAGGCAGCATCGCGATATCTATGCAGCAGCTGAATCATCTGGAAGGTTCAGAGTCTACAGGATCCCAGTCGATCCTCTTTTCAGAAAGGCTCAGGAAGCATCCAAGGCCCCGCAGCTTTTCAAAGTGCGTGGTAGAGGGCTGAAACCTGCTACTCAGCAGGCGATAATGGAGCTGGATAAAGATATCTGGAAGTAAGGGTGGTGAAAAATGGCACTTAGAAGAGTTGACGGGAAGGAAGAGATTATGCAGAATGAGAGTCTGAGTGGGATGAAGGCAAAGAGAGTGTTTTCCAATTCAGAGAAGGAAAAGAAGATTCTCACCACATTCTCTATTGAGCCTTCGTTCAAATCAGAACTGGAGAGCCTGTTTACAGACATGGGGCTGGGATGGGCTGCCGGTGTCAGGTTCGCTTTGAGAGAGTTCTACAAGAAGTACTCCGAAGAGAACTGAGACACGTATTGAATTAGGTATCCGTATTTTTGTTCAAGAGCTTGCATATGAGAACTTCGGTTCTCATATGCAAGCCTTATTTTTATCTCAAGTTCTTCTTTTTTTCCTGCAATAAACCCTTTGCCTGGTTTATTCCATTTAATTCTTTCTATTTTTAAAAGATTTATGCATGGAGATATCTGGGAAGCTGTTTATCTACAAAGATATTATAACTATATATTAATTCCAAATTAGGAAGTATATACATTAGAAATATAAAATCATTTTGCTCTGTTTCGATCCAGAAGAGCCTTCATGCGTGCAATCTGTTCTTTCTTGAGTTCCTCAGGGCTTTTCTCCTCGCTTTTGAAAAGGTCCTTGGGAATCTCCTCTAGGAATCTTGAGGGTATAACCATCTTCTCTTCTCCGTCGCGTGAAATACGAGTGTCTGCATAGTTTATCACGAGTTTTTCCCTTGCTCGTGTTATAGCAACATAGAAAAGCCTTCGCTCCTCATCGATATTCCTGGCGTTTTCCTCAAGAGCTCGCGAGGAAGGGATAACATCATCCTCGATTCCCGCAAGGTATACAATCCTGAATTCAAGCCCCTTTGATGCGTGCATTGTCATCAGATTGACTTTCTTCCCATCATCTTCCTTCTCATCGCCGACGATAGCGACTGCATTGAGATAGTCTTTGAGCTCTGCACCTTCATTCATCTCAAGGTACCGTTTCAGGCGGTTTTCGAGGATTTCGATGCTGTGCATTTTATAATCCACTGTTTTGGGACTATCAGGATATTCCTCTGCAAGCATCCCCTGGTAGTGGATATCCTCGACAATTCGCCTGATGAGATTATCTGGGGAAGCAGAGGAAGCTTTCCATTCATTGAGTTTTGCGATGAATGCCTTCAGATTCTCCTTTGTCTTCTCCGACAGTGGAGATGAGGAACCTGTCATATGCTCCATTGCTTCATACAGCGAGATAGAGTGCTCATCTGCTGCCGCTCGGAGCTTTTCAACTGTAACTCTCCCGATTCCCCGTCTTGGGGTATTTATGATTCTCAGAAGAGAGACATCGTCGTGGCTGTTCAGCAAGGTCTTCAGATAACAGAGAATATCTCTGACCTCCCTTCTGTCGAAGAAACTCTGGCCACCGGAGACTCTGACAGGGATACTCATTTCGGCAAAGACATTCTCGAGCTCTGAAATGAGGGCATTTGTCCTGACTAGAACTCCTATATCCCCATACTGTAGCTCCCTTATGTTCCTCATCTCCGACTTTATCTGGCCGCCAATCCAGTAGGCTTCCGCTTCGCTCGTCCTGTGATGCTTTATCGAGATAGCCGAGCCTGAGTCTTCCTCCGTCCAAAGCTTCTTGTCTTTGCGCTCTGTATTATGGACGATAAGGGCATTCGCAGCTGTCAGTATATTTCCTGTAGATCTGTAATTCCTCTCGAGCTTGAATTCCTTTCGCTCCGGAAAATCGTGCTCGAACTGGACGATATTCTGGTAATTGGCCCCTCGCCATGAATATATCGACTGGTCATCATCGCCAACTACCGCAATATTACGGTATTTCGATGCAATCATTGATACAAGCCTATACTGAAGAAGGGATGTATCCTGAAATTCATCCACCATGATGTATCTATATCTTTCCTGGACCGCTTCCAGGATCCATGGCTTTGCTTCGAATATCTTTATCGGGAGGAGAATCAGGTCATCGAAATCAACTACATTGTATGCCTTCTGTGTGAGAAGCCATTCTTTGTAGATCTCGGCGATCGCACCCTCCGGATTCTCAAGCCTTTCCCTGCTTGTCTTCAGGTTGCTGAAGAAGGATAGGAGCGTCCTGACGTTGTAATCTGGAATCTGGTAGCCACAGGCCACTATGCAGTTTTTTATAAGGGCTTCATTGTCGTTCGTATCGTACAGAGTGAAGTCATTATGGTATCCGATATGATGGATATACTGCTTTAGTATGCCAAGTCCGAAGGAATGGAATGTCGTGGCTGTGAGTCCTTTCAGAGGTTTTGAAAGAAGCTTCTTTATCCTGTCGCTCATTTCCTTTGCTGCTTTGTTTGTAAAAGTAAGAGCAAGGATATTCCGTTCATCTATCCCTCCCTCAAGCATATGAGCGATACGGTAGGTAATCATCCTGGTCTTTCCTGACCCTGCACCAGCAATGATGAGTATAGGGCCATTTATCTCCGCAGCTGCCTGTGCCTGTTCTTTGTTGAGTACTTTGGATAGATCTGTTTTTGGCATACCGGACTAAAATGTCATAAGATAGGCAGGAAGGTCAATAATCAGATTCGGGATATTTCTTTCAGCGTAATTCAATTGGAAATGGTAATTATTTAAATGATAAATAACAGATATGATATAATTTATATATCAAAATATATGTTTTGAAATTGATAATAATCAAATCGATATGACTATATGATATTTCCATGAAACTGTCATATCTGAATTGATTGTAAAGGATAGAAGTGCAGCCAGCCATTTGCATAGCCAGCTGCATTTCTTTTTCAGTCCAGTTCCAGAGCTCCTGTATAGAGCTGGTAGTATGTACCATGCTTTTCTATCAGTTCG
>CALXXO010000103.1 GCA_944392705.1 uncultured Spirochaetaceae bacterium
AATCAATACCGCAAGACCCGTTCCCAGCTGATGAAGCTGGCCGCTGAGCCGGGCGAGGACGCCCGGGCCCAGGCACTGGAGGCGGTGGCAGCCTACACCCAGACATTCAACAAGATGCGCTTCATCGAAACCGAAGAGCGGGATGAAATCTACATGGCCCTGCGGTGTATCCTGGATGCCCTGCCAGGCGACACGCTCCAGAAAGATGCCCTGATCGAAAAGTTCGATGAGCTTCGTGATTTTTGATGAGGGGCTGACGATGTACCAGACAGTAGTTTTCAATGGCCAAATTCTTACTCTGACGCGGTTTTGGGCGACGGGAGAACCTTGCCTATGGATCACCACCCCGGAACAGATCAGGATGCCTAAAATGGAGTTTGTGGGAGGCCACCCGGATGAATATTGCATTTTTCTGAAAAATCTGACTGAAACGGAACTGGCACAGATCAAATCCCTGGATGGCGTTCCTCTGGATGTGAAAGAAGAACTACGGTAGCATCTAACAGGAAAGGACAAACCCTATGGCACTACAAGATAAGAAAATAATGCCTCCCCCTTGGCTAGCCCACCGAGAGATTGAGCGATACTCAATTGGCTGGCGCATGGGCTATGGGGAGGATTACATATACCGATTTGGCGATTGGCTGAAGGCTCTCACTCCGGAGGAGCGGATTGAATATCGTGCACTTTTTCCTGAACCAGTGACATGGAAAGGCTGGTGGGATGACAAGGATGACAGCGAAGTGCTAGTGCATGGCGATTTCTGCATTGAAGCATGGAGACCTGAAGGCAAGCCAAAGTATACTAGGGAGTATTTCCAGAATGAATTTGCTGCAGGCAGGAAAAGGGAAATGTGTCTGTTCTGGGGCCACCAGCCTGCTGAGGATGGCAGTATTTCAAAAAGCTGTCTCAGCCAATGGTGGATGGAGGACTTCTATACGATGGCTGACTCCTACCTCTACATGGAGCAGTATATGATGGTAAGCAAAGCCCAGCTGTTTGGCGACGAGGAGAGGCGCAAGGAGATCCTGGCATGCAACAATCCCCGGCAGATCAAGGCTCTGGGCCGCAAGGTGCGGGGCTTCGACCAGAAGGTATGGGACAAGTTAAAATACACCATTGTGCTGTGTGGCAACTGGTACAAATTCAGTCAGAACCGCTATCTGCGAGAGTTTCTCCTCTCCACCGGTGACAGTGTGCTGGTGGAGGCCAGCCCCTACGATGCTATCTGGGGCATCCGCCTCGCGGCCAGTTCACCGGAGGCTCAGGACCCGATGAGATGGCGAGGACAGAACCTGCTGGGCTTTGCGCTGATGGAAGTACGGGACGAGTTACGCCGAGTAACACAGAATGAAATGCTTTGTGATTGGAGTACAGTATGGCAGAAATAATGAAGCTTTATGAACTGGTAAACCAATATCATATCGACACAGAATTGACCTGCGCCGAGGCCATGTTCATCGCCTGCAATGAATATTACCAGCTGAACCTGTCAGAAGAGACACGAAAGATGTTCTCTCTGATGGGTATTGGGATGCAGACAGAGCATTCCTGCTGCGGTGCCTTTACCGTGGCGGTAGGAATCATCGGCTTAATGACCACAGAAGATGGGCAGACGAATGTGGACAACGCAGAAGGTTATCGGCTGGTTACAGAGCTTACAGACTTTATGCTGGGTTCCTATGGGACCCTTCACTGCGTAGAACTGCAGAAATGGGGTATTGTGGGGTATAAGAATCCCTGCCATGCCATTGTAGAGGAATTGGCAAAGAAGCTTGAAGAGCTTCTGACGGACTGCAGATTCCTTTGTCCGAAAAACATTGAACAGATTGATTCATGAAAAGTTGGTATACAATATGGAAACAGAATGACAGAATACATCAAGCTCAATTGGGAAAATGCACCAGATGGAGAACCTATTGCTATTCTCTATGAAGTGGATCTGGCAAATGAGCGGCTGGGTCTTCGTTCCATAGACATCTTTCCTGATGGGCACATCCGTGCCATCTCATCCCTCTACGACGGAGCCATAGAGATTACCCCTATTCCTACTGTAGAAGAATTAAATGCCCATATATGGGGAGATGAATTCCATGCAAGATTGATAGAGAAAACGGAATTTGAGTCTATCTGGGAAAAAGCATGCCTATGATTATGGCCTTTCAGAGCAGATAGGATAAGTTCTCCGAACGAAAACGATAAAAAGCAGAAAACCACAGGTTCTGAACTCAAAATCGCTTTTTTCTTGCTAATCTGATTTATTGGATTCTATCATGTAAGAATAATGAATATGCCTAGAGTTCAGGTAAAATTGAATATCCGGGAAAAAAAGGAGATAAGAATATGGGTTTCATCAGGAAAATGCAGAAAGTCCTGTCAAACAAGCAATACAGGGAGAACCCTACCCCAGAAAACCTATCAAATGAGAGACTTGCAGCCTTGAATGTCGGAGCAATAAATTCAGAGCAAACATGTTATTACTGTGATAGCCTGACAACCGGAGAGCAAGAGAGTGAAATCAAGGAGAACCTTGGGAACTTCTATGATATCACAGATCACGAATCGGCAATCGAAACATTGAACTGGCTGTATGAAAGAGGCCACAGGGTGTTCTTCGATACTATGAAGCAGTTATATTCTGGTACCGGAGAAGGAATTGATTACAGCATGCTGGATGAAGATGAGCAGATGAGCTTCATGGAATATTTCATGAATCTGCAATCCGCGCTTCCTGTTTTGGCTGAAAATAGATACTTCTCTGATGTTTCCGAGATTGCAAAGATCTCAATAACTGCCTGGGACATGGGCAGATTGGTTATGGTGACGCGTAGCTGCTATGACTGCGGCTATATCAACGAGGAAGAAGCCTGGGCATATATAGAGAATGCTCATAAAGCCTGCAAAGAAGAATATCCGGACTGGAATGAGTTTGCAAAGGGATATATTTTCGGAAGAGCAATGTGGTCAGGAAATTCAGAATACCTGTCAGGTATCATGAGCATCGCAGAAGGATTGCTTTCCGATGAAGAAAGCCCCTGGAAAAAGGCCGAGCTTTGAAATAGTGCTTTCCACCAAATCAGTTTTCATTTTCTGTGAAAACAGAATTTGAGATTATTGAGGAAAGCAATTTCATCATGGAGAAATGAATAGCTCCCTTGATTGATGCAAAATGAAACAGACAGACATTTACACTGAAGCTCTGCTAAGCCTTCGAACAATCCTGCAGATAGACCACCCGGAATTCAAGAACTGGATTGAATGGCTGAATCAGGATATCGATGATTGGATCCAACGGAAAGATGTCTCTCACCATCTTCAGGCGTATGGTGGTATGGGCTCTTTCAACGATATACCATACATGAAGGGAGATCATGATTACATCTTTGGCTTTCTGAAATCAATATGCTATGCTTTTGGTCATCTTTATCATAAAAGACAAGGCGTTACGACAGAAGCATTGATGAAAGAATGTGCATACGATGCAGCCCAGGCAGACTATCATCAAAAGAAGGAACTGAACCAAGCTATCGTCAAACATCTGATAGAAGGCGATCTGCACGAGAATCTGGATAGCCTGCAGGAGAACTCACCATGAATGATAGATTGTCCCGATCATTATTCAATAAAATGGATAACACAGAGAAGCTGGCATTGATGGAAAGCCTGGCTACCCATTATGATATGGCCTTTCTTGGCCTGCATTCATTTGACCGCTGGGGACAGAGCTGTACCACTGGTATATTCAGGAAAGCGGAGAGGGAATTTGTATTCGTTCCAGGGAATACCGTTACTCTGGGCTGGGACCGCTTCGCAATTGGCCCGAATCAGGACACCCAAAAGGAACTGGACTATCTGTTTCAAGAATGGGAGATGGAACCGCAGGATCCGGAAGAGATGATCCGAAAAAGCATGGCTCCCGTTCGGCAGGCAGCCATTGGCCCTATGCTGGTGGGGCGGGAGCTGGAGGAACTCTGCTGGGAACCAGTCAAGATGGATGATCCCAGACTGAAAAGCCATCCTGACTGGCTGAAAGAGTTCCGGGATTTTGCCTGGAGCGACCTTGATAGCCTTACCTTACACAAGTCAGCAAGAATTGAGCGAATGGGAAATGGCTTTCAGATCTGGATCTATAACAGCACAGACTATGATACGTTTATTGCCATGCTGGAAAAGCAGGGCCTTTCGCTGCCAACGGCAGATGAATGGGCGTATCTATGCGGAGGTGGCTGCCGTACTCTGTTTCCATGGGGAGATGGACTCGACTACTCTATGCGTCTCCACTGGTTTGAAGACATGGAGGAGAAAGAGCGCCCATACGATATGGAAGAGCCGAATTTCTTCGGTATATCAATCGCTTATGATCCCTATATGAGGGAAGTCGTAAAGGCAGAATCCTTCACCACATGCGGCGGTGACGGCGGCTGCAATATCTGTGGAGGATTGGGGCCATTTATGGGCTATCTCCCCTGCTCCCCGCACTACAAGCCAGAAAAGCATGAGAACAGTACGCTGAATGGCGACTATGACTTCTACCGCCCAATCATCCGGATTGATAGCAAAGAATTCACATAATAAAAAGTATAGCAATAGTTTCTTCACTACCATACCCTTCAAGATATTGATTTCTAATATATGCAACTTCAAGAATAATAAGAAATTCATGGAATCCTCCAAAATGGCATGCTATGCTTAATGCAAGATGTTTTTTAGAAACATATTGGCTTCTGTGATCTTCGATAGTGAATCATCCACATAAGAAGGCTGATGATGTTTCTCTTCTACAGACTGAGCACCAGGAGGCGACAAATTGGAAATCATCAGATTGCCGAAGAAGTTCCGGATTGTCTGCTATGGCATCATGGATGGAAATCCAGAAGCACTGGAAACCCTTGAGAGCTTTTCAGAGAAATATCCTCATCAGGTTGCGGCAATCAAGGCAGAGGTCGCTTATTTCAACTTGGAATATGACAAGGCACTTGATCTGGACAAGACTGTTCTCCCCTGGCTGGAGGAATGGTACTACAGCAATGTGAGCAATGAGCATATGACTGCTATGACCGTAGCTACTATCAGGCTTCATAGGGAGCCGGAGCTTATAGATGCGCTGACTGAAGAGCAGAAACGCATCAGAGTAGATAATGGGCGACCTCAGAGGGATCGTTTCTGCGATATCCTGAAAGACTGCCTGAAGCGCGGCAAAATGCCATTCAGCGAAGACAACAGGAATTATCCATACCATGAGCCAGAAGAACCAAGGACGAAGGAAGAGCTCTGGAAGGAACTTACAGCCAAGAACAGGAAAGCGAATCTGAATGATCCTGATGACAGGAGGAAGCTATACAACCACTGCTGTATGTTCGGAACTGCAAAGGATGCTATAGAGCTGTTTGAAAGCATTCAGGATGTACCTATGGCCGAGTCCTCATATCAGGATGCAATTGCCCGTTATCTCTATCTTGGGGACAGGGACAAGGCACTCCACACAGCTATGCAGTTAGCAACATCGCGTCTATGGGCAGTAGCTGGACCAACACAGGTACGCCCTATGTCATTCTTTGAGGACCCGAATCTGAGGGATTTCCTGCTGGAACCGGAATCACTTAAGTGTATACGGGAAGCAGCTTTCATAGACAATGGAACATTAATGCGGAAATAGAGGAGAAACTAATTGTGTACATAGACAAATACTGGGACAATTACATAGGAGGATCCGATGACAGCCTAAACCTCGTAGAATTCCTTACGGACCAGAAGAAAGATGAGATACCCCTCAGTGAGATCTTTGCAGGAATAGGATTGGATAAGCAGAACTGGGATTTCCATAATACAATCGAGTATCTTGAATTCATACATTCCAATGGAACTGAAATTGACTTCCATTTCGCTATCGATGTTGTCATCGACCTGGCTGCCATCATGCTGGAATGTGCCATCAGCGGAAGTGTAAATCTCCAAGAGCTTGATCCATACCACACTCCTACACGCCATATCCGCATCACAGCCACGCCAGAAGAGCATGATAAAATGGACAAAACCCTTGCGGATTTCGCCAATGATCCCCTCACCTATGACCTACATGAGATGATGAATGACGATGAGATAAAGGACATGGCACATCAGGTGGAGGCTCTTCGGAAAGAGCTGTACTGGTCTGCGGGCAAGAACCGTGACTACTATGTGAAAGCTGAGGATATGAAGGAAATGCTCCCTGAATGGAAAGGGCCTGCTGGCTGCATCGCAACAAACCGCATCACGGTTGAGGGTTGCAGGATTGGCTACTGCTATCGTGAGAAAGCGGACGGAGACTGGGATAGCGGCTGGCGATTTACTGCAGGCGATGAAAGCGATGGATATATGGATGATCCGAACAATGCCGGAATATATTCCCTGAACACAATCTGCAATGATGATCCTGAGATCATACCTCTGCTGAATACCCATGCCCCATGCGCTTTTGAGAGGGACGGAAACGGAGTGTTCCAGCAAATTAAAGATTGGAAACCAGAACAGGACGAGGAGGAAGAGAATATGGATATTTTAAAGCAGTGCCAGAAGTGGCATGAGGAGAATAAGTTCCAGAAGATAATAGATGCACTCGAAGCGATTCCTGATGCAGAACGGACGCCGGAGATGGACAGCGAACTGGCCCGCGCATACAACAATCTAGCAGTACCTGGAAAAAGAGAGATGTTCAGGAAGGCAATCGCCCTGCTGGAACCTCATGAAGAATACTTCAAGGATGACTATTTCTGGAACTTCCGCATGGGATACTCCTATTTCTATCTAGATCAGGAAGGGCGAGCACTGAGATACTTTGAGAAAGCTCTTGAGCTACAGCCAGATGACGAGGATACAAAGACATTTATCAACTGGTGCAGGAAAGGGATTTCCCTTCCCCAGTTCTCTGAATGCTTCCGTGAACGGACAAAGCTGTGGTGGGAAACATTTGCCGAGATGGAATCTGAATTCCGCCAGATGATGGACAATGACAAGAATCATACGCATGGTGATGAACTTGTGAGTCAGATGAATGAAGTCCTGAATCTGGCCTTTGATGAGATCAGCTTCGAAATGGGCTTCAACGGTAAGAAATACGAGCTGATACTCACTCCAGAGGGTGATAAGGTCAAGCTGTTCGAGCTGGTCTATTTCCAGAAGCATGCTCCGGAGAAGA
>CALXXO010000104.1 GCA_944392705.1 uncultured Spirochaetaceae bacterium
AGGATCTTAGGGCGAAGGCCTATGAGGATGTCAAAGGAGTAGTGCTTCTCTGATGCTTGTCGCCTGTGATATCGGAAACACCAATATTGTCCTTGCCCTTTTCGATGGCGAGCGTTTCGTGGATTCCTGGAGGGTTTATACAGATACGAAGAAAACCAGCGATGAGTACTTCGTTATCTTCAATGCGCTCTTCAGGGAAGGTGGCGTTCGCCATGATATGGTGGACAAGGCAATCATTTCGTCTGTCGTTCCCAATATGACGAGATCGGTCGAGAAGAATATCCAGCGCCTGTTCCATATCAATCCGCTTTTAGTCACGCACGATGTGGAGACGGGGCTTGTACGTTCCTCGATTCCTGGTGAGCTTGGTACCGATATCCTTTCAAATCTCGCTTATGCACATCACATAAAGCCCGATTCTTCTGTCATGGTCGTTGATTTTGGCACGGCCTTAACACTTTCAGCTGTAAATGGAAAAGGTGAGGTCCTCGGTTGTTCTATAGTCCCGGGCCTTGTCACAGCTGTGAATGCACTTTTCGGAAATACTGCTCAGCTTCCGCAGGTTGAGCTGAAGCTGCCAAAGACACCCATGGGAAGGGATAGCCAGGAATCGATAAGGGGCGGAATAATGCTTGGCTATGCAGGTCTTGTCGATTCAATCATTGAAAGGACTGAAGAGGAGATAGGGGAGAGACTGTATGTAATAGCCACAGGTGGGCTTTCAAAGACAATCTCCCCGATTATCCCACGCCTTGATGCGGTCGATGGGCTTCATACATTGAAGGGCCTTTCCCTGATTTCGGCCCTCAATCCTCTTTGATATACCCATCCTCCATTATCGTATACTCGTTTCCATCATAGTCTTCTGCAGTTATTTCTGTTGTATCGGATCCGACGGGAATTGAAAGCGTCACAAGGCTGTCATTCGCTCTTTCCCTTGCTGACATTTCTTTCAGGCTTTCAGGCCTGGGACCTCCGATTGTAATCGAGGTTCCTCGCATCCTGTCCCATTCGGGAAGAGCGAAGTATTCGATATACGATGCATGAGTGCTTTCTTCTGCAAGCGTGAGCTCCGATATAGTCCCCGCAGCTTTATCCTGCTCGAGGAAAAGCTCAAAAAGCGGCATGGAGACGGAATCTGTAGAGAAGTCGGTTATCTTCCCATGTTCGACACGCGCAGAGAATGAGCGCACGATGTGCCCGAATAGCATGAATGGCTTGGTCGCTGTGAAATACCCCTCTGCGGAAGTCTTATCAAGCGCGCGGAAGATATCGGAAGCGTATATTGTAGGGATGAATTTCCTTCCATCGGGCAGTACCATGATACTAGACATGAACTGGGAGCCTTCGAGGAATGAGAACTCAAGATCCGTTCCATCCTCATCCCTTATCCTTCCTTTCTTGAGATTGAAACCGTTCAGCCTATCCCTCTCATAGAGGATGAGATCTGTATCCTCTCCGCCTGTGAGGTAATCATCTTCTCCAAGCCCAAGGAGGTCGGAGAGCAAGGTGGATGCCAGTGAGATGTCGCCATCATCATCCAGGACCTTTCCCCAGTCCGAGGAGGGAACAGGTGCGCTTGCAAATGGAATCATCGGGTCTGAATTATCCAAGGGGTCCGAAAGATGGCGGAAACGCTGTATTTCTGGTGCAGTGAAAAGCTTTCCTCTTTCCGCTTTCATGTAGCTTCTGTAAACAGGAAGATAGAGCAAAGCCGTTGGTTTTTTCTCGATAGCATAGTCAGATGCAGCTTCTTCTGTGGCTGTCACCTTGCCGTTCTCGATATTCTGTATATAACTTCCATTGCCAGTAATTTCCCTTGCCTTCCTAGCAATGAGGTGGGCAAATACACTGTTTTCCTCTTCAGTGTTTATCGAAAGAACATCTCCCTCTTTGAGATTCAGGGCATTGCGGAGAATGATATCCGCATATCTTTCCATCAGCATATTCATGCTTCTGAGTATAATCGAAAAGTGGCCACCGCTACCACATCATGGCAAGAACCCAGTCCTGGATGATCCTGTATTGCTGGTCGCAATGGAGATGAGAGTTTGTTTACTATTATCCTTTTATATTCAGTATTAAAATACAAAAATGTAGTTTCAAACTACAGATTCTGCAAAACAGAGAGTGTTTAGGCAAAAAAATATCCTTGCAGTGCAAGGACTCTTGAAGCGACCGACGGGAATCGAACCCGCATCTTCAGCTTGGAAGGCTGAGGTAATAGCCATTATACCACAGTCGCATTGAAGCTAACGGTGAAGACAATACACAAAAGGAAAATCGATGTCAACATATATGCAAAAGATTTTTCTTTCATTTTTTGCAATTGATTACTCTTTATTCATATGATATAGTCCCAGCGAAATCGGAATTAACGGAGGACCTGTATGGGAGAGCGTGGAGAAGTCTTCTCAACAAAGCTTGTGAAGGATGATAGGACATATTTCTTCAATGTAAAGGAGAATATTTACGGAGATCTCTTCCTTAATATAGTGGAGTCCAGGCCTACAGATACCCAGGGAAGATACCTTAGGCAGTCCGTGATTGTCTATCAGGAAGATATCGGGGAGTTTATCAAGGAATTCCAGAAATCCATCGACTTCATCAAAATCCATGGAACAAGAAAGCCAAAGCCGACAGGAATGGTGCGTCGTCGCCACGCTGATACATCAAGCCTGAAAAAGGAAGAGGAATAATCAGAAGAGGGAGGGTGTCTCATCCTCCTTTTTGCTTTTCAAATGGAATGACATCCTTGTTATCGGGGATGGTCCGTATTTCTCTATCATCGCGATGTGCTGTTTTGTCGGGTAGCCCTTGTGCTCTCTGTAACCGTATTCCGGCCATTTCCTGTCACATAGAAGCATAAGGCGGTCCCTCTCGGTCTTCGCGAGTATCGAAGCTGCCATTATCTCTGGAATCTTCCCATCGCCCTTTACAATTGCAGAGCAGGGGATTGCCACATCGGGTTTCTTATTTCCATCCACAAGAAGCGTATCCACATGGGTTTTCGAAGCGACGCGCTCATATGCCATCTTCATCGCCATAAGGGAAGCCTGCAGGATATTTATCCTGTCTATTATGCTGTGGCTGAGCGAGACAATAGCCCAGGATATTGCTTTTTCCTTTATGACTACCTCTGCTTCCATCCTCTCTTTCTCGCTCATCTTCTTCGAATCATTGAGGATGGAAATCGGAAAATCCTGAGGAAGTACGACAGCGGCAGCGGTGACTGGACCTGCAAGCGGCCCGCGCCCGGCTTCATCTGCTCCGCATATAATCCCCATGTCACTTTCAGGAAGTGTTTCGAAAAGCCCTTTTTCCATATCCTTCTCGATGCTATAATCATCGGGATTCAGTTTCAAGGAGTGTGAAGCTTGTTCCTCAAGTCTCTCGATATCTACGGCTTCAAGAGCTTTGCCGATAAAACGCATATTGATTTCGCTGGTGGCATTACATCCCTTCTGGGACCAAATGGCTGCGGCAAGTCCAACATTGTCGATTCCATAAAATGGGTTCTCGGCGAGAAGAGTACCAAATCCCTTCGTGCTGGCAAGATGGAAGATGTTATCTTCAATGGCACAGACACAAGGAAACCTATGCCTTTCGCCGAGGTTGAGCTTACTATCGACAACTCGGAGCATCAGCTTCCGACCGATGTTGCTGAGGTTGCCATCAAGCGCCGTTATTTCAGGACGGGGGAAAGCGAGTATTTTCTCAATGGTCAGAAGTGCCTTCAGAGAAACATAAGGGAGCTCTTTTTCGATACAGGTGTAGGAAAGAGCGCATACTCCATTCTCGAGCAGGGAAAGATTGACCAGATTCTCTCAACTAAGCCTGAGGACAGAAGATACCTTTTCGAGGAAGCTGCGGGTATATCGAGATACAAAGAGCAGTGCCACAATGCTGAGCTTGACCTTCAGAAAACCACCGATAACATCGCTGATATAGAGCGCTCTTACAATGAAGCGAAGAGGGCCTGCGACAGATCCAGGAACCAGGCGGAGAAGGCGAAGAGGGCAAGGGAGCTGGAAGCCAGGGCCTTCGATCTGGATGTTCGGTACAATCTAGCCAAAATCCGTACATATTCGCTCCTCAAAGAGCAGCGTGAGAAGTGGAAGGCGAATGCTGAAAGCGAGATTACAAGGCTTCAGGAGCTGATGAAGACGCTGAACGGAGAGATTGAGACTGCGCAGCAGGAACTGAAAGAGAAGAACGAGACTCTGTACCAAGAGCAGCTTAAGATAAACGATATCGAGAACGGCATAAGGATTTCCGAGGAGAGGATAAACATCTGGATGAGCAACTTCGAGGATGCATCGATAAGGCTCAAAAGCGCAGATGAAAGGATAAGCAGTATCCAGAGTGCCGCGGAAAGGCTCCAGTCGGAAGCGGAATCGCTGGAAGACAGCGTTCAGATCAAGCAGGATCAGGCTGATGAGGAGCTTAAGCAGATTACGGCTATCACGAAGATGCAGGATGATAAGAAAGTCCGCATTGCTCTTCTCGAACGTGAAATAAAAGAAAGGGAGGAGAGGTCCGTAGCCCTCGATGAAGAGATGCTCAGGCTCACAGAGGAGCTGAAGGCTGTTATTGAGGATCTCATTTCCGAAGTCGATGAGAACACGGGAACTGAGTTCTCTTCCGAAAGGCTAGAGAAAGCGGAAAAGGCTTTCCTCGACAAAGCTGAGGAGGTGAAGGGCATCGTTTCAAACAGGATTGCATTCCTTGAGTCGCTTTCCGGGGATGCCCTTGTATCCCGTGAGATAGCGCAGAAGGATTTCAATGTCTTCTATTCCTCAGTCGAGGAGCTCATTGCGCTTTTCAACATCTATGTTGGTTCGATTCCTCCCATTGTCGGCAAGCTCCTGTCAGCCGATGGCCTTATATCGAAGAAGAGGAGTATCGAGGAGAGAGAAAAGGAGATAAGGAAGGAAAGCCTTGATAACCGCACGGCGATACAGCTTGCGCGCGATGAGGTGGCTGTCCTGCGCAACGATGTTGATTCTCTTTCCGTCACCCTTGAACAGCAGAGGGAGCATTATCAGTCGGTGGTCATGAATCTCGAGCTGGCAAAAAACTCGCTTCAGAATATCCGCGGAGCAATTGAGGAGAAGCAGGATGAAGCGGAGCGTGTTCGCATGGATTCCGAGAAGGACAGAACGCTTGTCCAGGAATACAACGACAAGATAAGAAGCGAGAACCAGACAAAGAACGAGAAGCAGCAAGAACTTCAGGATAAAAGCCGCGAGATTGAAGGCAAGAGAGCTGAAGTTGCAGGGCTTACTGCAGCGCTTCAGAAGAAGAGGGACGATAAGGACTCTGCCTATTCAGATCTCAATGAAGCGAACAGGATTCTTTCAGAGCAGAACGCGAACATAGGGTCGACGGATACGCTTATAGAGAATGTCGTCCAGTCATTCTTCGCCAAGTATTCCAGGAATCTTGGAGAGTTCCAGAAGATAATCGATGAGGAAGATCTTCCAGATGATACGCTCCTGATGAATGAGCTGGGGGAGGTCAACAAAGAGCTTGAGAAGCTCGGGACTGTCAATTACCTCGCCGAGGATGATTACAATGCAGCTAAGGAGCAATTCGACTTCTATGCTAAGCACCTTGATGATCTGAATAAGGCAAAGGGAGACCTTGAGAAGGTCCTGGAGGAGATTCAGGATAAGGCCAAGGAGCTTTTCCTGAAAACCTATACAGAGATCAGCGATAACTTCCAGGCGATGTTCACACGTCTTTTCGGAGGAGGAATTGCAAAGCTCACGCTCGAAGATCCTGAGAATGTCCTTACATCCGGTATCGACATCTTTGCACAGCCGCCAGGAAAGAAGCTTGTTACCCTTTCACTCCTTTCCGGTGGAGAGAGGAGTATGACAGCTGTTGCGCTTCTGTTTGCTACTTATCAGGTAAAACCATCTCCGTTCTGTATACTCGATGAGCTCGATGCCGCTCTCGATGATAAGAATATCGGGTACTTCCTCGATGTGCTTGTTGATTTCGGCAAGACGAGCCAGTTCATCATCATCACGCACAATAAGCATACAGTTACAGGATCGGAGACGCTGCTTGGTGTCACCCAGATGGAAGCTGGTGTCTCCACGACAGTCAGTTATCGTCTTGATCGCATTGCTGGACAGCCTGTAATCCTCAACGATGATGACAATGTGGTCGATTTCGATATTGATGGAAAGCTCAGGTGAATTGACAGCGGCTCTCCATTATTGTATAAGCATAAAGGCTGGAATTCCGGCCCGGTAACGCGATGTTTGATAGTATAGCAGGAAAGTTCACAGGAATAATGAGGACTCTTTCCGGAAAAGGAAAGATTTCCGAGAAGAATGTACGCGATGCAGTAGAGGAGATAAAGGAAGCTCTCCTCGATGCTGATGTCAACCTACGTGTTGTCCGCAGATTCGTAAATTCCACTCTTGACGAAGCTCTGGGAGAGAAGGTTCTCTCATCTGTTGACCCCGGTCAGCAGTTCACCAAGATTGTCTATGACAAGATGGTTGAGCTTCTCGGTGGCACGGATAGCACAGCGCTCAACCTCAAAGGCAAGGACACCACATCGGTAATACTTCTCATGGGCCTTCAGGGTTCTGGAAAGACAACTGCCGCTCATAAGCTTGCATACAGGCTCAAGAAAGATGGCAGGAAGGTAATGCTGGTTGCTGCTGACCTTGTCCGTCCGGCTGCTATCACACAGCTTCAGGTTCTGGGAGAAAAGGCAGGAGTGCCTGTCTTCACAATCCCGGGAGAGAAGGACCCTGCAAAGGTCGCAGAAGCTGCTATCTCCAGGGCGAAGCATGACCTGATTGATACCGTTATAATCGATACTTCTGGACGTATGCACCTAGACCAGGCCCTTATGGAGGAGATTCAGAGGGTTGCAAAGGTATCTCGCCCAGATGAGACTCTCTTCGTCGCCGATGCGATGACTGGACAGAGTGCTGTCGATATCGCAAAGGAGTTCGAGGAAAAGGTCGGAATCAGCGGCGTTATCCTGACAAAGTTCGACTCTGATACCAGAGGTGGTGCGGCGCTTTCACTTCGTTCGGTCGTAGGAAAGCCAATCAAATTCATCGGTACTGGAGAGAAGATGGAGGATCTCGAGGTCTTCCATCCGGAGCGTATAGC
>CALXXO010000105.1 GCA_944392705.1 uncultured Spirochaetaceae bacterium
ATATATAAGCATACCTTTTACAAGAAGCTGTCCAAGGATATCCATGATGGCTGTATCCTGACCGCCCTGAGTGTAGTGGGCTGTAGCATAAGCCCCTCCCAGCTTGCCTGCAAGACTGATTGGCCTAGAATCCTCTTCAATCCATTTCTTTATCTGCCATACGCTGGATGCCTGATACGTCGGAGTACCGATTATCACACCAGCGCTCGATGCAATGAAATCCGAATCGGCAGGACCTTCCTTGATATTGAAAATCCTGGCTTCAAGACCTTCTTCTTCAATTCCTCTGATAATCTCCTGCCCCATCTCAAAGGTATGACCTGTAAGGCTGTAACAGACTATAGAAATCCTCATATTCTCTCCTTCAGATACTTTTCTATATCATCAAGCATCCCAAAATCCACAAAATCGATGAAGTCACCATAGGTTTCAACCAGCTGACGATTCTGGGGATCATCATAGTTATGGCTTTTAATCCATTTAACAAGCATCCACATCATAGCGCGATGTTTGGCACTGAGCACTGAATAATCCATCCGCCCTCGAACATGAAAGAGTCTTGCCCGTCCTGGCGGAATGATCTTCGATACATCACTTTCAATCTTTCGCTTGTTATCATCATAGCCGGGATCCGCAAGACCTACAGTAACAACAATAAGCTCCGCGTTTTCAGGGATAGCCCTATAAACCTTCTTAAGTCCGCTTACAGTCCCCGCATAGAGACCTCCGAAGTGGACAACTATTGCCGCATTTCCAAGCTCTGTATCTTTTACATCCTCGGCAATTGCCCCAAACCTAGATGCAAGAGCTTCAGCATAGGCTTTCGACGATCCATAAACAGATGAATAGACAATTTTAAGCATCGTTTATCCCATATTTGGAAAGCAGTTCTTTTGCCTTCGCAATACCACTCTCAGTGAGATATGCGCTCTTGCTCCTTGGTTTTGTGTCTATGTAATCCTTTTCAACAAGAGAATCGATGGCAGAAAAAGGATAGCCCTTCCACGCCCAGACAGCCGTACCAGAACCGACACGCTCCTCGAAGCGTGTCAGGTACATGAGAGAAAGTGACAGTTCCTCTATGGTCTTCTCGATCTTTTCCATGAAAGCATTATAGCATCAGGAATCAGGCTTTCTTTCTATAAGTCCTTTTCTTTTGCGTCTTTTTATCAGGAGCTGCAGCTGCAATCTCACGGGCTCTTTCAACTGTCATATCAGAAGCAGATGCTCTTTCTTCCTTTGGTATGACACAGTTTTTGTCACCCCATTTCAAATACAGACCATACTTTCCACTGAGAAGATGAAGAGGAGCACCATCATATTCTCCGAAATCCTTCACAATATTGGCTTTCGAAGGATCGGATGTGATGATTTCCTTTACCCGCTCTTCAGTAAGAGCGACGGCATCTTTCTGCTCAGGCTTCGGGATTGCGACATTCTTGTCTCCCCATTTTATATAAGCGCCATACCGGCCAGAGAGAATCTGAAGCTTCTTCCCTTCATACTCCCCGAAGTCTTTCAGAGCTTCTTTCTCCTTCCCTGAATCCTTGGCTTCATTGATTACAGCTTCCGCATCCGGGTGGAAAGGATCGGATATCGAGATATTCTTATCCATGTATTTTGCATAGAAGCCATATGGACCGGCGAACATCTGTATCTCATTGCCATCTGAATCTGTACCGATAGTCTTTGGAAGCGAGACTATAAGGGATGCAAGCTCCGGTGTCACTGTATTCTTGTAAGGGCGCGGTATCATGACATTCCGGCCATCTGCAGTCCTTAGATACTTGCCGAATCTTCCCTCTGCAATCACAACGCCATCGGAAATCTGAACATCGGATTTATCGGGGAAGAGAATCATTGCTGCATCCTTATCGGTGAATGTACCAGGAAAATATCTTGACTGATCAATCGATGCCATCCTGTTCTTTCCCGCTTCCTTATCGAAATAATCGGAAGAAAGATAAGGACCGAATTTACCGATCTTTATCGAGTATCCAATGGGCGTGCCATCCATATCGAACTTGTACTCAAGTCCGGGGATGCTGAGCGTCGACACATCGGACTTTCTGACTGTAGATGAAATCTTCTGAAGATCCGCATCCAGGCCCGAAAATCCATCATTGCCCTTCCAGAAAGAGTCGAGGTACTCGGTCTTGCTCTCCTTTCCTCCAGCAATCTTATCCAAGCCTTCCTCCATCTTAGAAGTGAAAGCTGTATCGATATAATCAGGGAAAGTAAGCTCGAGGAAGGAATCTACAAAGAATCCCGTAAATGTCGGGACAAGCTGTCCGCCTTGACGGATCACATACTTTCTGTCAATCAGCGTTGATATTATAGCCGCATAGGTAGAAGGCCTGCCTATACCTTCCTTCTCAAGCTTCTGGACAAGGCTCGCTTCAGTAAAGCGTGCAGGCGGCTTCGTCGTATGGTCCTTTGCTTCAGCATCTTCTATCGAGACATTTTCGCCGCCGACGAGACTTGGAAGGATACCCTCTTCATTCTCCTCTGTCTCCTCGTCCGTGGAAACTTCGTAGAGCTTCAGGTATCCCGGGAAACGTATTGTCGTTCCGCTTGCCGTGAAAGTGTAATCATCGAGTGTGAGAATCGCTGTTGTCGTGCTCTTCTCCGCATCCCTCATCTGAGTCGCAAGCGTCCTTTTCCATATAATCGTATAAAGCTTCAGGGCATCGCCTGAAAGACCTGTCTCAGAGGGCTTCCTGAAATGATCGCCAGCTGGTCTTATAGCTTCATGCGCTTCCTGCGCCATATCGGAAGAAGCTTTGTAATTCCTTGGCTTAGGTGAAAGATAATCCTTTCCGAAAATCTCCTCTACCTGAGAGCGCGATGCGCTTATGCACTCCGAAGAAAGCGTCGGAGAATCCGTACGCATATATGTGATAAAACCTTTCTCGTAGAGCTGCTGCGCAAGTGACATGACTTCCTTGACACTCTTTCTCATCTTCCTTGCAGCATCCTGCTGCAACGTGGATGTGGTAAATGGTATGGCAGGCTTCTGTACTTTCTCCTGATTGGTGACACTAAAAACAGTGGCTTCCCTACCTTTGATTGCAACAGCAATCTCCTCGGCCTTAGCCCTATCCAGGACTATATCATTGCCCTTAAGCGCGCCGGTTTCGGAATCGAAGGACTGAGAAACGGCAACATTGACATCTTTTATAGCCTTAAGCCTTGCAGCAAATGATATCCCCTGAGCGCTCATCTCCGTTTCAACCGAGCAGAAAGATGAATCCTTGAATGCTCTTCTTTCCTTCTCACGCTCTACGACAAGCTTAAGTCCCGGAGACTGAACACGCCCTGCAGAGTAGCGGCCAGCAAGCTTTCTTGAAAGTATTGGCGATATCCCATAACCCTGAAGACGGTCGACAGCCCTTCTTGCTTCCTGCGCATGGACGAGATTCATATCGAGGTCGCGGCATGATGAGAATGCATTGAGTATCGCGCTCTTGGTTATCTCATGGAAAACCATCCTGTAAACGGGACAGGTAGGCTTGAGGACAGTAAGAAGATGCCATGATATAGACTCGCCCTCGCGGTCTTCATCGGTTGCCAGAACAAGCTGCTCCGATGATTTCAGAAGAGTCTTCATTTCCTTTATGAGATCTTTCTTGCTGTCATCAATGACATATTCCAGCTTGTAGTCATGATCTACATCAACACCGTACTTACCGGTTTTCGGATCTGGCGCAAGGTCTGCAATATGACCCATTGATGCAATGACCTTGCACGTCGGCGGAAGGTATCTCGATATAGTCCGGGCCTTTGTCGGGGATTCGACTATTATGAGAGTCTTCTTATCTGGATCAGCTATCAAACGGGACCTCCTATCCAATCTTCGTCAGAATGAAGGCATCCCCCTCCCCAGGATTCGGATTCCGAAAGAGAACTCCGCTTACCATCCCGCTCCCTTCGGTATGGAAGGACAACTTCATCTCACCGTCTTCAATATAGAGCTCATACCCCGAAACCGTTTCAAACACAAGCCCCAAGGCACTTGTCTGAATGTAAGCGGAACTTGAATCATAGTCAATCACAACTTTATCCACCCTCCACTTTACAGGCTTGAACGGAGATGTATTGAAGCGCTCGGCATTGAAACGATAGGAAATGGCAGCAGGCGACGATGCATTGTAATCTACCCATTCGCCAGAGGATGAATCTGAGAAATCATAGAGAGGGAAAATCTTCACCTCAGTGCCATCATCCTTATACATATATACATTATGGTACTGACCGACTTTTTCATCATACGCAGTTTCAATTCTTATACGTATGCCCTTTACACGTCCCTTGTTGTCCTTATCTGTTTTGTTCACCCACTCGTAAACGCCATCCCAGCTGGTTGTCGTCGCGCTGGTAAAATCTGCGGCAAGCGTTTCATTTGCTTCCGTCCTGGCGGCTACCGAGAAATTGTAGGTGGTATCAGAAAGCAGTCTTTCAGCCCTGTATTCACGTTCTCCGCTCCCAAGCCTAGCGAGAAATCGCTCTCCTGTGTAGACATCATAATATACTGCACCATCTGTTCCATCCCATGAAAGAAGAACAGATGATGGAAACGCTTCAGCATCTACAGACAGAGCCGAAAGCGATGAAAACCCCGCGAAGACGAGGAGAAAACTAACAAATAACAGCCTTTTTGTCATTTATCTTACCTGGACACCTTAATTACCATGTAAAGATAATCAGTGTCTACACCATTTTGAGAATATGGCGTATGCTCTGGACATGAGAAGAATTCTGTTACAATCATTACTGCTCCTGCTGCTCTTTTCCAGCTGCCAGGTGACAGAAGAGCTCAGCATGAATGCTGATGGTTCGGGTTCAAGTTATACAGATATACACGTAGAGCAGTTCTTCATCGATGTACTTGAGGATTTCTCCGAATTCCTGCCAGCAAACGATGAATCGATGATGGACAGCGCTATAAAAGCATACACATCGGAGCTGAATGAAGCCGGAACAGTAAGCGCAGCTTCCTGGGAAAGCAAAGGAGACAACAGATATGCCGTTTCCTTCGACTATTCATCGATAGATACGCTTCTTGGCGAGATGGGAGCTGAGAACCAGAGTCTTTTTGAAATCACGGATAACAGCATTTCATTCCATCTGGATATATCGAACTATCCTGAGCTAAAAGCTCTTGTACCTTTCCTCTCAGATCAGAACTTCGAGGTATATGGACCTGAATACAACCAGGGAATGAGCGAACAGGACTATCTCGATATGATTTACTTCCTTCTCGGAGAAGACGGTCCAGAAGCTGTATCAAACGGAACTGTAGAGATTCGCATAACAGTCCCCGGAACAATAACATCTGCATCCGGATGCCGCATAGAAGGTACAAACACTGCAATATATGCATTCCCTATCATAGATTTCCTCCTGCTGAACAATCCTCTTTCATTCTCAATAAGCTGGGAAAACTGAAAACACCACCACGCCTAGTCTTCTTTCGGAGGAAGACTAGGTTCACTCAATCATGATTCATAGCCTTTGATAGCCTTTATAATCACAGCCCTTCAATCAAAAGAGCGGATGACAAGAGTATGAATGCTTTCTCCCGTGATATAGGGAAAGTCCCAACAAACTCCGCAGTATTCTCTAGTACAAGTTCTCTGTTCATCTGCTCGATAACTGCTTCCTTGATTCTTTCTGATTGGTCGTCATATCAGCGACTGAACGCGCAAGATGCAAATGATGTTTGTGGATGGACATCGCCATCAGTTGGTGGAACTGCAAATACCGGTGAATCGCGTGCTATGGTAGCATATTTCATGAAATATGGTTTTTGAAAAGTCATTTTTCATGAAATTTGATTGATAACCAAACGTTTCCAATGAAATTGTCGTCATGAGATACATAAACACTTGTGCTCAACATAATTGACAGAGAGGGCGGCTCTGTCATAGATTAATGCTGCTGTGCTGACACAGCATAAAACTGACACTTGTTTACTGGAGGGTAAAATCTATGGCAAGATACACAGGTCCTAGATTCAAGCAGTGCAGAAGACTCGGGGTTAATGTATGTGGACACCCCAAGGCAATGGACAGGGCAAATTCCCCTGCTTTCGCAAAGAGGAAGAAGCCTACAGATTACAGCAGGCAGCTGACAGAGAAGCAGAAGCTCAAGGCTTACTATGGTATTCTCGAGAAGCAGCTCCACAAGTATTTCGAGAAGGCTCTTAAGTCCAACCTCAACACAGGCGATGCTCTTGTCATCTCTCTCGAGAGAAGACTTGACAATGCTGTATACCGCATCGGTTTCGGCAACTCAATCAGACTTGCTCGCCAGCTTGTTTCACATGGACACATCCTCGTAAATGGAAAGAAGGTCGATATCCCTTCCTACCAGCTCAACGTAGGCGACGTTGTCTCCCTCAAGGAGAAGTCAAGGAACAACGAGCTTTTCAAGGAGTGCTTCCTTGGACACCCAGCTTTCAATCTTCCTTACTTTGAGAAGAACACAGAAGAGTTCAGCGCAAAGTTCACAAGACTTCCTGAGAGAAACGAAGTACCAATTCAGGTCAACGACCAGCTCGTTGTCGAGTACTACTCGAGGTAATAGTCTTCGCAATAGGCCTTAACCGTCCCACATAACGGCAAGGAGAAGGAGATAAGACCACATTCCACTTTCGTCTGTCTCTGGACCGCGCATCCTGACGGCTGCCCTCATGAAAAGGATGCGAAATGGGCTGAAAGAAAGATCCCGGCAAAAACCGGGATCTCTTTTATTCTCAAGCTACTCAGACATTGAAGCGGAAGAATACGATATCACCATCCTGGACAACATAGTCCTTACCTTCCAGGCGAAGCTTACCAGCTTCCCTTACATGAACTTCAGAACCATATTCAATGAGATCGGAAACACTGTAGACCTCCGCCTTTATGAATCCTTTCTCGAAATCAGTGTGGATAATACCCGCGCACTGCGGAGCTTTGGATCCTTCGCGGAATGTCCATGCCCTATCCTCGTCAGGTCCTGCCGTGAAGAATGTCCTGAGTCCAAGCGATGAGTAGGCAGCGCGGATCAGAGGATTAAGACCACTTTCCGTCAAACCGGATGCTTCCAGGAATTCCTGGCGCTCCTCAG
>CALXXO010000106.1 GCA_944392705.1 uncultured Spirochaetaceae bacterium
AAGGAGTAAGCAATGGCATTGCAGCCACAATTGCATCGCATCTTTCGGAGCCGCAGATAGCGTTGCAGGGGGTTAGAATATCTGGAGGTAAGGGTGCTATACCCAGCCTGGTGTCATTTGTGAGGTCGGATGTATCGACATATCCCGGTTCTCTTGCTTTTTTCGGGACAGGAGTCAGCATCGATGGCTATTCCTCTGCTGCCACAGCAGCAGGGCAGCTTTTAGCTACAGATGATATAAGACAGCAGCTTGAAAAGAGCAGGTTCGCTGAAGGAGATCTGGTCCTTGATGGTTCATTAAGGCTCATTGAGGGCGGTGATTTCACTATCTCGGATCTTGTTTCCAAAGATGACTGGAGCGGATTGTATGCGCTCATGTCTATGTCGATTATGGTGACTGGATCTCTGGCAGGAGATGGGATTGTTGTTGAGGGCAGTCTCATACTGAGTGGCGGGAATGACAGAAGCATGACAATCGCGGCGGAAAACCTTAGAATCAATAGTGAGAAAATAAGCGCCGGGCCGATTGTGTTATCATTCGGCGAGTAGGAGGTTTCAGATGGGAAAATGCGAAGAGTTTCTTGAGCGGCATATGCTCACAGCTTCATCTGTCGATGCCGACAGGACTCTTGATTTCATACTTTCAGAGATGGAGAAAGGCCTTGCAGTTGAGAATTCCAGTTCTCTGCAGATGATACCGACATATGTATCTCCAGATGCGGAGATTGTTCCAGGCAAAAGTGTCATCGTAATGGATGCAGGCGGTACTAATTTCAGGACCTGCCTTGTAACGTTCGATGATGAAAAGCATCCTGTGATATCAGATTTCAGGAAAGTCGGTATGCCTGGTGTGAAGGAAGAGGTCAGCGCTGCTGAATTCTATTCAATTCTCGCAGATAATATAGAGCGCCTTATCGATAAGAGCGACAGAATCGGATTCTGTTTCTCATATGCTGCTTCTATAACAGAAGACCATGATGGAATACCTATTGTCTTCTCAAAGGAGATAAAGGCTCCAGAGGTAATAGGGAAGCCACTTGGAAAGAACCTGTTGGATGAACTTGCAAGAAGGGGCCATGATGTTTCGAAGAAGAAGGTCGCTGTTGTCAATGACACCGTCGCTACACTTCTTGCGGCAAAGGCTGAGCGCCCGGATTATGCTTCTTCGTATATCGGTTTCATCCTTGGTACCGGTACAAATACAGCTTATACGGAGCAGAACAGCAGAATCGGCAAGATAAAACTTTCGGAAGGAAGGGAAATCATAAATGTCGAATCCGGTTGTCTTGCCATTGAGCTTGGAGACCTCGATAAAGAGTTTGTAAGCGGAACTAAGGATCCTCAGAAATACTGGTTTGAAAAGAAGATAAGTGGAGCTTACCTTGGTCCTTTTGCTGCTCATGTAATTGAAGCTGCAATTAAGGAAGGGGTGCTTACTAGTGATTTCGCAGAGCGCTACAGGGCTATTGAACCGCTTAATACAACGAGGATGAGCCATTATCTTGAGTCCTGCCATAATCCAGAGTATGACCTGGTTAAGGCTGTTGGGGACAATGAAAAGGATGCTGCGGCGCTTTATAAGATTCTGAAGGCTATAATCGAAAGAGCTGGAAAGCTGACAGCAATCAACCTCACAGCGGCGGTGCTTCGCTCCGGAGAGGGACAGAATCCACGTCTTCCCGTTGTCATCAATGCCGATGGAACGACATTCTACAAGACGGCATTCCTCGAGTTCTATACACGTCTCTATCTCGATGAGCTTCTTGAGAAAAAGCATGGAAGATACTATGAGATTGTGAATATCGACAATTCACCGACTCTCGGTGCTGCTATTGCGGGTCTTGCCATCTGATGTCAGTTCTCGCGATACATGATCTTTCATGTTATTCGAAATCCTCTTTGACTGTGGTGCTTCCTGTTCTGGAAGCACTGCAGGTTGAGACAGCTGTACTTCCTACAGCTATCCTTTCGACGCAGACAGATGGTTTTGATGATATCTTCATAGAGGATGAGCATACTGCCATGAAGTCCATCCTCTCGAAATTCTCTTCGCTCGGTGTCCATTTCGATGGAATCTATTCCGGCTTTCTGTCATCTGCCGAGGAGATAGAGACTGTATGTGATGCCATGTCCAGATTCGGGGGGCTATCATTCGTCGATCCGGTTATGGGCGATAACGGAGAGTTCTATCAGACTGTTGACAGATCTTTGGCGGATGAGATGATTCATCTCGTGAAGGCTTCCGATATAATAACTCCCAATTTCACCGAAGCGATGATTCTCACCGGTCTCGATGATGGCTTCAAACCACAAGGGCAGCGTGCGATAAAAGACCAGGTGACAGTCCTCAGGTCGCTGGGACCGAAACGCGGGGTAATCACCGGGATACCCCTGCAGGCCGGAGGACTTGGCAATGTCGCCTGGGATGGCGATGAAATCAGGCTTTTCCAGTATGATGATCTCGGTGTTTCTTACCCGGGTTCTGGAGATCTGTTTGCATCGATTCTCTTTGCTCTTGTCATCAAAGGAAATAGCTTCTTCGGTTCAGTCGGACACGCGACTTCAATTGCGACTCTGGCTGTAGGGGAATCAAAGAAAGCCGGAAGGGAAAGACGGCTTGGTATAATGCTCTCCCCAGTGATGGGCGAGATAAGGCGGAGGATGCTTTGAAAGTCCTCCTTGTCGCGTCTGATAAAGCTGAACTAAAGCCGTTTCCTGATTCTTATATAAAGGCTGTCTCAGGTATTGGTCCGGTTCTCTCTGCGGCTATTACAGCTTCATCCATCCAGGAGTATAAGCCGGATATTGTAATCTCTGTAGGCAGTGCTGGGAGTGCAGGGCGCTTGAAGCTGGGGGAGTGCGTGTCGTTCGGGCGTGTGATATCCCCAGATCCAGATCTTACAGCATTCCACCTTGGACGAGGAGCGACAATCCTTCCTACGAGAGCAACGATAAACGGATTCGTACTGGACAGAAATTCGGAATATATCCTTTCCTCTTCGTCGGCCTTCGCAACTGTGCCGTTCTCATCGTCCGATGCCTCTGATATGGAAGCATATGGTGTTGCTGCCGCTGCTTATCTTCAAAACATTCCCTGTTTTGCCGTGAAGGTCATCACGGATATCATCGGGAAGAGGATATCGCTGGGGGACTATGGCTTCAATCTGCGTAA
Source organism: uncultured Spirochaetaceae bacterium (assembly GCA_944392705.1). GTDB lineage: Bacteria > Spirochaetota > Spirochaetia > Sphaerochaetales > Sphaerochaetaceae > Ornithospirochaeta. Next base: position 3,172 of record CALXXO010000106.1, read on the forward strand.
GCTCAGGGATGCGCTTCTTCCGGAGGTGGAGAGGGTAATCTCCTCACTCTGAGCTTCACTGAGTCAGGAGTCTCTTCTTTTGAAAGCATCTTTATCCAGCCTTCGAGTTTAGTTGCATTCTCGCTATACATTCTCTCTGCAGCCTTCAGCAACGTGTCCACAGAGCTTCTGCTTGTTTCGTCGAGCTTTATCTTCCTGTCCAGAACAGGGGCCCATATTCTGGTGTAATCAACATCGGAGATGGCATTCATAGCTTCGTCAGTAAGGCAAAGTGAAGCATTCTGGAATATTTTTGTAATCTGTCCTCCCCATCCTGTGAGCCCTCCTGCATCCTGCGTTGATTTATACACAGGGGCGGCTGTAGATAGACTTAGTATATGGAAGATATCTGTATCGGGGTACAGTTCTCTACCAAGCTTGTAGGCAATGAGCGAAGGGTTGTTAGCGGCAACTCCACCGTCTATGAGCTGGCTTCTCCGTCCATTGTATTCTTTCGAGAATGCAGGGAAATATAGTGGGGCTGCAGAACTTGCCCTTGCACCTTCCCATATCTTGAAGTTTCCAGTATTCCAGCTTGTAATTGGAAAAATCATTCCATTATCGGTCGAATATGATATTAAAGCTGTTGAAACCATCAGCTCATCCATCGAATGTTCACCGTAAAGCGTCCTGAGGAATTTCTCATATTCCGATCCACTGTATTTGTCTGTGAATATCGGACCGAGTATTGCGCTCATGCTTTTCTGGGGGAATATCTCGGAGCCCTTTTCCATATAGAAGCCAGCGAATGAGGAAGGATCTGAGGAGCGGACAATTGAACCTCTGAATCTCTTTGTTGTAGTTCGGAAGATCAGCTTCCGTTTAGTTTCATATGAATATACATCATAGTCTTCGCCACTTTCTTTCGGCAGCGATGTTCCCTCTGTAGGAATCGAGAGGGCAGAAGCTATCAAGGCACCTGTGCTTGTCCCGATGATGAGGTCGAAGTGGGAATAAAGAGGACGGTAATCGCCGGCTTCTTTGAGCCCTTTGTCGATTTCGCCAAGTATCCAGGCTGGAATTATTCCTCTCATCCCTCCGCCATCTATCGAAAGGATGAACCTTCTTCTTGTTTTCTTTTCCTCGCCCCACGGCTTAAAGGGAAATGCCATACCATGATTCTCTTCAATTGTTTTCAGCGGGTCAATCGGGGCGTGCAAAGTGCAAGCGATTGATGTTATCATCGCGATATGGATTATTCATCTTGCACCCTCTGCCCCAATCTCTGTTCCGTTGATAGAAGAAAGACTCTTGGTATCTGCCGCCAGAGCGATAAAGTCCGTATAGCCTGGTCCGGCCTTCACAGGGGCGAGGAGCCACCCATCACAGGAGAAAAGGGTTCCGGGATGATTTTCTTCACAGGCTGTCCACTGCATTGCCAGTTCTGCCAGAACAGGCAGATTTCCGGTTCTGACGGAATGAATCTCGGGATTGAGATTACAGATGAAGAACTAGCAGGTCTTATGCTGTCACTGCAGAAAGATGGGGCTGCAACCCTTAATCTTGTTACAGGAACACATTTCATTCCCTCGATAATAAATGCACTGAAAATTGCTGAATCTTCGGGCTTTTCCCTCCCTGTCGTCTGGAATAGCTCAGGGTATGAGAGCGTGGAAGCTCTTGCTATGATTGATGATTATATCGATATATATCTCCTTGATTGTAAGACTTTATCGAGAAGCACCGCTTCCAAGTGGTGCGGCAAGGCCCGTTATGCCGATGTGATAATCCCTGTAATGAACGCCATTAAAGCTTGGCACCCTGTAACTGACATGGATAGGATGAAAGGTACAATTCTCCGCCACCTTGTCTTTCCGGGAGAACTTCAGTCCACTTATGACTTTCTCCGTCTCTTTGCAGAGCGGTACAAGGATAGTTTTTACCTCTCGCTTATGACGCAGTTTGTTCCTCCGAAAGGAGATCCGGGGTTCCCGAAGATTACGGATGAGGAATATGACAGCCTTGTCGATTTGATGGAAATCTATGGGATAGATGATGGATTCATTCAGGATCCATCGGATGATGATATCCTCTGGATTCCTGATTTCACACGCGATGTTCCGTTTCCGGCATCATTTGCAGATCCGGATCCGTATTTCTTATCGCTCAAGCACCGATAATAGTACCTTCAAATGGCTTCTCTTCGAGTATAGCCTTGGTATTTTCTATGTTTCTTCCATCTGCGGCGATGACAATCATGTTGTCTTCGTCCGCGAGCTTTGAAGCAATAGGGTCGAATGGTGCGTTAAGTCCAGGATTCCATTCATCGCCGACCATTGCCCTGAAATCCTTCCATGAAATGCGGTCTATTGGTTTCGCATTCGGGTCCTTCTTTGGGTCTGCTGTATAGACCTTCTTTATATTCGAAAGATTGACTACTTTCTTTCCTCCGAATCTTCTTGCGAGGTATACAGCATCTGTATCTGTGGAGAATCCAGGTTTCCATCCACCTGCTACAAGGATGCGGCCGGAGAATGATACTGATTCATCCGTTGGATCTGTCACGATATCATCGGTGCAGAAGTCGCTGAAAACAGCTTTCAGGAGCATTGCATTCAGATGAGTGGCTTTTATTCCAAGCATATCCTGCAGTTCCGGATCCGCATCCGGCATGATCCTTCTGAGTGCGTCCTGGTAGATTCTTGCAGGTGCTCCACCTCCAGCTACGAATATAAGGCGTTCATCCTGATGACTCTCAAGGTGGGAGATTATCATGGATCTGAAAGACGAGAGGAAGTCGTAATCGACTTTGTCCGGAGAGATTATTGAACCTCCGACAGATAATACAGTGAGCTTCATGAGAATAATTCTAGCAGAACTTGGCCAGAGTCGCCACTTAATGCGTATAAGATGCAGGAGGTATAGATGAACCATCTCAATAGCGTACTTTTAGAAGGTGTGCTTGTAGACGATCCAAAGCAGATTTCTCTCTCCGATTCTCCCGGAGGAATGAAGCTGGTCAAGTTCGATGTTGCAAGCAACAGGTATTATGTTGACAAGAATGGGAACAAGGCACAGGAGACTGTATTCATACCTGTACAGTGCTGGGGCTCTTTGGGACAAAGATGCATTGAAAAGCTCCATAAAGGCATGGAATGCAGGACTGTAGGTAGATTGCGCCTATGCAAATGGGTGACAGCCGAAGGTGCATCAAGAAGGGCAATCGAGATTGTCGCCAATCATCTGGAGTTCAGAAGTCCAAAGGCTAAAGCAGCCACGGAGATTCTGGAGGATGTTGATAACGAAAGTGAGACAGCATCTGAGGTAGAGGTCTTCTACACATTCTGAACTACTGCCGGTACGGAGCCTGTAATGGGTTCCGTACTCTTGAAATATACCTATCATCGGTATAAATAATTTCTTCATTTTTCGCACGATTTATCTTGACATGAATAAACCGGGGGGGGGTAGAATCCTCTTAGAAAACACAAGGAGAGGATTGAGAAATGAAGAGAAGATCAATTCTTATATCGTGCGTAGCTCTCATCATGGCACTTGCAGTGTTCGTAGGATGCGATAACGGACCAGTATATCCGCACATCGCACAGAGTGCCACACTTGAGCAGACAGCTACACTGCTTGAAGGACAGGTAATCCCTGCAGACGCTTTCAAGCTTACTGTTTCCTATCTTGATGGAACAACGGAAACAAGGAACGTTCTCCCGACAGGAGCTCCAAATGGCATTGCAAAAAATGGAGTTAAGGTAGAGTACCTTGTTGGATACGATGGAAGAGGTATCGCAATCAAGCCTTCTGCACAGATTGTTGCATATCCTGTAGACCACATCACAGCTGTTCTCAA
>CALXXO010000107.1 GCA_944392705.1 uncultured Spirochaetaceae bacterium
CTTATATCTATAGCATCGTAGATATCCTCTATCTCAGAAAGGTAATCCTCAAGAAGGATATTATAATAGAAACCAGCACTACGCCTCGTTCGCTTGGCGAGATTATCGACCCGTTCCTTCAGTTCTGGAGTAGTCCTGAATGTCACAGTTGATGTCAATGCCATATCATTCTCCTCACTGATTAAAATGTAATACATAGTGTGCATTGTGTCAAAATGTATTTACAATTCAAACGTTGAAAAATTCCGTGTCCATCGATTGATGAGATAATAAATTTCGATGATAGAATTCGCCTACGAAGCAAAATCTCTGGAATATGTAAGTGCTTTCATTCAGATGCACAAAACCAATTGTTTATCGAAAATAAAGCAAGAAGACTCCACCTTCTAAACCAATGAAAGGTGGAGATGGATTGCTTCCTTCTGATTGGCAAATATCTTGTATGAGGTATAATCAGGTATGGACGAATCGGCAAGGAAGGCAAAGAACAAGGCAATCAAGGAGAAGGGCCAGGAAACCCGGCTCCGCCATGCGTCTATGCGTCCTGTCGTCGTTGAGCTGAAGCTTGACCTGAAGTGCCTGAATAAGACTGAACGCAGCAAGCTCTTCCTGTATTTCGCCGAATGCCGCTGGCTCTGCAATTACCTCATAGCATTGGATTCCGACACATTCAGAGAGTTCAGCACGAAGACACGCAGCATCACATCCCGCGACAAGGATGGGAATACCGTTCCCAGGGAACTTACGATGCCCATGAAGTTCATGCAGTCTGTCTATTCCTCCCTGAAGCATGATATGGCTTCGCTTGCTGCCAAGAGCAGGAAGACGGGGAAGAAGAACGGCTTTCTGAGATTCAGGTCTTCCTATGATTCCTTAGAGCTGAATCAGTATGGCAATACGCATTGGATCTGCTATGGTCCTGACGGCGACAGCAACGGGAGATACAGGAATACAATCCATATTGCTGGGATCAAGCGTCCTATCCGAGTATTCGGAATGGATCAGATTCCTGCAGATGCAGAGACAGCCAATGCGAAGCTTGTGAAGAGGCCGTCCGGCATCTATCTCATGCTTACATACTATATCCCGAGACATGAATGGAATACTGAATCAGAGAAGAAGCCGGATATCGGGCTCGACTTCGGGATAAAGACAACCATAACGACCTCTGAGGGAGAGACGTTCGACATATCGGTCCGAGAACAGGAGCGCCTGAAAGGGCTTCAGAAGAAGCTCGCAAGGCAGATAAAGGGCTCCGAGGGCTGGCGTGATACGAAACGCCGGATCCAGAGGGAATACGAGAAGCTTGCCAATAAACGTCGAGATAAGGCAAACAAGGTATATCATGACATCGTCACGGGAAGAAGCCTCATCGTCATGCAGGACGAGAATATAAAGGGCTGGCACAAAGGGCTGTTCGGGAGAGATGTGCAGAACTCCGCACTCGGCACGCTGAAGAGGAAGCTCCAGGCCAATCCGGATGTCCTTGTGATCGACAGATTCTTCCCTTCGACGAAGCTGTGTCCGCAGTGCGGGCATATACATGAATCCATCACGCTTTCGGACAGGGTATTCGTATGCCCTGTGTGCGGATATACGGAAGAGCGTGATGTGAAGGCTGCGAAAACACTGCTTCTTGCAGGAGAGCATATAATGTCCTGCACGTGTAGGGAACGGACACGTACTCCGGGGGAGCGGATGTCAGACTTCGGTGCCTTCTACGAGGCATGGAAGCAATCTGCGTCGAGACCGGAAGCTCCATCTTCATGCGATGCTAAGATGGAGTAGTTCACCTCAAGTGCAGGACTGCAGAGAAGAAATTGAATTTTCTTCTTCTCATATCTCTTACAGCAAGATCTGTTGCAGCGGGGATGGAAAGTGCAGTAATTGTGACTGCAGCTCTCAATAAGCTTAATACTAGATCTGGCTTAACCTTACTAGGCATCGGTCAGCTGTATCTTGCTGTAAGTTCATTTCTTGGAGAGGAATCAGAAGTGTTATCGTCTCTGATTGCTTCGATTATCTTGCAGTGGATTTCCTCTTCTGAGGCGGGGTTTATTGCGTTCACATCTCCATCATCTACATACAGTATAGCCGAATTGCAGGATGCGGAAGTCAGAATCCTCCGAATAGCGGTACTCGCCGCTTCTGTCGATATCCACAGGGCGTAGGTTTCGATATCCAAGAATAGTCTTTACAAGATATTTCCACCTCGATATATGAAGGTGTAATTCGAACCCTGCTTTCTGATATATACCGACGAAGCGGCCTGAGATTCAGTATTGTATCAAGGAAGACAGATACCGATGGCGCAACAGTCATCGAGGTCAAGAAGCAGTACAATACCGCGCCTACAGGAGATTATATCTGAACATGAATTGATTGATTTCAGTTCTTCAAATGTGGTATTTTTCTTGCTGGCGAGTATTCCAGAGGATGTAAATCCAGCCGGGATACCCGCCTTTTTTCTTTGGAGGAAATTGTGCCAAAAACAAAATTTCAAAGCATTGTGTTTGCCTTGCTTATGGTGTTCTTCATGGTTGTGGCAATGGAGTTCTACAATCAGGGGCTTATGGAAGGAAGGCTTTCATGGGCTGCAATGGGAAGGTCAATTCATGAAATGAAGTTCATGATACCAATATGCTTTATCATGTCATTCTTCATAGCTGATCCGATAGCATCCAGAATCACTGCGCGGAATGTGGATAAGAATTCTGACAAAATACTTAGAACCGTATTCAGGGCAGCTGTCACTGTTTCGATGATGTGCCCGATCATGAGCTTCTGGGCCACGCTTATATTCCAGAAGCCAGGACTTGTGGATTTCATACCAGCTTGGCTGACGACTGTGGCAAAGAATCTTCCGATGGCATTCTTCTGGCAGATTCTGTTTTGCGGTCCGTTGGTCCGATTTCTTTTCGGCCGTATTTTCAGAGAGGCATAGGATCGGGGCTATCTCGATATGCTTAAGACACTGACGAAATCCAATGAGTTTCTTAAATCGGCGGGGTTAAGTACGGAGACTACAAAAAAGAACTCATCAGAATTGAGCCTGCTGATTTCAGCAGCTGGCCTGAAGGGACTCCTGAGCATATCTTCGGTGATGTGTGATTGAAAGAGGCGGGGGTAGTCATACTCCGCCTCAATGGAATACGGAAATAATCCGCTTCATATAGCATAAGTATGTCTTGATCTGAATTCCGCTCTGAAATGCTTTGCAAGATAAGAAAGTGTCGCCATGTCACCTAATCTGGTTGATATATAGAATTCCTCATGAGCCTCTGTATCTGATATCGGGATAGTGACTTTTCCCTCAATCGGGACAGAAATGAGGTCTGTCGCGAATGATGGGATTGATGATTTCATCACCAGTTCCTCAAACGCATCCCTATCATTCTGAATGAGAAATTTAGATAAAGGCATCTTCCTTTTCGGTAATTCTCTCCATGAGCCTATGTTCTCGTAAAGAAGCATATTCTCTCCATTAAGATCACTGAATGAAAGGGCTTTACGCTCTGCAAGCCGATGGTTGGATGGCAACATGAACATGAGGTTCTCCTCTCCGAGCCTTACGGTGGCAAAGCCGGAGATGGATAATGGCTTATTGGTTATCACATAGCGGTATGTGCCGCTTCTTAGCCCATCTTCAAGAATCCTATGCTCCTTCATTTCTCCTGCAATGGTTTTCTCAGTCTCAAAGGAGGAAAGCATCGATACGACACTCCAGAGCGGCGCAGGGGCAACGGAGCCTACAAGGATTATCTTCTTCCTCCTGTCGAACTCCCTTATCTCCTCTATGGCTTTCCGTACAGCTGCGGTTATCTCTGCCGCTTTTGAGGCGGCAAGCCTGCCTGTATCATTAAGCTCTATCGTATTGCTTGTCCTCTGGAATATCGGAACACCGATATCCGCTTCAAGGAGCTTCATTGAACGTGACATCGCTGGCTGAGAAACGCCGACGCTCTCCGCTGCCTTCGATATTGATCTATACTCAGCAAGTGCTGCAAGCTCTTCAAGCTGATAAAGTTCCATAGCACCTCCGCTATAACAATAGATTATACAAGTATAGGAAATTTGTCCTGTATTTTCTGGAGTTTTGAAATTATCGTTCAAGCATAGGAGATAAGAAATGGAAACAATTCATCTTAATAATGGAGTGGAAATGCCGCTTGAAGGCTTCGGGGTGTTTCAGGTGACGGACTATGATGTATGCAGGAATGCTGTTCTTGATGCTATCGGTTCTGGTTATAGGCTCATTGATACCGCTGCAGCTTACATGAATGAGGAAGCTGTAGGAGAGGCAATAAAGGAATCTGGAGTGAACAGGAATGATCTCTTCATCACCACGAAGCTTTGGACTCAGGATGCCTCATATGATGGCGCGAAGAAGGCATTCGAGACATCCCTTGACAACCTCGGCCTTGATTATCTTGATCTCTACCTGATTCATCAGCCTGTTGGGTATTACTATGGCGCTTACAGGGCTATGGAGGAGCTTTATAAGGAAGGCAGGGTAAGGGCAATAGGAGTATGCAATTTCTATCCTGATAGGCTGACAGATCTTGCAATCCATGCAGAGGTCATACCAGCTGTCAATCAGGTGGAACTCCATCCATTCTTCCAGCAGGAGAAAGCAATCAGGAATATGAAGGAACTTGGAATCCAGCCTGAGGCATGGGGACCGTTTGCAGAAGGAAAGCATGGAATCTTCACTCATCCAGTGCTTACAGCAATCGGGGAGAAGTATGGAAAGAGTGCTGCTCAGGTAGCCCTTCGCTGGAATGTGCAGAGAGACGTCGTTGTGATTCCGAAATCAACACACAGGGAGAGAATGGAGCAGAATATTAACATCTGGGACTTCTCGCTTTCTGATGAGGATATGGCAGAAATTGCTAAGCTTGATATAGGTCACAGCGAGATTGTCGACCATTCAGATCCTGCATTCATTAGGATGATCAGCACCCTGAAGGTCGTAGGAAAGGTCGAGACAACCATTGCGGACGAAAATTGAGGATGCGGATATGAAAAGGTTTTCAGCAGTATTACTGGTTCTTGCGTTTTCTGCAGCAGCTCTTTTTGCTGATGGGCTGAGGCTGGCAGATCAGGGAGTGTTCTCCGCAGGTGGCATTGTCATAGAGAATGATGGTGTATTCGACCCGGTCAATGGTCAGTACAGTGCTGATGGACAGCTCCTGCACGCAGATCACGCGAATGTCTTCTATCAGATTCCTGAGAATGCAAATGGGCATTCGATGGTATTCCTTCATGGCTATGGTCAGTCAAGGATGGGCTGGATGGGAACACCCGATGGAAGAGATGGATGGAATGACTACTTCCTTAACAAGGGTTACAGCACATATCTTGTTGATCAGCCTCGACGTGGAGAGGCTGGGCAGACAAGTGTTGCATCTGCAATATCCACTGAGCCTCAGGAGCTTGCATGGTTCACTCAGTTCAGGATGGGAAGATGGCCGCTCTTCAATGCGAATTCCCAGTTCCCACAGGATGAAGAATCGATTGACCAGTTCTTCCGCCAGATGACACCAGATACAGGTAACATCGATTTTGATGTGATAACTGAGGCACTGGTTGATGTCTTCGAGAAGTGCGGATCCGGTATTCTTGTGACGCATTCACAGGGAGGTTTCCCTGGATGGACTACAGCTGCGGCAAGCAGCAATATCGAAGCTGTCATTGCAATAGAGCCAGGCGGAGTTCCGTTCCCAGAGGACAAGCTTCCTGAACCTGTCGATGCAGGATATTATTCAGTGAGTGGCACTCCGATGTCTGAAGAGGATTTTGATGCTCTCATAGAGAAGCCGATCATCATAATCTATGGCGATTACATTCCAGAGGACAGCGATCTTCCTGCAGAGAGATTCTGGAGAGCAGAGCTTGAGATGGCCTATGAGTTCGAGGATCTTGTGAACAGCATGGGAGGGGACTGCACTGTCATATATCTTCCGGATATCGGGATAAACGGAAACTCGCATTTCATGTTCCAGGAGAAGAACAACGCAGAGATTGCAGATGTGATTTACTCATGGCTTTATGACAGAGAGCTTTGCTGAGTTCTTTTGCTATTGTAGCCTTCATAAGAAAGAACAGAGCTGGTTATTCAATGCAGAGCCGGCGCTATCCCTGCTATCGTTATTCAAATGTGCGTAAGGTACTGACGAAAGCCAAGGAGCTTCTGATGAAGCTGGAACCGGATGAGAGGCTTGTTGTTGGCACTGCCTACTGCGGCCAGGATCTGAGGGCAGGGGAGATTCTCGAGCTTGTCCCTGCAGAGGACTATCTTGAAATCGGCGGTGTTAAGTACGGAGACTACAAAGAGGAACTCCTAAGGATCGAGCCGACTGATTTCAGCAGCTGGCCGGAAGGAACTCCTGAGCATATCTTCGGTGATGTGTGACGGAAAGAGGCGGGGCAGCGATGCTCCGCCTCACTCAAAGCGAACCCTGAAACGAAATTCTAAAACTGATATGCAATTTTGAAATTAACAGTAGCATATGCTGTCAGACTCCATTCGTGTAAGGGACAGTTCCTATTACGATGTGGGTATCTGCATATTATTCATTTTTGCTTTCCCTGCATTTTATTACAGGCATCCAGATCTCACTATATGCGTAATTCTCTTTCTTGCTGTCCCTCTTCGTGAAAGAAAACGAAAGAGATTCAGCCAGTTCATAGCCGGATGTCAAGAACCATTCTGAATAGGTTCTTGCATAAGTATTCTGAAGTGTTGAAGGATAAGGTCCTTCATTCGGAAATACAGCCCATGTACAGGCTTTCATCGGAATCTTTTCCAATCCTTCCCCTATGTCTTCTTCTGTTGTCAGAACACCGATCAGATGCGTTAGATAACCTTCTTCTTTCATGAAATCCGT
>CALXXO010000108.1 GCA_944392705.1 uncultured Spirochaetaceae bacterium
TGGATTCATCAAGCTTCCAAGTCGGGAAGTAGAGCTCCTGCGAATACTTTGTGCCAGTCCAGGCTGTCTTGTCGTAATCGGGCATCTCGACGATTATCTCGCTCTCAGGGTCGCCTGTTGCCTTGGATACATATTCCTTTACCTGCTTGATAGCAAGCTCTGCATCCTCGCCCCATGTAAGACGACGGTCGCAATAGAGCATAGCATAGTCAGGAACAGCACACTGCGATGGGCCTTTCACATCAATCTGGGATACAGTAATTGTTCCCTTTCCAAGGAAGTTATCATCATCGGGCTGAAGGTCTTTGTTGAGCTGTTCTATCGCAAGCGCTGCCCTCGCTGCCTTATATGCAGCAGAAACACCGCGCTCAGGCGCAGATCCATGGCAGGAAATACCTCTGAGGATTACCCTTATCTCCATTCTACCTCTGTGTCCACGGTAGAGACGGCAGCTTGTAGGCTCTGTGGAAACGATGAGATCCGGCTTGAATCCCTCTTCCTCTATCATGTACTTCCAGCACATTCCATCGCAGTCCTCTTCCATGACTGTGAATGTGAAATATATTGTATATTCGCCACCATATCCAAGTTCCTTGAGAATACGGCCAGCAGTAATCATGGAAGCAGCTCCACCCTTCTGGTCGGATGCACCACGTCCCTTTACAAGACCATCCTCAATGGCACCTGAGAACGGATCGAAATCCCAGTTCTTGAGATTGCCGACTTCAACTGTATCGATATGAGCATCGAAGGCAAGCTTCTTTGGTCCATTGCCGACTCTTCCGACTACAGAACCAAGCCCTTCAATCTTGACCTCATCAAACCCAGCTTCCTCGCAGAGTTTGACAATAAGGCGGCATACATCCTCTTCCTTCGAGCTGTAGCTCTTTGTCTGTACAAGCTTCGAAAGATTCTCTGCAGTGTAATCCCGGTACTTCTCGCCAAGTTCGGCAATCCTGTCTCTTATCATAAATGACTCCTTATGCCTTTATTCTATCAGCCCTGGCCCATACGCTCTCTGCAGAGCGGCGGGCTTCGGCGAAGATTCTTTCCTCGTCCAGCTCAGTGAACTTCCTGTTCTCATAGAGAAGCCGGCCATTGATTATCGTGGACTCAACATCCCCAGAACCCATGCCCCATACAAAGTGCGTTGCCGCATTCTCTGCTTTCAGCGGTGTCGGTGGCTGATAGCTAAGAATGACAAGATCCGCCTTGTATCCCGGCTCGATACGGCCGAACTTACCTCTGCCGCGGAATGCAGATTCCAGTAGCATATTTCCTCTGGACAGAGCCTGGAGGAAATCAGCAGGCCACCATGGGCCACCGGCATCCCTGTTCTTGAAGAAGGCTATCTTCAGTTCCTCAAACATATTTCCACCGCAGCCATCGGTACCTATTACAAGCTTCTTCACTTTGTTCAGGTATGGGAAATAGCCGACATGGTTATTCATGTTTGACCGAGCATTGTGAGCAAGGAATGCACCCCGCTCATTCATAAGCTCTACCTCTTCCTCTGACAAAGCAACCCCATGCACAAGCAATGTGTTCTCTCCAAGCAGGGAGAATCTGTCGAGCCGTTTCATGATATCGTCACCGTGCTTATGGTGGGACCAGAGCGAATCGTACTTATCTTCGGCTACATGAAGGTGCATACCGCGTCCAGTCTCCCTTACAGCATCCGACATCATGGCAAGCGCTTCATCGGGGAGCGTGAAAGGAGCATGGCCGCCAATCATGGCTTCTGTAAGGGTTTCACCTGAATCTTTCAGCCTGCTGTCAATTTCCTTGGCGAACCTTATATTCTCCTCAACTCCTTCCCGCACTTCATCCATACCGCGGTTCCTGTCAGTGACTTCATAGCAGGTGACACCATGTACGCCCGCATCCTCCATGCCTTTGGCGATGGCGGACAACGAACCTTTTATAAATGAAGGCGAAGCGTGATGATCAACAATTCCTGTCGTTCCCTGCCTTATTGCTTCCATCGAGCAGATGAGGGACGAGTAGTAAATCGATTCCTCGTCCAGTGCCCTGTCAAGTCTCCACCACCACTCTTTAAGCGTCTGGATGAAATCTGTCTGAGGACCTGCTGAAATCAGCATTCCCCTGGACAAGCCGGAGTAGTAGTGATGATGGGCACAGACATTGCCTGGGATAAGAATCTTGCCTGTACCATCAATGACCTTAGGGGCCTCAACACCATCCCCGGCTCCTTTTCCGGCCTTTTCAATCACCGATCCTGTAATTACCACATCTGCATTCTCGGTGACACTGAATGGAGCCATCGTCTCCATGATTGTGATGTTTCGGATGAGGATATCTGCCATATCATTCCTCCACTGTGCCAAGAAGATAAGAATAAGAAAGGAACACTTCCTCGACTATCGCCTTGACTTCATCGCTGACCTCAGCAACAAGTTCACCATCCCTGTTTATATTCCCTTTGATGATCTTCCCATCCATGCGGATAGTCACATCATCATTCTCGGCAATGAATCCATTGTTCTCGCTGTTCTCGAAATCCTCCATAAGGGAGAAGAGAGTGAATTTATCCTTGTATGGACGACCGGAATGAGGACAGAACGAAGCGCAGTTTCCGCATTCATTGCAGTATGCATCGATATGCAATACCTGGAACGGATCGTCGAAAAGTCCGGTTTCCCTCAAATCTATCCCTATATTAGCCCTGTTAGGACAAACATCGACACATTTGAGACAGAGGTAGGAGCACTCCATGCATCTCCTGGCTTCTGTTCGGGCAAAAAGATCATCACCAACATCCACAGAAGGCTTCAGGCGGCTCTTCTTTGCCATGATGTTCTGGAAGAACAGATCCTCAGCTTCCCTGAGCTTTTCATCCTCTTCCTCCTCAACGCCTTCATCCTCGTCATCGTGATGATGGCCACATCCGCAATCCTCACCATGCTCATGGTGATGGCCGCATTCGCAGTCATGATCATGGCATTCCTCTTCATCCTCGTCCTCTTCTTCGATAGCTTCATAGACCATATCAATGGCTTTATCAACAGCATCGCGGGCGGAAGCTATACACCTTACAACAGTAGAAGGACCAGTTGCGGCATCTCCGATAATGAATACACCATCCTCCTCTCCTTCTCCTGCAGCAATAGCTTCCAGGACATTGGAATCTGCTTTCTCACCGATTGCCGTAATTACATAATCGACAGCAATATCCTTTGTCCGTCCTGTATCGACAGGGCGTCTTCTTCCAGAAGCATCGGCATCTCCGAGCTCCATCTCCTTTATCCTGAGAATTCCGTCTGTGAAATCGGAAGGAGCCGAGAGGAACATGAATGAAACTCCATCGTAGAGAGCTTCAACGTACTCTTCCCTGTCGGAAGGCATTTCGCTCTCAGTTCGCCTGTACACAACAGTAACGTTTTCTACACCGGAGATACGCTTTGCCATCCTTGCAGCATCCATGGCTGTGTTTCCGCCACCGATAATCACAACACTCTTTCCAAGCTTTATCTCCTCGCCCTTTTTCGCTCTTGTAAGGAAGGAAACTGCACTCTCAATAGGACCATTGCCGGTGATTCCAGGATCATTCGGCTTCTCTGCACCTATCGAGATGAAGATATATCCATATCCTTCAGCCTTGAGCTCGGCTACAGTCTTCTCCGTGTTGAAATGGAAAGCCACTCCGCACTTCTCAATGAAATCAACATCCTTATCGATTGCTTCGGAAGGAATTCGGAACTCAGGGATTGCATTCCTTACAACACCACCAGCCGAGCTTCCTTTCTCGAAGACTGCTGTATCGAATCCAGCTCTTGCCAGGAAGAAAGCAGCAGACAAGCCTGCGGGGCCAGCTCCTATTACGGCAGCCTTGACATCTGCACTGCCCTCTGGCTTCTCCCAGATATCGCGGACGAACTCATCCATGCCCTTTTCCGCAGCAAGCTTCTTTATTGCTCTTATCGCAACTGGACCCTCGTAATCGAGGCGGGTACAATGGTTCTGGCACTGATGATCACAAATCCATCCTGTGATATTCGGCAGTGCATTCTTAAGATAGATAAGGCCGATAGCTTCTGCCCATCTGCCCTCTCCAGCAAGTGCAATATAGTCAGGGATATCCTGGTTGATCGGACACGATTCAACACACGGTGCAACAAAGCAATCGATCATCGGAAGAGGAGATGATAACTTCGCCCTGTACTGAACCCCGCTATCCTTCTTGAATGCAGGATCGGAATCCGATTTCTCAACAAGATTCCTGAGCTTCTCAAGGTCTATAGACTCCATCTCCCAGCCTTCTTTCTCATTGAGAAGAGAAGCAATCTGGCTCATCCTTGTGTATCCACCTGGATGGAGCATCTCTGTTGCGATTGTTATAGGATGGATACCGCAGGAGAAGATATCTGCCGCATTGATAGCGCTAGCTCCACCTGAATACGAAATAGGAAGCTGTCCACAGAATTCCTCGGACAACAGAAGCGCGACCCTTATGGATATCGGGAACAGGGAACGGCCAGACATATATTTCTCGTTTCCAGGCAATACAGAGCCATCATTCGATGTTCCAAGAGTATTCGTAAGCTTCACGCCAAAACCGCGTCCCTCGGAATCTGCCAGATCCGTAAGGCGGTGAAGCATTGGGAGCGCATCGGAGAGCTGCAGATCATGTTCGAAGCTTTCGCGATTCAGGACAACATAACCGAACCCATGTTCATTGAGGATTCTTCTCACCTCATCGTATCCTAGAAGTGTCGGGTTAAGCTTAACGAAAGTATCGAAACCCTTCTCTTTGATCATATAACTGCAGATGGCTTCAATCTCCGTCGGCGGACAGCCATGCATTGTGGAGATAGTCACAGATGGGGATATGCATGGAGAGATCCTGTCCAGTTCCTTCGCAACCCTCATCGCGCTGTCTTCCAGCATTGTGCCCTCGAAAATGTTATCCTCGAGAATGGCTGCAGCTTCCGCGATATAATCGGAGAATACAGTTCCATCCGCATTCTTCATCGTATCGATGAACCTCTGCATCTTCTCCTCTTTTATTCCAGCGAGGTTGTATCCGACAGATGCATTGAATATGAATGAAGGAGTTTCGGGGATATGCCCTTTTATGGCGCCTTCGAGTATGTGCAGGATTATCCAGGCCTTTATATACTCGTCTGCCGCCTTCTCCAATGTGAATTCAGTTGACCATTCCACATTGTACCCTTCATCCCTTGCATCGATACACGGTTTATCTATCTCCAGATGATCCATAATCTGGACAGTCTTCAGCTCAATGAATCTGGCACCTTCCAGATACGCCGCAATTATATTCTGAGCGAGCTGTGTGTGAGGTCCTGCAGCGGGCCCTACAGGAACGGTGCATTCCTGAGAGAATACCTTAATCCTCTTCTTGCCTTTATCCTCGTAAAAAAGCGAAGAATCTATTCCAAACACCGATCCATGGTTTCTGAGCTCACCTGCAATTCTTTCCAGAAGCCCCGAAAAAGGCACTGGCCTCATCTTATCTGACATATTGCACTCCTTCTCATCTAAGATTCTACAGTATACAAAATAGGTGTCAACAAATTTGGTGCAACAAAATGCAACACCATTGTTGAAAAAGAAATTAAAACTGCCTGAGTTTTTCAGAATTCGAATTCAAGGAATGAGAATGTGGACAAGCAACATGAATATGCAGTTTTCATGGAACCATTCCTCCTATTCAGCTTTCCTTCTAGCCAATGCGGAATCCGAACCTACTACATATAGGGAAACATTACAAAGCGGCTTTCTCTTGTTTTCTTATCCCCTCCACAAGAAAGATGGCAATCTCATTGATCAATCGCGAAAGGATAAAGAAGGAAATCAAAAAGATTGATTATCAGAATTCCATCTTCTGTACGTCTTGGCTTGATTCTGTCCCTTGTAACTATGATCTTCCTGAAAAAAGCGCTTATAAAAGAAAGTGACCTAAATTCCTGTATTAGCTTTTCTTCATCAATCAATAAGCCAACCAAAACTCCGGGGAATATGTAATTTTACCAATTTTCCGGAGTACATTCAGAAAAGAACACCTAATCCAAGTAAACACCCAAAGTTCCAAAGAATAATCAAAGGCATCCAATAATACTCGGCAAGAATCTCGTACTTAGCCCCTCTTATTTGCTCTATCATAGCAGCCTTAGCCAGAGAACATTCGATACTTCTCCGCATGGCTTGCAGAAAAAAAGCAAGTAGAAGTATCTTAACAATATATAAATTGAAGGCGGGCATTATGAAGAAGATACTGATATTGATAGTTCTTTTTATAACGATTGCTTCAATACCTTTGATGGCAGACAGCGATCTTGCTATCGTAGGATTCACTGCAGGATACTCCTCTAAAGACAATACAGCGCTAATCGGCTTCAATGGCGCATACAATTACTACGCATCGGTAGATCCGGCCATCGGAATCGGATATGGCATACATGGGGATATGCTCTTCGGAGTCAATCATCAGGATACATTTCTTATGTCATTCGGATTCGTTGCAGGACTTGGTCTTCAGTTCCAGCTTCTTGAAGATCTTTCCCTGAATTTCCTGCTGGGACCTGCTGTTGTGGCGGAAACAGGAGTCATGGAACCTTCTGTAGGACTTGGGGCAGGTCTTGATGCATCTGTTTCCTATTTCATTGGTGATTCAAAAGCCATAGGATTCACAGTCGGAACGACAATCTATCCCCAATTCTTCATCTTCGATGATATCAGGGATGATAATTTCAGCATAATGGCCAATGGATACGTAGCAATGTCCATGCGCTTC
>CALXXO010000109.1 GCA_944392705.1 uncultured Spirochaetaceae bacterium
GCAATAGTAGTAGAGTAGTGAAAACATGGCCGTCGTAAAAAGCGACGGTCATATATTTCATTCAAATTTGCTTATTTCGCTACGAAATGTATTTTGTGTTTATTCGTAGCGATTTTATGGTATAGTTTAATCATGGTTGGACGAAAGAAAGAGATTCAGGAACTCAATGATCTGTATGAGAGCGGAATGGCTGAATTCGTTGCCATTTATGGAAGAAGAAGGGTTGGAAAAACTTATCTGGTCGATCAGACGTTTGAAGGACGGATTACATTTCGCCATACAGGGTTATCGCCAATAGAGAATAAGAAAGCAGATGAAGGACTTCTGAAGGCACAGCTTAGGTCATTTCAGGAGTCTATGCTTCGGCAAGGTATGGAAGCTGATCATTGCCCTAAAGACTGGATGGATGCCTTTTTCATGTTATCGATGGCTCTTCAGAAAATCGATGATGGTTCTCGTCAGCTTGTATTTCTGGATGAATTGCCATGGATGGATACTCCTCGATCCTTTTTTATTACAGCGCTTGAGGGGTTCTGGAATGGCTGGGGCTGTCATAGATCTAACTTCATGTTAGTCGTGTGTGGAAGTGCAGATTCCTGGATTCTTAATAAGCTTGTCAATAATCATGGAGGATTGTATGGCCGGCTTACATATCAGATAAAGCTTTCCTCATTTACACTTGGCGAGTGCGAAGAGTATTACAAATCAAGAAATATTGAATTGTCTCGCTATGATATTGTGCAAAGCTATATGATTCTTGGTGGAATCCCATACTATATGGGGTACATGAAGCGGCAGGGAAGCCTTGCTCAGAATATCGATAATATGTTCTTCTCAAAAACTGCCCAGCTCAGGGATGAGTTCGATAGGCTTTTCAGGTCTGTTTTTGATAATCCAGAAAGGGTTAGGGATGTTGTCCTTTTCCTGAGTAAAAGGAATTCTGGCTATACTCGAGATGAGATAGCTGCTTATATCGGAATCAGCAACGGCAGTTCTCTTTCTTCGATTTTGTCAGCACTGATTGCTAGCGATTTCGTGATAAAATATGTTCCGTTTGGCTTCTCCAAGAGGAAGGTACATTATAAGCTTGTTGATCCCTTCTGCCTTTTTTATCTGAAATTTGTCGAAGGGCAGGATTCTTTGACTGAGGGGTTCTGGCTTCAGAATCTTTCTTCTCAGAGTGTTGTCACATGGAGAGGTCTTGCATTTGAAAACGTATGCTTCAACCATATTGCACAGATTAAGAAGGCTCTTGGTATCAGTGGCGTAAAGACTACACAATCGGCATGGTCCAAACGTGATGATGATAAAGAAGGGACTCAGATTGATCTTCTGATAAGCAGAATGGATAACATTGTGAATCTGTGTGAAATCAAATTTTATAATGATGTGTTCTCTGTTGATTGTGATTATTATCGGATACTCCTGCATCGACAGGCTCTTCTTGAACCTTACTTGAAGCGCGGTATGGGTATTCACAATACATTGATTACAACCTTTGGACTTACGCATAACAAATACAGTGGTGTGTTCTCTAATGTTGTACTAATGGATGATCTTTTCGAATAGAGTTTTTTTACAAAATTACTTTGCTGAATTTGCTTATTTCGCTACGAAGTGTATTTTTTATTTATTCGTAGCGATTTAGTCTTTGCATATAAATTATCAATAATGCGATATTTTGATTAACCTTATTTATGCCTGTTCTTTGCAGTATTAGATGAAAAGAGCAAGCTGAGTAAACCCAGCTTGTCGACACTCATTTGCTTGATGTTGCTGATAACTTCATGATGCAATATTGATTCATGCTTACTCCTTTGTCTCTGGCTTCCATGAAGATTTTGCGATGTAGTGATTTTGGAATTCTAAGCATGATTTGTCCCGAAAAATTAAGTTTGTAATCTGGTTCAGGTATTGGGGCCCCGTTTTCCCTGCAGATATTCATTGATTCATGCCTGCTCTGCATAACCACATCGACATCGCAATACCTCCTGACGCCATGTACGGGGAATTATCCTGCATTTCTGATTCATGCGCTTTGATGATTATATTGCACAGGATATGTCATTTTTCCAGGGAGGATTCGGCTTAATCAAGATGTTTGCCATTCTGGATGGTTTTGCTCAGTCGTGATTTCTGAATACAGCTTCCCTGAGAATCGAGTTAATCCTAGTCTGATACCCTCTGCCTTCAGACTTGAGCGTTTCGATAATATCGACATCGATAAGAATGGATATTCTTTTTTTCTTTGGAGATATTTTAAACCACTCGGGATGTATTTCTCTTACTGGACGGAATTTCTCAAGTTCAGCTTCTGAAAGTTCTGGTGAATCCTTATCATAGACAATGGGTGTCGCTTCTATTTCTTTAATTAATCACATTTTATATATGACAAGATATATATATATTTACATCAGCCCATGCTCTAGGAATGAGTAGTATTTCTCGTCGCTGAAAATGATGTGAATTATTCTTTGTGAAAAATACAATTAAACGAAAATCATCCTGCTGTGGCTAAATTGAAAATGTATGGCTAATTGGATAACGATCTAAGAGAGAAAAAATACGGCAACAATGGTTTGCTGCCGTTACCCTTGTGAGTTTTGTTTGATATTAACATCGTATCTCGCTTCCGTCTCTCAGAATCAGCCTGATATCCTCCTTGCTGTACACGACCATCCTGTCAACAAGCGATACCCACAAATCCTCCGAGAAGGATTCAATCTGGCTGGTGTGCTTTTCCAGTGCATTGAGTACAAGCCGATACGAGGCACGCTGTGCCCTGAGGCTCATAATCCGAGACTCGACTGTCCCTAGTTCATCAGCGGCGGCTTCGAAGGCATCCTTCACTTCTGCATATTCGGGATTTGAACCGGCATCTGTACTGCTGTTCCATGATAGGATTGAATCGGCTTTCTCCGCCATTTCATTCATGATGCTGTTGAGCCTTTCATTCTCGCCGAGGAGCCTGTCAATCTCATGATTTGTGGAGAGCGATTTTGTCAGCTGCCGTATAATCCTGTCTCTGTTTGCCATTACCTTGTTCATACCTTTTATGGTGGCTTCCCTGATTTCCTCGTCAGAGAGTTTCGGGGCATGGTTCTTACGGTTCTCCTTTTCCCTTTTACGGTACTTTCCGTTGCACTGCCATATTCGTTTCGTGTACTGGTCTGTCGAATGCCATGTCTTCCGTCCGTAGAATGAACCACATTTCCCACAGACAATGCGGGATGCGAAGATATCTGCTGATTCCTTCTTCGTATCATCCGAGGCTCTGCGTATAAGCTCATCCTG
The DNA here is from genome assembly GCA_944392705.1 of uncultured Spirochaetaceae bacterium. Taxonomy (GTDB): domain Bacteria; phylum Spirochaetota; class Spirochaetia; order Sphaerochaetales; family Sphaerochaetaceae; genus Ornithospirochaeta. The sequence continues at coordinate 3,295 of CALXXO010000109.1, forward strand.
AGCAGCCGCGAACATCTCAGGCGATATGATTGCCGGATGATTGTCATCGACGTGGTACATCGGAAGCTGTCCTTCATTTATGACGTGCTTCTTTGATATGAAGTCCTCTGTGAATGTCTTCTGCATGGTGAATGAGCCTGTATAGCGTTCAGCGTTGAGCATCGACTTCACGGCTGCTATGCTCCATTTCAGTTTTCCATGCGGAGTTGGGATGCCTTTATCTGTCAGGGCTTTCGCTATGCTTGATATCGAACAGCCAAGGAGAAACTCGGAGAATATGTATCTGACGATCTCAGCTTCTTCCTCGACAATCTCTGGATTGCCATCGGCGCCTTTCCTGTAGCCGAGCGAGCCATATGGGAATCTTGGCTTACCTTCCTGGAAGCGCTTTCTGATTCCCCATTTTACGTTCTCTGATATCGACCTCGACTCCTCCTGAGCGAGCGATGACATGATCGTGATGAGAAGCTCTCCCTTGGAGTCGAACGTCCAGATATTCTCCTTCTCGAAGTATATCTCAACACCATTCGCCTTCAGCTCCCTCACACAGGTAAGGCTGTCCACGGTATTCCTCGCGAAGCGTGAGACTGATTTTGTGAGTATAAGGTCTATCTTCCCGGAGAGTGCATCATTCATCATCTCCTGGAATCCATCTCTTCTCGAGATGGATGTTCCCGAGATTCCCTCATCTGTGTAGACCTTCACAAATTCCCACTCAGGTCTGCTCTTTATGTACTCTGTGTAATAGCGAATCTGAGCCTCGTAGCTCGTGAGCTGCTCTGCAAGGTCTGTTGATACCCTCGCATAGGCCGCAACACGTCTCTTTCTCTGTTCCATTGACGGGCCGGCCTGACGGAATGCCGTGTTCGCCGGTATTGCCGTGACTCTTCTCATAGCTTCTCAATCTCCCATGTCGTTCCAGTGCAGTTCTTCTTTGTGAACCGGATAAGATATCCGGGGCCGTCGGGAAGCGTGATTATGGCATTGTCGCCGCTCATGACAATCCGGACATCATTCATGGTGATAAGCTCATCTGAATCTCCTCCAAGGATATCAGCGAGGACTCCGCGCATAGCCTTGTCGGATATGTTCCTTGCACCGCAGGAAGTCCTGCCGTGACGTGTCTTCGTGCCGCATATCCAGTAGCCGTTACCCGCACCGTTACGCACATACTTCTTTCCGCATTCCGAGCATACGATCCTTCCAGTCAGCACACTGTGCGGAACATTCGGTGACGCGAGGTTTCCCTTGCCGAATGATGAACGTCTTTTCATTTCCGTCTGCACGGCATCAAAAACATCCCTCTCGATGATTGCCTCATGGTCATCCTCAATGTGGTATTTTGGAAGCTGTCCATTATTCCTTACCGCTTTCCGCTTCTTGTCTCTGGCGGTGAACGTTTTCTGGAGAATCATATCCCCAATGTATGCTTCATTGGTCAGGATGTATCTTATCTCTGAACCATAGAACATCGTTCCATTTCTTTTCCTTATGCCTTCGCTGTTGAGTCTTGCAGCAATCCTGTCCGCTCCATCGCCTTCGAGATACATCATGAAGATTCGCTTAACGACTTCTGCTTCCTCTGGGAATACGGCAAGGACAGGGCCATCCCATCTGTAACCATAAGGCGGATGGCCGTGGCACGATATTCCTTTCTCATATCCCTTCTTGACACTCCAGAGACGTGCTTCCGATGCCGACTCTGCCTCAGCTTCCGCAAAGCCTGCAAGGAGTGTCAGGAGAAGCTCTCCCTCCATCCCTGATGTGTCGATGTTCTCCCTCTCGAACCGGACGGATACTCCGATATCCTTCAGGTGCCTGACCGTCTCCAGGAGGTCAACCGTGTTCCTCGCGAAGCGGGATATCGACTTCGTGAGTATAATGTCTATGTTCCCATTGTCAGCTTCCTCCAGAAGCGACAGGAATCCCTTTCTCGCATCCTTTACCGTTCCCGATATCCCCTGGTCATGGAATACGCCTGCGAAAGACCACTGTGGATTGGCTCTTATGATTCTCTCATAGTATTCCGTCTGCTCAGAGAGCGAGCCGTATGCGGTATCTGTCGAGGACGAGACACGGGCATATGCCGCTACCCTCAGGCGTGTTGGGAAGGATGCCTTACTTTGTATCATTCTCATGCTTGTACATTCGCTCCTGTTTGAAAGTAAATCAATACAATACAAAGAAGTAAGTCGGGATTACAAAGCATTAAGCACCGTTCCCGAACCGATGGGATATGTAGCATTCGTGGCTGCAGTATTTCCGTTCAGCGCTTCCGTATCCGCGGAACAGCTTCCCGCATTCCGCACATCTGTAAACACGGATTCTGGTGATATCATGTCCCTTCTCGGACGGATGGTTCTTCCACCATTCCATGCGGCAGCGGTCAGAGCAGAATCTCCGTCTGCGTCCTCTTCTTGAAGTATTCTTCAGCAGCTTGCCGCATACAGGACATACTTCCTTATCCAGAATCGCGTCCATATCAGGATTGATATCGTGATTCCTGCAGTATGATCTTACGGCTTCCTTCCTGATGGCGAGGTTGTCGGCTATCTCCTGATAGCTCAGCCCGCTCCTTCTCATCCTCTCTATTGCAGCCCTTTCATTTCCGGTCATATCGGCCTCCGTATGTATGGAGACCTGAATCGAACCTCATGGTCTCCTGATTACTGCCGAAAAAGCGGACCAATTTAAAAATCTTCATTTGCTAAGATTTAAACCTTGTAAAAAATCTTATATTTATTGTGAAAGCGAAGGAGTTGTTATGAGTGACTTCCAGATTGATGGGAATATCCTTATTCTGAATGCGGAAAACGAGACTTTCCGATTCTGTTCGATGGGATATATTGAACCGTTAAAAACAGAGGATGGTCTGATTGTCGTGGATAAGCCACAGAGAAGATACAGAAATCTCAAAGGATTAGACTATAACAAGCACTGTGATGCAGATACGGAATTTACGGAATTCAAGGTTGAAGGATTGCCTACCTCCAAAGGTGTATATGTCTGGTTGATTGATAACGAGAAAGAATTGTCTTACATAGGCGAAGGCGTGAATCTCAGAAAACGATTCTCATCTACCGGATACGGAAAAATCAGTCCTCGGAATTGTTTTGTAGGAGGACAATCCACAAATTGCAAGATGAATCATGAAGTCCTAGAAAAATGGAACGAGGGAAAATGTTTTCATCTTTATATTCTTGAAACAGAGAGACACAAAGACATAGAGAAGAAACTGATTATGAAATATCATCCAGAGTTGAATATAAAGAATAATTGCTGATTCTTTTATCACTGCGAGACCCTAGATATACCACCAGAGGAGCGACACCTGGATCTTGTCCACCAGGTTGCCGGCGAGCGAAGCGCCTTTTATGGAGACAAGAATCGAGCTGTCCACACTCCTCCTTTGTATGCTGTATGTGTACGGGCCGCCTTTCCATGTCGTAGAACCGCAGTCCGAGAGCGTGCAGAGGAT
>CALXXO010000110.1 GCA_944392705.1 uncultured Spirochaetaceae bacterium
ATGGAGGAACATTACTATATCGGCATCCTGCTCTATGGAACCCGAATCTCTGAGATTTGAAAGTATAGGAGCTTTCTCCTCGCTGTCCCTCGATACCTGGCAGAGCACAATGATTGGAACCTTCAGCTCGCGAGCAAGGCTCTTCAGGGATCTGGATACCGTCGCTATGACCTCATGGCGAGGAGTCTGCGAACCAAGCCCCGGATCAATTAGGCCGATGTAATCAATCATTATGACAGTTATGTCCTTTTCCCTCTTAAGAGCCCTGGCCTTTGCCCTCAGCTCATTGAGCCTTATATTTGGAACATCGATGATATAAAGGTCCTTGGAGAAGAGCATATCTGCAGCATTCATGACACGTTCGAAGGCATCTTCCGCAGAGAGATCTGCCTGCGCAATATTCCTCAGATTGACATGGGAGATATTAGCCAGAAGACGTTCTGTTATCTGGCTGGCGGGCATTTCAAGGGAGAAGAAAGCAACGCGCTGAGGTCTATCGGTATCTCTTATCATATTGCGGATCATGGATACACCGAAAGCTGTCTTTCCTATAGAAGGACGTGCTGCGACAACTATGTAATCCTGCGGTTTGAAACCACCATTGGTGTACTTGTCCAGGATATCGAAGCCGGAAGGAACAGAATCATCTGCAAGGGTTCCATCCATTTTCTTTATAATCCTGTCAACAACCGAACTTACTGCTGAGGATATGGAATAATCTGTCTCCCCTCTCGAACCGGTAAGGGAAAGCTGGAGCATCTCGCTCTGTCCCTGGTCCAGCACCTCTTTGATATCCGCCGTGGCATCCATTGCCTTTTCGGAAAATGAAGCGCTCATCGACAGAACGGAGCGCCTTATAGACATTTCCTTTACTATCTCTGCATACTGCTCGACATTGGATGTAACATTCACCGATTCTGTAAGTGAAGCGATGTAAGCAATACCACCAGCTTTATCTATGCTCCCCTCTTTTTTCAGGAAATCAATCAACGTGATGAAATCTATAGCGCTGTTGGATGACTCCTTCATCTTTGTTATAGCGGTATAGATCACCCCATTCATTGGCTGGTAGAAATCAGAGGATTCGATAACCTCGGAGACTATATCGTAAGCATCTTCCCTTAGAAGGAGAGCACCGAGTATAGCTTTCTCTGCTTCATCGTTGTGTGGCAATGTTCTCATCTATATCTCCAGAAGATGGATTATAGCATGGATAGGCAGATGGAATCGATAGGATATGGAAAATGAAAATCTGGCTTACAGTGCAAAGAAAACTGGAATTATTATCAAAAAAATATATAAAAAGCCCTCACCAATTTGGCAAGGGCAATCTGAAAACGACTTTTCTTAGTTGTTCTCTTCAGCTGTCTCTGCAGGAGCTTCTTCCTGAACCTCTGTCTCAGCAGCTTCAGCAGTTTCAGCAGCTGCTGCTTCCTCTGCAGCCTTAGCTTCTGCAGCAGCTTTGGCTTCTGCTTCTGCCTTAGCTCTCTCTGCAGCGATCTTCTCTGCTTCAGACATAACAACAAGCTTGATGTGGGAAAGGTCATTCTCATAGAGATGAACAACAACTGTATATGTTCCTGTCATCTTGATAGCATGAGTTGCGACCTCAATCTTCTTCTTCTCAATCTCGAAGCCGAGCTTAGCAAGCTCTGCCTGTACCATCTGGGATGTTACAGAACCGAAAAGCTTTCCGGACTCGCCTGCTGGAACGACAATTGAGAGGGAAACTCCATCAAGTCTCTCCTTGAGGGATGCAGAAGCTGCTCTCTTCTCTGCCTTTCTCTTCTCGATAGCTGCTGCACGGGAAGCAAAAAGAGCTGCATTAGCCTTGTTGTAGATTACAGCTGTCTTTGTAGGAAGGAGGTAGTTGCGTGCATATCCATCCTTTACCTCTACTACATCTCCCTCTTCTCCGAGATGTACAACATCCTGATTAAGAATGATTTTCATAATCAATTCCTCCTAGTTTCTTCAAATCGAAGAAACTCTCAAGGACTCCCAGGAGGGGAAGTCCAATGAGAACTATAAGATTTATCCCCGGGATAAGCGTGCCTATAAAGAGTATCAGGATAAGGAGGGTCATACTCCTCATTTCCCGGCTCCGCCTGCGTATCCGCGCGAAGACTACAGAAAAGCCTTCGATTGCATATACGACAGTCCATACGCCAGCTGCATTCACCACTGCTATCTCCAGCAATAGGGGTGCTGATACAAAGCGGAAAAGAAGGACCAGGGCCCACGATATTATGAAACCCCAGACTGCGTCCGAATTATATTCAAGACGCATGACCTTTTCTTCCCATCCGCTTTCTCTTGAATGCAAGGCAGTCTCATAAATAAAGCAGCTTGCACAGATGCCACAGAGGATAACCGGCAGGATAATCGATAGAAGCATCAGGACAGCAATATAGGCAATCAAACCCATATCTATGCCCGGAAGCATCATCTCCAGCACAGGTCCAACCAGAGCAGCAAACGCATTCTCGTACGCCGTTTTGAGGGTATCAAGAAGCGCCCTATCAGAATAGAAGAACGCAGCATAGAGAGCCAAAGCTGCAAAAGCAGGAAGGAGAGACAGGAAAAGTCTCTGCATCACGCCCTTGCCCCTTGTATACAGCCACACTATCCCAGCCGCTGACAGCGACAGGGGAATATACATATCAATCATCAGAACGGCAGCACCGAGCTTTCCCGCACCTATCAACCCACCTCGCAGTACATCAAAACAAACTGAGAGTATGAATGTTATTGCAATTAGGATTGAGGAAGCCTTCCTGCCATGTCTGATTGCGAAAAACAGAAGAGGTGAGACGGCAATCAGCGAGACAAGCCCTATGCCTGACATCACCATGCTCAATAAGAGAAGGAGAAAAGCCTCCCCTGCCGTCTTCAGCCTATTCTCTACCACTTCACTTCTTCTCGAATGGAAGGTAAGCAAGAACTCTTGCTCTCTTGATTTCCCTGTTGAGCGCTCTCTGGTGCTTTGCACAAGTTCCAGTTATGCGTGCAGGAAGAATCTTGCCGCGCTCTGTGATGTAGCGGCGGAGCATATCAGGGTTCTTGTAATCAGCAGGTGCTGCACCCTGGCAGAACTTGCAGACCTTCTTCTTGAAGCCCATCTTCCTAGCCCCCATCTTCCTATCTTTGAGGGCACCGTCTTTCTCTGCGAAATCCTTATCTTCGTTCATTTTCGACTCCTATCAGAATGGAATAGAGTCATCCTCAAATGACTCTGGACCTGGTCCCGAGACAGAAGGAGATGGAGCCTGTACAGGCTGTGCATCCCTCATGCTGTTCTGTGGACGCTGTGGATACTGGCTTGAGAAATTCCCGCCAGAAACCTGCCCCTGATTCCCACTGGAAAGCAGGGATAGCGTATTGACTACGACATCGAGCTTAGATCTCTGCTGTCCATCAGTTTCCCATTTGCTCTGTCTAAGCTCTCCCTGTACCGCAACCTGCTTGCCCTTTACAAGATACTGGCTGACCGACTGTGAATTCTGTCCGAAATAGACACAGTCAATAAAGGATGCTTCATCACCCCATGAGCCGTCAGCGTTCCTCTTTGCCTTGTTGACAGCAATCGTGAATGATAAGAATCCTGCCCCAGAACCTGTGTATCTAAGTGCAGCATCGCGGGTAAGGCGCCCAACGAGGACAACTGAATTGATATCCGTAGCCATAAGCGCTTTTACTTCCTTTCCGGATTAACGAACAGGAATTTGAGAACGAGCGTTGAAAGCTGGAAGATATTGCTCATCTTTACGATGGACTGTGTATCAGCCTTAAGCTCGAAGTAAACATAGTGGCCCTTCTCCTGCTTCTTGATAACATAAGCAAGTGTCTTTACACCGAGATCCTCTTCCTTTGTGATCTCTGCGCCAAAGCGCTCAAGTGTGCTCTTTACAAGCTCAAGGCCCGCCTTTGTCTTATCTTCGTCTGCATCGAAGATGACTGTGAACTCATAATTCTGAATCATGGTTCCTCCTTGTGGTCTTTAGAATCGATCCGGACATACGCCCGGATAAAGAGGTCATCTGCTTATATCATCTTGAGGAGTTTTAGTCAATCAGATTTCTGCAATATAAGAAATTATCGACAGATAAGACCAGAAAACCGGAAAACTGGATTATTCTGTACGGTTTTTCGGAATGCGCGGCCTTGAATCATATGAAATAATCAATTCCGGAAAAGGAGTTCACGATGAAACGACGACTTTATGTTTCTGCCGCCGTATTAGTTCTCCTTACGGCGTTGGTTGCAACAGGATGCAGCCCTTCTCCTGATACTTCCGGCGAAGGTTCTGTCTCATCTTTTGTCAGAGCAATGTCACAGGCAATTTCTGTAGATACTGCAGATAGCTCTGTGACGGAAATATCCACGAACGAGTATTCTGTCCAGAACTTCAAAGCGGATGATGGCTCATACATCACCGGTACTTTCAAAACGGACAGCGAAGGAAATGTAATAGATGCTGCACTTACCCTGACCTACTCCGATGGCACTCCGGGACCGATATTCGTACTCAAGACAGAGGGAAACACTCAGGATGTTACCATCGATAAAAAGCCTGTAAGCCCTTCCGAGGTACCAAAGACAATGACAGCACCCCAGAGACGCGCATTCAGAGGATTCACGGAAGGACTTGAAGAAGTTCTGGACGATCTCAATGATGACCTGATTGAACCAGTAGAAGAGGTCATGGAACGCGAGGGAGGAGGAACCCACCCTATTCCATCCCGCTTCAATATGGAAGGGACCGTTACTCTTAGGGAAGAATGGGACGATGGAGAGCCTGAAGCAGAACTCATAGGTGCTGACATAGAATCATTCGCCATCAATCGAAATGGAGCAGAAATATCCGGAAGCTACAGCTTCAGCGAACGCGGTGATAACGAAAGGGCCGAGATGGATATCCGCTTCCAGAATTACCGGGCAGATGATGACATCATCTTCATTGATATAGTCATCGATGCCGCGATGAGCGAGGGAGAAGTACGAGGCGATGATACATTCACATTCAACGGATCGATTTCTGGAAGATATTCGATAGACGGCAGAGAGCACACGATTGAGTTCAATGGGAAAATGGATGCGATGGAAGATGAATACATCAGATTCCCTGAATATACGCTACGAATCGATGGCGACAATGTCGCACTAGGCAGACAGAGCAAGAACGGCTCATTCTAATACTCACGGCCTGCATCATCTGGTGCAGGCTTTTTTTATACGTTATCATCGGACCATGTTCGATGCCCATGCCCACACTTCGAAAACAGTGACAGACAAAGCTTTTGTCTGCTCCGCGACAACCGATGAATACAGCATCCTGAAAGCATACAGATATAAAGCCATAGGCGCTCTTCCCGGCATTTGCGCTGCCCCTGACTTCTCCCTCATGGACAAAGCTGCTGGAGAAGGTTTTCATATCGGGGAGATCGGGATCGACAGACGATACCCTGAATATGGGCAGGAAGAGATTTTCCGCACGGCTCTTGAGATTGCACGGAACCATGACAGGATTGCAGTGATACACATTGTGCGTTCATACGAGAGGACGCTGAGAATACTGAAGGATATGTCAATCAGACGCTTTCTCATCCATGGTTTTACCGGCTCCAGGGAAAGCGCAGAGGAGTTCATTAAAGCAGGTGGCATCATATCACTCCCACCCCGCCTGGCGAGAGCAAAAAGCTTTCCGTCAATCCTCAGCATTCCATTCGTCACAGAAACCGATATGCCCGCAGGGGCGGATGAGGAGAAAGCCCTTTCTGAATGGAATGCACTGCTTTCAGAGATCACAGGAAAGGATGTGGAAAAAAGAAGCGAACGAATCATGAAGGAGGTTCTCGGTGAATGAACAGTTTCAGCGGATAGCAAGATTCATAGGAGAGGAGAATGTCGAAGCTCTTTTCACAAAGACTGTCGCAATAGCAGGCATCGGAGCTGTCGGCGGTTATGCGGTCGAAATGCTTGCAAGGTGCGGCGTCGGGAACCTCATCATAATGGATTTCGACAGAGTCAGCGAAAGCAATATAAACAGACAGATCATAGCCCTTCATTCCACTGTAGGGAAACTGAAGACCGATGTCATGAAAAGGCGTATCGAGGACATAAACCCGGAGTGCAAAGTAACTGCGATTCCCGAAATGCTCTGCAAAGAGAACCTGCACAAATTAACCGACAGCGCGGATATCATCCTCGACTGCATCGATAGTGTCGGTGCGAAAGTCGACCTCATTGAAAGCTGCTGGAGGGATGAAAAGCCAATTATGTCATCAATGGGAGCTGCGCTAAGAAAGGATACCTCCCTGATAAGAACCGGAGACATAATGGATACATGGGGCTGTCCTCTCGCAAAGCAGGTAAGGACACAGCTGAGAAAACGTGGCGTAGGCAGAGGTATCGAATGCGTATTCTCCCCGGAGAAAGTCGATTTCAAATACATTAACCCCGACGAGGATCCGGATGCAGAAGCTACCGGAAGCGGCAGAAAGAGACTTGTCCTCGGATCCCTACCATTCGTTACCGCTATCTTCGGAGAGAAGATGGCAGAGCTTGCACTGAAAAGACTACTGCCTTCATCTTTGCTTGTCGGAAAGGATAACTAAGAAAAGAAGAACCACCGATATTCCTACCGGTGGTCTCTAAGATAGCAGAAGATTATTTCTTCTTATGTCTATTCATTCTGAGTCTTTTCTTTCTCTTGTGAGTTGCTATCTTATGCTTCTTTCTTTTCTTTCCGCAAGGCACAAT
>CALXXO010000111.1 GCA_944392705.1 uncultured Spirochaetaceae bacterium
GAGCTGTCCGGAGACAGTGAGGTTTGCCATCTTGCCGAAGAAGTCCTTCGAATAATCTACCTTTCCATCCTCTGTTTTGGGAACATTCTCAAGGTCGAGAGTTGTCACCTGGAACTGTGCTCCCGCTCCCTCGCAGTCGGATGCTGAGATAAGAGGAGTGTTCACATAGACAAAGCCATTCTCCTGGAAGAAGGAGTGAACTGCATATGCCATAGTGTTCCTGACCCTCGTTATCGCACCGAAGAGGTTTGTGCGAGGTCTCAGATAAGCCTTCTCCCTTAAGAATTCGACAGTGTGTCTCTTCTTCTGGAGTGGGTAATCAGAAGGGCAATCACCAACGAGCGTGAGCTTTTCCACCGCAAGCTCAGTCTTCTGGTTTCCTCCCTGTGAAGGCACGATCTTTCCTTCAGCGATTACGCTTGCGCCTGTGCTGATTTTGTCCAGAAGATTCTGGTCGATTGCATTCTTGTCAGCAACGGCCTGGATGCCTTTGAGACAAGAACCATCATTTATTTCAAGGAACGAAACGGTCTTGCTGTCCCTCTTTGTTCTTACCCATCCCTCGACTTTAACGATCTTGTCGGAGGGCTCCATCTGGAGTATTGCTTTGATTCTATCCTGCATCATACAAGGGATTATTGCTCACTAACGCCATGAATTGCAATAAATGCGGGAAAAAGCGGATAGTAAGAGATAGCTATAAAGCCCCAAATGGTGAAAATACACCAGAAATCCGGGATTGCTTTCGGCTTTGGCCAGCTTTATAGTTTTTCCGTGGATCGGAATTCAGGAGGGATAATGCATTATCTTGTGATTACCACAGGAAGTTGTGGAAATTGCTACATATTCTCGACAGGAGAGGACACTATCATCATAGATGATGGTGTGACGTTCAAGAAGATTACGGAGAAGATGGCGGAGCACGATATTCCGATAAACACTGTTCGTGCTGCATTCCTTACGCATCTTCACCCTGATCATTCCAAAGGTATAGGAGTTCTCCAGAGGAAACTTAATATACCGGTTTATATATCAAAGCTTTCAAGGGAGAGAAACGAGAGCATAATGATCAGGCAGAAGATAGAGCTCGACAGGCTCTTCACATATGATTATGGCACTCCGATTGATATCCCCGGTTTTTCTATAGTTCCCTTTCCGACAAGCCATGATTCGGATGGAGCTGCGGGATATGCATTCTCCGCTGAAGGCATTGATTATTTCCTGATGACAGATACAGGGGTTATCCCCGATGAAGCTTGGGACCTGGCTGAGAAGGCAAAGGTAAAGTTCATTGAATCAAATTACGATGAGAAAATGCTGGAGGAAGGGGGTTATCCTCCATTCCTCAAGGAGCGTATAAGCGGGCGCTATGGCCATCTTTCAAACAGGGAAGCCATGGATTTTGCCAAACGTACGTCAAGGCATGGCGATAGTGTTTATTTCGTTCATCTGAGTGCTAACAACAATACACCTCAGATTGTAAGAGACCTCGCGAGAAAGGAAATTCCTTCCGGCATATTCTGCCGTGTCTGCGAGAGGGGGGAGCTATTTGAAGGATTCCAGGATGGGAAAGAAGGATAAGATAACAGAGAAGAAATGCAGACGTGTCAAACGTCCTGATGGGCTCAGGATGAAGACTGTCATGGGGTATACATTCCGGGATTTCATGGATGCCATATCCTCCCGCTATCCGAAACGGATATGCTATCGTGTCTTCCGCACAGGCGAGGAGAATGATATAAACTACAGCCAGCTTGTCTGGTACTCCGAGTCCTCCGCTTCCTATCTTCTGTCCATGGGTATAGGAAAGGGGGATAAAGTCGCAATCATCGGGGAAAGCTCTCCTGAGTGGATGATAATCTACCTGGCTGTTGTATCAATCGGCGCGATTGCAGTTCCTGTTCTTCCGGATTTCTCTTCCCGCGATATGCTCGCGATATTGAAAGACAGCGGTGCTAAATGTGCAGCTGTAAACACGAAGCATTATCAGAAGATCGAGAGCGCAGAAGGGGTTGCTACAATACGTCTCGACGATCTTGTACATATCCCTTCAATACCAGATGGTGCTTCATTTGCCACAGCCCCAGGTTTCCCTCTCAGGACGGAGAAGATAAGAAGGAAGGAGCTTGATGCATCGAAGCCCTCGGAGAACGATACTGCATCGATTATATACACATCCGGTACAACAGGAGCATCGAAAGGTGTTGAGCTGAGCCATATGAACATACTCCGCACCGCTGATCTCGCTACAGATGTCTATGTTCGCCTTTCCCCAGGAGAGAAGGTGCTTTCTATACTGCCTATGGCGCACGTCTATGAGTTCACGATTGGACAGATACTTCCGATGATGAAGGGGATGGAAATCAACTTTCTTGGACGCCAGCCTGCTGTATCAATCCTTTTGCCGGCTCTTGCAGAGATAAGGCCCCATGTAATGCTCTCAGTTCCCCTCCTGATAGAAAAGGTCTACAGATCAGCTGTCGCGCCTGTATTGAAAGGAGAGGGCAGGATTTCAAAACTTGCCAAGAACCCTTTAACAAAGGGCTTTGTCATGAGAACAATAGGAAAGAAGCTCAAGAAGACATTCGGGCACCGTCTGAAGTTCTTCGGAATAGGAGGGGCACCCCTCGATGCGGAGGTTGAATCATTTCTACACGCAGCGCATTTTCCATATGCCATAGGATATGGCCTTACTGAAACCTCTCCGCTTGTAGCGGGATGCGGCTCTAAGCACTCGGACCAGAAGCCTGGATTCATCGGCAAGATTGTCAGCGATGACAGCGTCATTCTCGTGAATAAGAACAATGAGGGAGTGGGTGAGATTGCGGTGAAGGGCCCGAATGTGATGAAAGGGTATTATAACAGGCCTGATCTCACCTCCGAGGTTTTCACAGAGGATGGCTATTTCCTTACAGGCGACCTGGGATACATCGACAGACGTGGCAGGCTGGCAATCCGTGGAAGGGTCAAGACGATGATTCTAGGTCCGGGTGGAGAGAATATCTATCCTGAAATGATAGAGACTCTGATCAATAATCTCGATTTCGTAGAAGAGTCTCTGGTTGTCCCCGATAATGGAGGTCTTCTTGCATTGATCAAGATCGATATCAATGTTATGGCTGACAAGATGAGAATCTCGATACAGGAAGCCCATAAGGAAGCCGAGAAGTATCTTGCTTCAATCAGGAAGGATGTTAATTCACAGCTTGCGGCTTTCTCGAAGATTTCAAGCGTCAAGCTCCAGGAGAAACCTTTCGAGAGAACTCCTACGCAGAAGATAAAGAGGTTCCTCTATCCTAAGAAGGAAGAGGACAAGGATGACAAAAAAGGCTAGAATCCCGGATATGAGGAATATTCAGGATATTAGAATAAGGTCGATTGAACCTCTTACATCGCCTTCGGAGATGGAGAATATCTGTCCAGTCTCCGAAGAGGAAGCGGAGAGGATATCGGCATATCGTCATACAGTCAATTCGATAATAAAAGGCGAGGATGACAGGCTTCTGGCGGTAATCGGGCCATGTTCGATTCACGATACTGAAGCCGCCCTCGATTACGCTAGAAGGCTTAAAGGTCTTGCTGATTCCGTTTCCGATGTTTTCTTCATCGTCATGCGTACATATTTCGAGAAGCCGCGTACGGCGCTCGGATGGAAGGGCCTGATTATAGACCCAGATATGGATGAGAGCTGTGATATTGAAAAAGGGCTGAAGATTGCACGCCGCCTTCTGATTTCCATCACTGATATAGGTCTTCCTGTAGGCTGTGAGGTTCTCGACCCGATTGTACCACAGTATACAGATGAGCTGATGAGCTGGTCTTCAATCGGCGCACGTACAACAGAGAGCCAGACACACAGGTCGTTGGCATCCGGTCTTTCGGTCTCTGTCGGTTTCAAGAACAGCACATCCGGCGATCTGACAGCTGCTGTAAATGCAGCAAAGGCTGCATCGAGCCCTGCGTCGTTCATAGGTGTCGGAAGGGATGGAAAGCTTGCTGTATTCCGCTCTGTAGGCAATGAAGCTACCCATCTCATTCTCCGCGGTGGGGATCAGGGGCCTAATTACTACGAGGATGATGTTGAGGAAGCTTCGAAGATGATGGAGAAAGCAGGGCTCAGGCCAAGCATCCTTATAGATTGCTCCCACCAGAATAGCCATAAGGACTACACAAGGCAGAAGAGGGTACTTAGAGCTGTAGTTGACCAGATCAGATGGGGCGAGCGCGGTATAAGGGGATTCATGCTAGAATCGAATATAAATGAAGGTTCGCAGAAAATCCCTGCAGATCTCTCGCATCTGAAGTATGGTGTTTCTGTCACCGATGGCTGTATCGGATGGGAGGAGACAGAAAGGATAGTAAAAAATGCGGCAGCCCTTGTGAGGGAAGCCAAGGCTAATGGTGGTAAGGTGGATATCCTATGAAAGTGATTGTTTTCCTGGCAGATGGTTTTGAGGAGACAGAGGCACTTTGTCCTGTCGATGTTATGAGAAGGGCCGGTATCGAGGTGGTCACGGCAGGTGTTGGCGGCAAGGAAATCAAATCCTCCCACGGTGTCACTGTTGTTGCTGATTCCGATATCGAGGATATTGCAGATGGCGAGCAGTTCGCTGCTGCTTTCTGCCCTGGCGGAATGCCTGGTAGCGTCAATCTTTCCCAGTCCTGGAAGGTGAATAAGATTGTTGTTAGTACAGCTCAGACAGGTATTGTTGCTGCAATATGCGCGGCTCCGGCTGTTGTGCTTGCTCCTCTTGGCCTTCTCAAGGGTAAGAATGCCACTTGCTTCCCAGGCTGCGAGAGCTATGCTCCTGATATAGCATTCTCTGCAGAGGGCGTTGTTGTCGATGGGAATATCGTGACAGCAAAGAGCGCTGGATGGGCTTTCGACCTTGGCATCAAGCTTGTGGAGATGCTCAAAGGCAAGGAAAGCGCTGATAAAGTCCAGTCCGCAATTTACTACAAGTGCTAAGCAATAAGGCGGGAGATGAAGGCCCTAAGACCATGGGCCTTCTTCATTGCTTCAGCCCTTATCATATTCTTTTCAGGAATGAAACCATTTACCTCGGTCGCATATAGTGCCCTGAAGAAAGCTTCATTCACATTCTTCCCGATTGCAATAGATACAGCCGGGTCGTCCTTCAGCTCAGAGATTATTGGAAGGTATACATTTTTCTTCCATTCTTCTGCAGCTTTTCTGAATGAGAGGTTCGTGCCCTTTCTGCGAAGCGCCATCCTGTAGCTCTGGATGCTGCCGCAAAGCGCCATATCCTCTCCTGTTATGTCTCCTGCTATCTGATGTATCAGGATCCTTTCGTTATCTGTCATTCTGACTCCTTAAGAATCCCTCTCTTTTGTCGCCCATAGCATGATAAAAGGTGGAACAAAAGTCAATATGCAAAGTGAAAATTTTTTATAAACTTCTGTTAATTATTTGTTATATAAACAAAAATATAGATTAAAAATCGATATATCTTTAATTGGTTGATACTACTAAACAATAACAGCCTAAAATGCGATAATCCTCCGAAGGAGGAGTTATGTTTTTCCCTGAAGGATATAAACCGCTTTTATCTCAGCATGAGACTGAGAAGGCAATAAAAGATGCAAAAGACACATTCGAGCGTTCCCTTTCCGGAGCTCTAAGGCTCTCGAGGGTGACATCCCCGATATTCGTTCCATCGGGATCTGGAATCAATGATGATCTCAATGGAGTGGAGAATCCTGTACGCTTCAGCGTCAAGAACCTTGGTGGGGAGAATATGGAGATAATCCAGTCCCTTGCGAAGTGGAAGAGGATGGCGCTTGCTGATTACGGAATAAAACCAGGCAGGGGAATATATACCGATATGAATGCCCTTCGTCCCGATGACGATATAGATGCCATCCACTCGATTTATGTGGATCAGTGGGATTGGGAGAAGGTGATGGAGGATAGCGACAGGAATCTTGATTACCTTAAAAGCACGGTAAGGGATATCTACAGCGCAATAAAGAGGACAGCATTCCTTCTCGAAGAGGATTATCCGGTGCTTCATGACACGCTTCCAGAGAGCATAACATTCATACACTCTGAGGATGCTGCAGCGGAGTATCCCGACCTGACACCGCAGGAGAGGGAGAGGGAACTTGCAAGGCGCTATGGCGCGATATTCCTCATTGGAATCGGGTATGGTAATCCTCCTCATTCCGGACGTGCCCCTGATTACGATGACTGGTCTACATCGAGCGATGGCCTTCATCATGGTCTTAATGGTGACATTATCGTATGGGATACTGTTCGCTCGGATTCCCTGGAACTGTCTAGCATGGGAATAAGAGTCAATAAGGAATCGCTTTTAAGGCAGCTTGAGATAAGGGGCTGTATGGATAGGAAGGATCTCTATTGGCATAGAAGGCTCCTTGATGGGGAGTATCCTCAGACAATCGGTGGCGGAATCGGACAGTCTCGTCTCTGTATGTTCCTGCTACACAAAGCCCATGTAGGGGAGGTTCAGGCCTCTGTTTGGCAGAACGAAGCGAGAGAAGAAGCAAGGAGAGCAGGATTCTCATTGTTGTAATTCTTTTGTATGAAAAGACATGGAAATTTAGTTCGTATTTTGAGTGAAAATTTTCTCCAATTCTATTGACGAAAGTTTCGAAATAGCCTAAATTCTGTGTCTGTCGAGCGGTCGTGGTGGAATTGGTAGACACGCTAGCTTGAGGTGCTAGTGGTGAGAGCTGTGCTGGTTCAAGTCCA
>CALXXO010000112.1 GCA_944392705.1 uncultured Spirochaetaceae bacterium
CAGAGATGAGAGACGCCCTGAAGAGGGTAAAAGGGGGTGATGGACCTATGACAAAGACATTCAAGGCAATATAGGAACTGCTTAATGAGAGCAGGGCTGAAGGACTTGCTGAAGGACGAGAAGAAGCCAGAACTGAAATGAAGACCAGCATTATCAGCAATATGCTGAGGAAAAACTATTCAGCTGATACTATTGCAGAAATGACTGATTTCCCAATTCAGGAAATCAAAAAGATTGCAGCTGAGATGAAGCTTTAAGATAGCTTAAAAGAAGAAGCCCTGCATTCAGCTGCAAGGCTTCTTTTCTCTCAGGCTTTCTCGGAATAATGGGAGAATTCCATACTGAAGGAACCCCTGCCTTGAGTAGATGATCTCAGCACAGTAGTGTATCCGAACATCTTCTCGAGAGGAGCTTCTGCAATCACGGCATCCGCACCAGGTCTAGATTCCATTGATAGCACGATACCTCCTCTCTGTGTTATTGAGGAAATAACGTCCCCGATATACTCCGAAGGTGCCGATACCTGAACTTTCATGATAGGCTCCATAAGGATTGGCCCTGCTTCGGATGCGATTCTGTCGAATGCCATTGCAGCACAGGAAGTGAATGCAAATGGGGTAGAAGTATTCTCATCGTATCCGATTGCTGTTATATCCGCTTCAATATCAGTACATTCATAGCCGAATTTTATACCGCCGGAGAACGCTCCATTGACACCATTTTTGATAGCTTCGATGATTTCCTCAGGAATATCCCTTGTTAGTGCCGTGATTTTAAGCACATTTCCGCTCTTTGGAGGAAGCGGTTTCACAGTCATAGTAAGAGAAGCAGTGTTCTCCTTGTTTGCAATTGTCCTTGAGAATTCCTCCGTTCCAGAAGCTTCTCCCTTTATGCATTCGCGATAGGAAACCTGGGGGTTGCCGACCCTGCAGTTTACCTTCATCTCGTCCTTTATCCTTGTTACAAGAACATCGAGATGGAGTTCTCCCATACCGGAAATGACGAGCTGTCCAGTCTCTGCATCATCTTTGTATGTGAATGTAGGATCCTCCATTGCAAGTGTCTGGAGCGCTTTGTTCAGCTTCTCCTGTTCAGCTGTGGAACTCGGTTCGATCGCAACTGATATTACAGGATTCGGGAATGACATCTTCTCAAGGAGGTATGGATGGTTCTCTGCTCCGATTGTATCCCCTGTCTGGGCAAGGCGGAAACCGATTATTACCCCGATATCCCCAGCCTTGAGTTCGGAAAGCTCTTCCGGCCTGTCTGCGTGCATTCTCAGAAGCCTGTTGATTCTTTCCTTCTTTCCCTTCGTTATATTGTAGACAGAGACACCCTTCTTCAGCGTTCCTGAATAAACACGAACAAAGCACATAGGACCAGCCTGCGGATCGACCTGGATCTTGAAGATCAGGGCTTCAAGCGGACCTGTTGTGCTATGTCGGAGAGTATCTGTCTTGCCGTTCTTTGCATTTATTATCTCTACCGGTTCCGCTTCCGAAGGTGACGGAAGAAGATCCACAACGCCATCGAGGACGGTCTGCACGCCTATGTTCTTCAGCGAAGAGCCGACGAAAACAGGTAGAAGCTCTCTTTTCAGTGTGCAGCTTCGGAGCGTAGAGATAATCATATCCCTCCCGATATCCTTCCCATCGAAGTACAGCTCTGTAATCTCATCGGAGAATGAAGCAACGCTGTCTATTAGCTTTTCCCTCCATTCCTCGGCCTTTTCCATCTCTGCCTGGGGAATAGGGGAGCGGGTTATTGTCTTTCCTTCATCGTCAGCGGAGAACTGGAGGTATTCCATGTCAATCAGGTCTATGACACCTGAAAATGTATTCTCGCTTCCGACGGGGATGCAGACCGGTACCGGATTTGCTCCCAGCTTCTTCTTCATGTCCTCCAGAACACGGAAGAAATCTGCACCGAGCCGGTCCATTTTGTTGACGAAAGCAATTCTTGGAATCCGATACTTATCCGCCTGTCTCCAGACAGTCTCCGTCTGTGGCTCGACACCTCCAACTGCGCAGAAAACACCGACTGCCCCATCGAGGACTCTCAGGCTTCGCTCTACCTCTGCCGTGAAATCGACATGACCCGGAGTGTCGATGATGTTGATCTGGTGATCCTTCCAATAGCAGGTTGTGGCTGCGGATGTGATCGTAATACCCCTGTCCTGCTCCTGTTTCATCCAGTCCATCGTAGCTTCGCCATTGTCGACTTCGCCGATGCGATGATTCTCCCCGGTATAGTAAAGGAATCTCTCTGTTGTCGTTGTCTTTCCTGCATCGATGTGTGCCATGATGCCTATATTTCGTATGCTATTCTCGTCCATTTGTTGGATAATCTATCACAAGTGGCACCTGAAGCGCTATATTCTGCTTATGAATAGATTTGAAATCGCTTCTTTCATCCAGGCACTGGATGGTATCAGCTATGCAGACATACTCGATGCGCTTGAACTCAATGAAGGGGAAGTGGAGTTTTTCTCCGAACGTTCTGGATTGGTCTTCCACCACAATGATGGTATCTACTACATTGCAGATTTCGGGAACTCCGTGGATGAGCTTATTCCCCATATTCCCTCAAAATGCCTGGCTGCTGTCCATGGCCAGATGGTGGCGGAGTATATGATGGATAAACTCTCATACGAAAAAGTAGAACCTACATATCTCTATCTCTACAGAGGTAATGAATTCCCAGATGTAGAGAGTATCTGTGCGCTGGACTCATCCGCTGTTCCTTTCATCTGCGAGAACTACAGCACATCCTCGGAGGAGGATATAAGGAACGCTGCAGACAATAACCATCTCTTCGGCATGGTCGATGAAGAGGGGAGGATAATGGCATTTGCAGGCTTCCATGAAGAGGGCTCGATGGGAATCCTCACAGTCCTCCCTCCATACAGAAGGATGGGGCTGGGGGAACGACTTGAGAAACATTTGATCAATACCGCGCTTAAAGAAGGCCGAAGGGCATACTGCAATGTCTTTCTTTCCAACAGCGCAAGCATAGCGCTTCAGGAGAAGCTGGGACTTGAGCAGGGCAGGGTACTTTCATGGTGGACATGGAGGGACTAATCCCTTGTTGTCCTCATCCTCATTGCAATCCTCTGGTGCTGATAGATTCCGCTGTTTCCCGATGAAAGGTATGAGATTGCCACCATCATGAAAAGAAGCAGAGGTTCATCGTAGCTGAAGAGCTCCAGTGCCAGGGCAAAACAGACGAGAGGAAGATTCGTTCCCCCTGTAAGCATACCTATTGCTCCCAACACTGCAAAAGGTCCTGTCTGCAGACCAAAGAGACTTGCGAATGTATAGCCGAATGTTCCTCCTGTCACAAGCAGTGGAACAACCTCTCCTCCAACGAAACCTGCCGCTATCGATAGGAAGACCATCAGCGCTTTCAGTATAAACGCATATGGAGGAACACCTCGTCCGTCTATTGCGCTGTAAAGCAGATCCAGCGAAAGCCCGTTGTAATCGAAATTGCCCGTTATAAGAAAAACCAGGATAGAGATCAAGGAAACCATGGTTCCTGGAAGGAGCGCACTGATTATTCTGCTCCCGAACTTCTTCGTGATTCCCCTCCTGAATGCCGAGAGCAGATACAGGAAAAGACGCGACATTAGGCCTGTCGTAAGAGCAAAGATGATTACCAGCAAGAGGTTGGATGCAGATGGGGACAGCTCGCTAAACCAAGGTATCACCATCTTGTGTATGCCTAGCTGCATTGCGACATAGACCGAAGTATATGTAGATACAAGACATGGATAGAGCGCATCGAGGCGGAGTGTGTCTGGGGAAGCGAACATAAGGCCGAAGAGCACTCCAGATATAGGGGAACCGAATAGGGCTCCGAAAGCCGCTGCTGAACCTGTCATCAGGTAGTAGTCCTCCCTGCCGTGATGCCCCTTCCAGGAGAGTTTTCTTTCCGCTCTTGTGAAAAGCTCTCCGATTGCAAGGCCTATCTGTACACCGACACCTTCTTTTCCAACCGATGCGCCCGTAATATGGGAGATTGCTGCTGCTATATAAGCAACAGGCCCTATCCAGGGAGAAATATGCCCTGGCTTTATCTTATTCTCATCGCTCTCGCTTTCCAGTTCGTGGATGGTATCTATCGCTTCTACCGTTGTCTTCCTGAACGAGTCTCCAAGCTTCTGGTAGATAAGAAGCGTAAGGAGGGCTCCTAGGGGAATCAGAAGGATAAGGAATGGGAAGGAATCGTTGACAGAACCTGCAAAACTTACAGTATTCGCGAAAACAGTTATAGCGATACCGACTACAGCACCGACAAGTATGCTGCGTACAGTATTGAATGCAATTCTGACAAAAGCTTCCTTCTTTTCATTCATCTCATAAGAAGTTTTAGCAGTTTAAGCTTCCCTTTGAAAGGGGCATAGCGCACCGGAAGGTCAATCCAGAGCGCTTTATCCATGACAGCCTTGTCATGGGTGAATGCCTGGAAGCTTCTTTTGCCGTGATACGCTCCCATTCCAGAGTTACCCACACCTCCGAATGGTAGGCCGGGTGCAGTCAGATGGACAACCGTGTCATTGACCGAAGCGCCGCCGAAGGAGACGGATGAAAGGGCTTTTCTTATGTTCTTCCTGTCCTTGCTGAAGATATAGAAGGCGAGAGGTTTCTCCCTTTTGTTGACAAAATCTATCGCCTGATCGAAATCATCGTATTCAAGAATCGGGAGAACGGGACCGAATATCTCTTCCTGCATTACCGCATCGCTTTCATTGACAGGGTAGAGTATTGTCGGCGTTATCTTCATCTTATCCTTCGAGAAGTTTCCTCCGAAAGCGGTATGGGAACCCCTGATGAGCCCGATTATCCTCTCAAAGTGCTTTTCATTTATGATTTTCGGCAGGTCCTCTGATTCCAGCGGAGCTACGGTGAACATCTTTGTTATCTCATTCTTCATCGCTTCGATGAGGGCTCCTGCATAGCCTTTTTTAATCAGTACATAGTCTGGAGCGACGCAGGTCTGTCCAGCATTGAGGTACTTGCCCCATGCAAGGCGTTTAGCTGTCAGCTTTATGTCTGCACTTCCATCGATTATGACAGGGCTTTTGCCGCCGAGCTCTAGGATGCATGGCGTGAGGTGCTCTGTACAGGCCTGGTGAACAATTCTCCCGACGTTTGGCGATCCTGTGAAGAAGATGAAATCCCATCTCAGCGCCAGAAGTTCTGAATTGGTCTGATGACCACCTTCGAAGAGCGCGATGTACTCAGCGTTGAAAGTCTCCTCGATTATCCTCTTCATCTCGCGCGAAACAGCTTCACTGTATCTGGAAGGCTTTATGATTACAGTGTTTCCTCCTGCAATTGCTCCTGCAAGAGGGACCATTGTGAGCATCAATGGGTAGTTCCAAGGACTCATTATAAGAGTTGAACCCATCGGTTCGTGGATTATATAGGATTTTGCTTTGAACTGCGTTATTGGGGTGTGGACCCTTTTTTTACGCATGAGCGACCTTAGATGTCTCTGAAGATACTCAATCTCTCCATATACGATGCCAAGCTCCGTGGCATAGCCTTCAAAGCTGCTTTTGCCAAGGTCTTCATGCAGGGCCTCGAGGATTGTATCCTCATTCTTCTTCAGGGCATCCTTCAATGCTCTGAGCATACCCATCCTGAACGCATATGAAAGCGTCCTGCCTGTTCTGAAATATTCTCTCTGTCTATCCAGTGTCTCGCTGAAAATGCTCACAGCGCGATGATAGCACAATCGGATGCCTCTGTGAATTACAGAAAATTAAAAAGTGTCAGAAAAAGTTTCCAACACAAATGATACACTGTGTTGGATTCCGACATTATGCCGATTATCTGTTGTTAATTTCAGGAAAAGGAAGAAAGACAATCAGAGTGAGGAAAGGGAATATGGATAAGAAAAAACGGAACTCCATCATCAGATATGTGATTCTATTCGTGGTCTTTGCTGTCGTTGCTGCAGCTTTGTATCTCTTCTTCGCGTCGGAGAAGACAGTTGAGTACACACCACCGGTATCGCCGGTTGTGACGGTCAGGCCTGAGCGCAGAATCATCGATGAGGGACTGAGTCTTACCGGATATATCGAGAGCGAGTCGATGGTCCCTGTGATTCCTTTTGTCAGCGGTACTGTCGATGAGTATCTGATAAAAGCCGGCGATAAAGTCGAGAAAGGGGAGACCGTTGCAACAATCGATGATCGTCCATATGAACTTCAGCTCAGACAGGCTCAGGCCCAGGTCGAGGGACTGGAAGCTGCATTTGCACGTGTTGAAGCCCTGAAGGATTCAGGAGGAGCGACTGCACAGGAATATGATACCTTATCAGCACAGCTGGATGCGGCTAGAGCACAGCTGGAAGCAGCGGAGCTTCAGCTCTCATATGCAACCGTCACTGCCCCGATAACGGGAACTGTCATTCAGGCTACATCTTCGAAAGGCTCTGTAGGATCCCAGGAGATGCCGCTTGCGGTCATCGCTGACCTCGATTCGCTCATAGTAAATCTGAAGATAGGGGAGAAGTATTTCCAGCAGATCTCCTCTGCCGGCGATAACCTGAAGGTGACAGTCAGCGCTCCGGAGGGACCTTCGTCGGAAGCTAGTGTCATTTCAATAGCACCTTTCATTGACCCTGTCTCCAAGACATTCACCGTGAGGGTTAAGCTTCTCGACCCTGCAGGATTTGTCCCTGGAATGTTTATCAGGGCAGAG
>CALXXO010000113.1 GCA_944392705.1 uncultured Spirochaetaceae bacterium
TATGGTCTTCCTACCGGTACGCAGACAATGGTTATGTATTATAATAAGGATATGTTTGATGCGGCAGGATTGCCATATCCAACAGATGACTGGACATGGGAAGAATTCTATGAGACAGCAAAAGCACTTACTAAAGATGGTATTTATGGCTTCGGTCTTTCCAATTCATACTTTCAGCTTGTTCCTTGGTGGATTTCAAATGGAACAAATCTTGTTGCAGAAGACAACAATACACCAACAGTCAATAACCCATTAATGATTGAATCTGTAGAGTTCCTCAACAAACTTGTCGATGAAGGAATAACACCAGACCCAATCAGCTCAGATGTATATACGATGTTCTCACAAGGAAAGGTAGCTATGGTAGGTGCTGGAAGATGGTGTCTTCCCGCATGGATTGAAGCTGGAATGAATAATGATAACTTCGATTGTGTCCAGTGGCCATCCAATAATGGCAGCGGAACTGTATATGGCGGTTCTGCATGGTGTATCAGTTCCAGCACAGATAATCCAGACCTTGCCGTACAGCTCCTGAAAGCATTCGTTTCAAAGGAAGCAATCACAGCACTGGCAGCCGATGGACAGCAAATTCCTGCTCTGAAATCACTTGCTCTGGACCCGGAAATAATGGGTACAACCCCTGATAATATCAATGCACTTTGGGAAGCTGTAAGTACAGCAACAGTCTGCCCTGCTCCAACATATTATGGAGATCTCAATGTAGCATTCATGAACGCACTAGAACAGATTTTCACAGATCAGCTTTCAGTAGAAGAAGCTCTCAATCAGGTGCAGTCACAGATGACAGCGTTGGCAGCAAGCGTTTAATAGGAATAAATCTCCTGCGGAATTCTCCGCAGGGGGCAATTTCAGGGAAAAGAACATGAAAGAGAAGAAATTTATCACCCTTGAAAAACAAAGGGCAATACTTGGCTATTGTTTTACATTACCATCTTTTCTAGGTTTTCTGGTATTCGTTGTGATTCCTGTTGTCTGGGCGCTTGTAATCTCATTCCAGAAATACAACATATTCACAGGCGCAACATCTTTCATCGGAACAGATAACTACAAGGCGATTCTTACCGAACCAAGAGCATTGCAGGCTCTTTTGAATACACTCTGGTATGCTGTTTTCTGTACTGTCTTCAATACGCTGACGGGACTTCTGCTAGCTCTTGCAGTAAACTCTGAAGCTGCCAAAAGAATCAGTGTTATTTTCAGGGCTATATACTTCTTCCCTTCTCTTATCGGCCTTACATTCGTAGCAGTTATCTGGCAGGTATTCTTCCAGACTGATTTCGGTGTATTGAACTACTACTTGGGAAAAATCGGGATACCTGCTATAGGATGGCTCAGCAACCAGCATATTTCAAAAATAGCCGTCCTTATTCTTGATGTATGGAAGAATGCAGGACTGTCGATGCTTCTTATCCTTGCCTCCCTGCAGTCTCTTAGCAAGGACATCATAGAAGCTGCGGAAATAGATGGAGCAAAGCCTGTTCGCTGCTTTATTTCCGTTATCTTCCCCATGATATCTCCTACTGTATTTTTCGTTCTTGTCATGAACCTGACCGGAGCTCTAAGGCTCTACGAATCTGCACTTGTGCTTACAAATGGAGGACCAGGAAATTCATCCTTGAGCCTTGTAATGCTTATAACAGAAAAATCATTCACATCAATGAACTACGGACAAGGAACCGCATTATCGATGCTACTCCTTATTTTCATAATCATCGTCACGGCAATTCAGTTTGTCGGTAGCAAAAAGTGGGTGAATTATGATTAACAAACATAGAATAGCCAAAATAGTGAAGAACATCCTGCTTATAGTGATAATGATAGCTGCAGCAGCTGTCTTCATTGCACCATTCCTCTGGGTATTCAGTGCTTCTGTCAGGACATATGCAGAAGCGACCTCCCTTCCACCCAAATGGCTTCCACCATCATTGGATGAATGGAACACAAGTTACTTTGCTCAGATTTTCTCGGGACAGAGCCGTTTCTTCCTGTGGATGAAGAACAGCCTATTCCTGAGTACACTCATAACAATTGGAATGGTATTCCATGCAGCAATAGCTGGATATGCATACGCAAGACTGGAATTCAGGGGAAAGAAAGCGATGTTCTCCCTGCTCCTCATCACGATGATGATTCCGGTGCAAGTGACAATCGTTCCCCTCTTCAGGATTATGAATACGCTTCATGTTGTAAATACATTATGGTCTGTCGCATTACCAGGGCTTTTCGGTGCGATGTGTCCAGGACTTGCTGGAGGATTCGGCATATTTCTCCTCAGACAGTTTTATTTCAAAGTCCCAAAAGAAATGGAGGATGCGGCAACTATAGATGGTGCAAATCCATTCGTGGCTTTCGTGAAGATAATTCTGCCAATGACAAAAGCAAATCTTGCTTCGCTCGCAATCATCGCATTCTCGTTTTCCTGGAATGACTACTTCAATGCATTCATAATGCTCAATTCGCCTGATAAGGTAACGCTGCCAGTTGGAATACTTCAGCTTAGGCAACCGTTCCAGACTGGGGACAATGTCGTATTTGCAGCTATCACAATGGCAATAGTGCCTGTGCTTGTTATTTTCGTTCTTTGTCAGAAATGGATTGTCAAATCCATGATCAATATAGGAGTCAAGGGTTAAGCCCCGGAGGATAAAATGAAAAGAAACATCAAATCAAAAGAAGAGAAATTCCGCCTTGGTGGAAGAATCACCTATCCGAGAGAAGCTAATGTAGCCAATTTCCTTCTTGGAGGTATAGGTACCGGCAACATCTCTGTTGGCGCAAGAGGAAATCTTAAAGACTGGGAAATCTTCAACTGGCCGGGAAAAGGAAAATTTGTTCCATTCTCATTTTTCGCGATTTATGCAAAAGAGGAAGGAAAAGCACCTGTTGCGAAGATTCTTGAATCAAAAATCCAGCCACCATATCTGAAATCACATGGATTCTTAAACGGAGAACTCGCGGGTATACCTCGTTTTGAATATTCAGAAATGGAAGGTCGTCAGCCTTTCGTCTATATCGACCTCAGAGATCCAGACATTCCGCTCCAGGTTAGAATGGAAGCATTCACTCCTTTCATTCCTCTTGATAGCGATAATTCAGGAATCCCTTGTGCAATATTCAGATACAGAATCAAAAATCCTACAAATAAAGCTGTAGAAACATCTGTTGCAGCGACTCTTGCAAATGTTGTGGGCTTCGATGGTTATGATGTCTTCAACAATGTGAAACTTGTTGATGAAGTACAGAATGAATACAAAGAGGAAGGTTCTGTAAAGGGCTGGTATTATACCGCAAAGAATCTGAAACCTAATGATATGAAGTTTGGCTCTATGGCATTCTTCTCAACTGGCGATAATGTAACCTCGAAACAATGGCTCCATGGCCAGTGGACAGATAATGCACAGGATTTCTGGGATGATTTCTCAAGCGATGGAAAACTCCAGAAGACTGCAGACATAAAAGCTGAAGGCTGCGAACTTTTCGACCATTATGATTTCAGCTTTCTCAATCTCAAGGAGAAAATAAGTTCTCTTTGCGACAGCGCTGTCATCGGACCAAACGAGGAGAAGACATTTGAGTTTGTACTCACATGGTATTTCCCCAACAGGCCCAAGGGATGGATTGAATATGACCAAGATCTCAAACGTTACGAAGAAGGTGGTTATGAAGCGATAAGAAACTACTATGCAACAAAGTTCACAGATGCCTGGAATGTGGGAGAGTACGTGATAAAGAAGATGGATTATCTTTATTCTGAATCAAAAGCATTTGAAGATGCACTCTACTCCACAACGCTTCCTGTTTATGTGATTGATGCAATCGCTTCAAACATAATGTCTATGAAGAGTCATTGCTGCTTCCGCATTGAAAGCGGTGCGTTCCTAGGATGGGAAGGAATAAGGGACTATGTTGGCTGCGGGCAAGGCAATGTAAACCATGTATGGAATTATGCGACAGCCGTCGCGAACCTTTTCCCTGATCTTGAAATCTCAATGCGAAATACAGAATTCAATATCGAGATGCAGGAAAATGGTGATATGCCCTTCCGTGCAAGAAAAATACTTGGAGAAAGCAAATGGGATATGATTCCAGCCTGTGATGGACAATTTGGCTCTATTCTCCGTGTTTACAGAGAATGGAAATACACAGGGGATGATGACTTCCTCCTTGGAATCTGGGATAACATGATGAAAGCCTTGGAATTCGCGCTCAAGGAATGGGACACGGATGGAGATGGCGTCCTCGATGGAAAAATGCACGTAACATATGACATCGAGTTCTATGGTCCGAATACAATGACAAACACCATCTACCTTGGAGCAATAAAAGGTGTTGCAGAGATGGCAAGGCATCTGGGCAAGGTCGATGTAGCAGAACGTTTCGAAAAGCTTTTTGACACAGCTTCTAAGAAAACTGATGAAATGCTATTCAATGGTGAATACTTCATACAGCAACTAGAAGATGTTGACCAGTACCGCTATCAGTATGGAAGGGGTTGTCTGACAGATCAGCTTTTGGGGCAGTTTATGGCTCATGCGGCAGGACTCGGATATGTACTTCCAAAGGACCATGTAAAAAAAGCTCTTGAAGCAATCTTCAAATACAATTTCCGCGACAATATGGATGAGGTTCCGAATGTTCAGAGAACATATGCTCTCAATGATGAAGCAGGACTAGTTCTGTGCTCTTGGCCAAAAGGTGGAAGGCCTAGATTCCCATTCGCCTATTGCGATGAGGTGTGGACAGGCGTTGAATACACTGTTGCAGTCTGCCTGATTAAAGAAGGTCTCATTGATGAAGCTCTTACAATCATCATGTCAATCCGCGATAGATATGATGGATTCAAGAGAAGTCCATGGAGTGAGACTGAAGCCGGCCATCATTATGTCAGGGCAATGGCAAGTTTCTCTCTTCTTACCGCCTTCAGCGGGCAGGAGACTGATATGGTCAATGGGTCTGTAACATTCAATCCCGTCCTTAATGCTGATAATTACAGAACATTCTGGATTACAGGAAAAGCCTGGGGTATATATACACAGACAATTGATAAAAACGGCGAGAAGACCTGCAATATGGAAACTCTTCATAGTGTATAATTCATGACAACTGAGTGACCGGCTGTCATCAGCCGGTCTCATGGGGAAACAATGACAAGACAGAAAAGAATCGTGACAATGAATGATGTTGCAAAGGCAGCAAATGTTTCTCAGACTTGTGTCTCTATGGTTCTCAACGGAAAAGTGAAAGGAAACATTCCGGAAGAGACTCAAGAGAAAGTACTAAAAGTATGCAAGGAACTTGGATACAGGAAGAATAGAATTGCAGGAAGCCTTAATACAAATGGCAGAACCGGTATTATAGGGTTGGTTGCAGACAATCTCCTAGGTAACGACTTTGCACATGAAATCATAGCAGGTTGCCAAGCCGCAGCAAGGGAACTGGATAAAACTCTTATGATTGCCACCGTGGATGGCAAAGATAAGGAAAGAGACATCGCTTCTGTCCAGACTCTTCTTGATTTCCAGGTGGAAAGCATTGTCTACGCAACACATTTCTACCATGAGGTAACGCTTCCAGAGATTCTCCTTGATAAACCTATCTGTCTTATCAACTGCTTTACAAAACAGGTTGATTTTCCTGCCATCATTCCTGATGACTACAAAGGCGCTGAAAAAGCGACTAAATACATAATCGATAATGGCCACAGGAAAATAACCTACATAAGCAATGCTCTTACAATCTCCGGTGAAATAATTCCAGCAACATCCAAAAGAGAGCAAGCATTCCTAGATACTGTCAAGGAACACAATCTCGACGAATGCAGAATCGTCAGGACAGAAATTGAGATAGGATCAATCCTTAATACAGTACTTACTATCTTCAGAAGTACAGATAGACCAAGCGCGATACTCTGCTACAACGACAGGCTTGCTCTTACTGTCATATCAGCCGCGAAAGATATGGGACTCAGGGTTCCTGAAGATCTTTCGATTGTTGGTTTTGACAACCAGGAAGTGATAAGCCGGTTCATTACGCCAAGCCTTTCAACCGTTGCTCTTCCCCATTTTGATATGGGATACAAGGCAATAATGACTGTGGACGGTATTGGGAATAAAGCAACAGGACAAATTCTTCTGGACCCTATGCTGATTATCGGAAGTTCCGTGAGGAACATAAACAATTAAGGAAACGAAAATGCGCGAATCTATTCTTTCAAGGCCCTCTTCAGGGTTAAGGCCACTAATTCACTTTACAGCCCCCAAAGGCTGGATAAATGACCCCAATGGGCTGATTTACTACAAAGGCCAGTATCATCTTTTTTACCAGCACAATCCGGACTCGACTGAGTGGGCAAGTATGCACTGGGGCCATGCAGTAAGCAATGATATGCTGCATTGGGAAGATCTTCCGATAGCACTGTACCCGGATTCTGCTTATGACAAGGATGAGGATGGAGGGTGCTTTTCAGGAAGCGCAATTGAAAAAGATGGGATGCTCTTCCTCGTCTACACAGGTTCGGTTCATAAAAATGGCATATTGTATCAGACTCAGAATATTGCTTATTCCAAAGATGGTGTTTCATTCACAAAATATGAAGGAAATCCTGTAATAACGAAACCTGAATCAGCTGCCGATGACTTTCGTGATCCGAAGATATTTTT
>CALXXO010000114.1 GCA_944392705.1 uncultured Spirochaetaceae bacterium
CAGCCGGGAGCATAGCGCCGTTTGTTGTCAGCAGCCCGTTTCACGGTCTGCGTGTAGTTCCTTGTAAACTGACCTAACCCTGAAACGAAATTCATACTCTGAAACGAAAATACCTATAGGGGTGGCTAAAGAATTTAAAAGCACGGAAGAGGGTAGATTCTCCTCTTTGGCTTCTTCTTGTTAATTTCCATAGCGGTGCTTATTCAAAGACAATGCCTGATTTATAATTTCATTTAACATAAAGAATAAAATCAATAATCACAATATTGCTAGGATATACCTTGAAATCCTGATTGTATCAAAAGTGTAAACATCACATGATCCAAAATGCGAAGACCTAATATCTCGCCACAACGTATGATTCTTTTCGTTACGTCTTTATCATCATCGGATGGTTCCACATTCCCCGATGGATGGTTGTGGGCTATTGCAATGGCGGCTGCTCTTCGTTTTATAGGTTCTGAGAAGACTTCCCTCGGATGGACGATTGTCCTGTTCAGGAGTCCGACAGTTGCGACTATTGTTCCTATTGTTTCATGGGCCCCATTGAGCATCAGGACAATAAGGCTCTCTTGATCTCTAGAGGAGTAATGCCTTATTTCCTTATAGATATCTGATGGACTTGATATCACGCGACCTTTGCCACGCACTCTTCTCCTTCCAAGCTCTAGCGCTGCATCGATGGATGAAGCCTTTGCCTGACCCAGCCCTGGAATCAGAAGCATTTCCTCCATCTTCATATCTGGATTCCTATCCAGCTCATAAAGTAGATCCTTTGCTATTTCATTGACAGTTCGTTTTGATGTGCCGGATCCGATAATAAGCATCAGAAGCTCTTCATCTGTGAGAGCTTCTACTCCAAGCCGTTCCAGCCGTTCGCGCGGCCTATCTTCTTTCGGAGTTTCCCTTACGGAAATATTTTCTGTCTTTATCTGATAATGTCTCATGCTGTTTATACGCATTCTCTGCCCGATAGTGTCAGGTTTTTGGGAAAATGAGTTAGAATTGGAGTATGAGAAAGTACAGGATAGGGGAGATAGCCACTCTCAGTTCCCTTACAGAACGGACAATCAGATACTATGAGGAACAGGGGCTCATAAAAGCTGGCAGATCAGATGGAGGCCACAGGTGGTATACCGATGAAGACCTGGTCTATCTCAAGAGGATTGTGGAGCTGAAAGGTCTTGGATTCTCCATACAGGAGATAAGAAGGATTTTCGAGATGAAGGATTCTGACAGGTCCGGAAATCTCAGGAGGAAAGCTCTTCTTGAAGAGTATCAGAAGAAGCTTGCAGAGGATATGGCAAAGCTTTCGGTTCTCAAAATGCATATCGATGAACTCGAATGGCATATCCACCAGCTTGAGAAAGCCGAAGATGGCTTCACAGAGTGTCCTGGCGCTTTATGTGCATCCTGCCAGTACAGTTCAAGATGCACATTCTTCCGCTCAGAGGGAGAGAAGCCAGGAACCGATTGAAAGCGACAATCTCACAATATCCTCGGATAGGCTCCAGGGAAGGTTTTTTGAGAAGAACATACACTCATAGTTGAGATATCCCGAGTATGAATCCTTCAGTGCCTTTACCACGTCTTCCCATTTTATCTTTCCAAAGCCTGGAAGAAGATGCAGGTCCTCTTTGCCATCGTTGTCTGCAATATGGGTTCCTATAAGAAGGTCTCCGGTTTTCTTGATGAAAGACGGAATATCTTCTCCCGCTATAAACGCATGGCCTGTATCAAGGCAGATTCCAGCCATTGGTTTAAGCTTCCTGCAGATTGAGATGAGGTCCTCCGCATTCCAGATTTCGTTCCTTGTCTCCATGTTCTCTATGGCGATTTTTATAGGAGTGCTTTGCCTTTCGATAAGCGATTCAAAATAGCTTATATTCTCTTTGATGCTTCCTTTTATCGGGTGGACCACAATATGTGGAACACCAAGTTCTGCTGCTGCATCCATTGCTTTGAGAATCAAGGCATCCGATGCATTCTTTTCCTCTTTGTCCAGCGCTGTGTAATCCCGAGGATAAGGAGCATGGGCCTGGATATATTCAAGCCCATGGATTTCCTTCTCTTCTTTCAGCTTCTTGATATACTCGCCGCACTTTTCTGTGTTGAGCACCGACCCTGGATTCATCATCTCGCAGAAATTGAGGTCGAGTGCTTTATAGCCGCATCCGGCGTAGATGGGAATGAGAGTATCCATGGTCCTCTTCCCATCTCGGGAGAATGCGACGAGGTTTGTATTAGATGATATTCTGTTCTGCATAGTCATCCAGGGCCTGCTGTACTATTGCGGCCATATCGTGGACAGCTTTGTCTATTGGCTTGCCGCCCTCAGTTACATTCCTGATTTCAGTCTGGAATGAGTAGTAGATCTGGTATGCAGATGGAAGCCACACACCTGTAAGCTTGGGGTTTGAGACCTCTGTCTGTTCCATAGCTACCTTGAACTGCGGATTGGAATCCAGGAATGCAAGGTATTCATCATTGTCCGAAAGCCCTGTGTTGACAGGCATATATCCTGTCTTCTCGGCCCATTCGAGCTGCACGCCCTCGGAAATGAGGTATTCAAGGACAGTTCTTACATTCTCATTATCTGTGAATGCGAACATCGCACCGCCCCCGATGTTGACTCCCCCTGTAGCTTCATCGTTTGTCTTCGGGACAAAAGCTGTACCGACTTCGAATCTATCGCCGACAGTATTGAGCACGGTCGAGAGATTTGATGATGATGCAAGCATCGTTGCTGTACGTCCTGCCGCGAATTCAGTGCTGATTCCAGATGTTATGTTGCTGACATATCCTGTGTCATAGAGGTTTTTCCAGTGGACAAGGAATTCTGCAAAGGTCCCTTCCTCCTCGAACAGAACTTTGGTTGGCGTGCCTGTGTGTCCGTTCTCGTTGTTGACAAAGTACGAAAGGCCATTCTGTGCGCCAATGAAAGCTCCCAGTTCATATGTCGTGGGAACACCAGCGAAAGCATAGCGTGTGATTGTCCCATCTGCTGCTTTCTCTCCAAGAAGAGGTGCTATCGCGGCAAAGTCATCTATAGTCTCCGGGGCGGACAGTCCCAGCGAGTCAAAGAGGGTTTTATTGTAGTAGAAGAGCAGGGAAGATGCATTAAATGGAACTGCTAGCAGTCCTCTTTCAGACATCAAAGACTCTATTGCCGATTCCATTACAAGCGAAGTGTCGACTCCCAGTGTTTCTGGTAGCACGAGGTAATCTGAATTCATCATATCCAGAGCCGCTGTCGCGTCCAGCTGTGCGATATCCGGAAGGGAGGAGACATTTGCGGCAGCTGCAGCTTTCACTTTTGTCAGCACATCATTTGCCGCGCCCTGGTAAATTGCTTCAATCTCTATTCCTTTCTCCTTTCCTACAGTCTCGTTGAAATTATCCACAATCTCATCGAATGCAGTTCCGATAGAACCTGAATTTGAATGCCAGATTGTGACAATGCTCTCATCTTCACTGTTCCCTCCTGCCAGAATGGGAAACATCAGGATGAGCATTACCATGATTGAGAAAAGCTTTTTCATATATCCTCCGAAAACAAGTTCAGTTTGACATTCCTCCAGAAATGGCTTTCATAATCATTTTCCGGCCAGCAAGAAGGAGTAGCAAGAAGGGCAGAGTGACTATCACTATGGCTGCGAACTGAGCGCCGAATTCCCCTTCCTCTGCAAAGCCGAGCATGGTGATTCCGACCTGTACAGTGCGCATTTTCGGCCTTGTAGTTACTAAAAGCGGCCAGAGATAGCTGTTGAACGATGCTATGAATGCCTGAATGAATACCGTTATTGCCACAGGTGCTGTAAGCGGCACGAGAATCGTAGTTATGTATCTTATATCTCCTGCCCCATCCATCATCGCGGCATCGTATATATCTCTGTCCGATGAAAGATATGCCCCGATAGTCATAAGCATCGCGGATGCTGAGAACAGGGAGGGGAGGATTATTCCCAGATAGCTATCCAGAAGCCCCAATCTTGCGGTGGTGATGTAGTTTTCATAGAGCATTGCATCCGGGGGGATGAATAGGGTGGAGAGAAGTGCTATCAGAAGAACCCTTTTTCCTTTGAAGCTCAAGTGCGTGAATGCAAATGCTGCCATAGTCACGATGATACATCTCAGTATAGCTGTCAGCATCGCTGTGAGTATTGAATTCACCAAGTATCTGAGAAAGTATCTGTGGCTCAGCGAGAGCATATAGTTCCTGGCGGAAACTGAAGACGGAAGCAGCCTGGCTTCAGAAGCAGTAAAATCCTGCGGAGTGAAAAAAGAAGCTGAGAGCGCATAGAAGAGCGGAAACAGGATTATGGCAGAGAGGATTATGATGGCAGCATTCCTTGCGAACTTAGACATCTCTTCTTCTCCTGGAAATCAAAGACATGAGAATGGAAGAGAAGACGACCATCAGTACCGCTATTGTGTTCTCTACCGCTCTGTTTCCGCTTCTGAATGCTTCCAGATAGTAGAAGTACATCACGGTTTCCGTAGATCTGAATGGACCTCCTTCCGTCAGCACCATCACCGGTGCAGATATCAATACAGCATCCTTCAGGGCCATGAAAATCGTTATCGAAAGGATGTTCTTTATTGAAGGAAGCTCAATGAGGAAAAAGAGCTTTCCACCGGATGCTCCATCTATTTCCGCCGCTTCGATGATGCTCTTGTCCGTACCTCTGAAGGCGGATAGAAGGAGAATGTAATCGAGCGCAAAGTCCAGGAAAAGCCCGAGAATCACAAGCACTGCCATCGCGGGGCCACTTTGGTCCAGCCATTCAAGAGAAAGCCCGGTCAGCCTGTTTATTACGCTTACTCTTCCTCTGAAGAGTTCCTTGAAAATCAGGGCAAGGGCTGACAGTGAGAATGCCATCGGAGTCATGAATATGAATTCAGATATTGCTGTATATCTTCTTTTTTTCCTTGTAAGGGCTGCCGCAGCTAAAGTTATGAGAGTGTTCAAAGGAAGAAAGAAAACAGTGAATCTGGCTGTATTTGCTATGCTTGAAAGAAAGGCCTGGTTTTTGAAGAGCGATATGTAGTTCCCAAGCCCTGCAAAGCCAAGTACCTTTCCCGATTGAGATATCGTAAGGAATGAGCCTATGAAGCTTTTTGCAAGAGGGATGAACGAGAATAGCACAGCGAGAAGCAAAGCTGGCAGAAGAAATAGGTATGCTCTGATATTCTTTTCTTTGTTCACGTTAGGTAATTTACGGAAAATA
Source organism: uncultured Spirochaetaceae bacterium (assembly GCA_944392705.1). Taxonomy (GTDB): domain Bacteria; phylum Spirochaetota; class Spirochaetia; order Sphaerochaetales; family Sphaerochaetaceae; genus Ornithospirochaeta. Next base: position 5,232 of record CALXXO010000114.1, read on the forward strand.
TTCATGATTTTCAAGTGATGAATCAATATAATTATTTTGTATATAATAAAATATGTAACGAATATAAACTTAACGTAAAGTTTTTATCCGTAAGATTTCTATGGCTAATCCATTCTGCTGCCGAAAAAAAGCGAAATCTCAAGCTTCATATGGATAATTAATGACAAAGCAACTAAACTATAGGAAGGAGGAGAGAATGAAACCTACGCTTCTTGTTTTGGCTGCAGGACTCGGATCCAGATATGGTGGAGTAAAGCAGATTGATGCTGTCGGTATGCATGGCGAGACACTTCTTGATTTCGGTGTCTACGATGCTTTCCATGCGGGATATGGAAAGGTTGTGTTTATCATAAGGAAGGATATAGAGAATGACTTCCGCGAGCGTCTTTTCGACAGAATTGCCCGCAATATGGATGCAGACTATGTGTTCCAGGAAAGGACAGCGCTCCTGACAGAAGAGGAAGCTGCGCTCTCTGCAGGGAGAACGAAGCCCTGGGGAACAATCCAGGCTATCCTCTGTGCAAAAGATGCAGTAAAGACTCCTTTTACAGTAATCAACGCAGATGATTATTATGGACGCAGTGCATATGGTATTCTCGGCGACTATCTTTCCACTCTGAACAATGACGATACCACCCACGCTATGGTAGGCTTCGTGCTCAAGAATACAATGAGCCCATCGGGTTCTGTCTCCAGAGCTGTCTGTGTTATTAAGGACGGCATTCTTGAATCGATGGAAGAGAATAATAAAATCGAGTACACAGCAGATGGCGGCATCGTCTCCCATATGCCTTCCGGCGATGTGAAGCTTACTGGCGATGAGCCTGTTTCTATGAATTTCTTCGGTTTCACACCAAAGGTATTCGAGAGCTTCATGGAGTACTGGGAAGATTTCAAGAAGGTGAATATAAGGGAGCCGAAAGTCGAGTGTCTCCTTCCTAATGGTGTTTCAGAGATGGTGACATCCGGAAAGGGATCGCTTAAGGTATTCTCATCACCTGATAAGTGGTTCGGTATGACGTATCCTGAAGATAAGGCGAATGTAATGGCTGAGCTCAGAAAGAAGATTGAGTCAGGCTATTATCCTGAGAAGCTCTGGGAGAAGTAATAAAGCTGGAATGAAGCCGGATTTTTCTCCGGCTTCTTGCTTTTGTCATAGTTTCGGAGGCAGCTCGAAGCTTTCCTTTTCCAGTCTGTCAATTAGTGTTTCTGGATTATTCTCGGCAATTACAATCGAGCGGAGAGGGGAGGATATGAATCCCTCTTCGACTCCTTTGTCCAGCATCTCAAGAAATGGATCCCAGTATCCAGATATATTAAGCAACCCGATATTCTTCTCATGATAGCCAAGCTGTCTCCATGTATATATCTCAGAGAGCTCCTCAATCGTTCCTATACC
>CALXXO010000115.1 GCA_944392705.1 uncultured Spirochaetaceae bacterium
TATGAAATGCTGGGAATGAACGGAAGGAGGAAGGACCATGCTGACCAAGGATTACTATTTTGATCTACCTCCTGAGCTTATAGCCCAGGAGCCATCGGAGAGAAGGGGAGAGGACAGGCTTCTGCTTATTGACAGGAAGAGGGGAGAGTTCTCCGACCATATGATGTCTGACTTCCCATCCCTTCTATATAAAGACAGCGTGATTGTCGTCAACAACTCCAGGGTCAGGAAAGCCAGGGTTTATGGTGTCTCCGATACTGGAGGAACCGTTGAATTCCTGTTTCTCGGGCAGGAAAGCGATGGCGCATGGAAGTGCATGGTGACAAAGACGAAGCGGCAGAAGAAGGGAAAGGAATACCGCTTCCTGCTTCACGATGGCGGAGAGGATAGCGTAAGTGGCTGCATTGTAAGGGAAAACGATGACGGCACAAGGTCTGTTATGCTTTCCTCCGATGATGGCGAAGCTTTCTTCTCCCGCTGTGGCCATGTCCCGCTTCCTCCATATATAAAGAGGGAGGACAGCTGGAGCGATGAGACAAGGTATCAGACAGTATATGCAAAGAGGATGGGATCTGTAGCATCCCCCACTGCCGGACTTCATTTCACCTCAGTCCTGATGGACGAGGTTAGGGCTATGGGCATTCCAATCTACGAAGTGACGCTGCACGTCGGTGCTGGAACCTTCCTCCCTGTCAGGACAGAGAACATCGAAGACCATCATATGCATACGGAGCACTATGAGATAGACGAGAAGACCGCAGCGGAGCTCAATGCCTTCAAAGCTGAAGGGAGGAGGATTGTCGCTATCGGAACGACCTCGGTGCGTACACTTGAGAGCGCGGCGGATGAGAGCGGCAGGCTTTCGAAGCTTACCGGAGACACGGACATTTTCATCCATCCCGGTTATACCTTCCGCTTCGTGGACGACCTTCTGACTAACTTCCATACTCCGGAATCAACGTTACTGATGCTCGTGTCGGCACTGGCAGGCAAGGACCTGATCTTCAGTGCCTACAACCATGCTATAGAAGAGCGCTACAGGTTCTTCAGCTATGGGGATGCGTCGTTTATCAGAGGCTGAAAGAGGAGAGGTACTGCCTGATCTCCCTCTCTGTATCCTCGATTGACTTGCGTCCGTCGACAACGAGAAGGTTTACGTCTTCAGGAAGATTCTCAAGCTCTTCGAGATAGTTCTTTCTGACAGCTGTCAGGAACTCAGCTCTGTCGAAGAGCTCTTTTTCCTCCCCGCGCTTCTCTATACGCTTCATACAGTCATCGACGGGAGTGTCGATGAATATGAGGAATTCGGGGGCTGGGAAGTTATTTATTGTCCTGACAAGCTCCTTGCTGCACTCAACGCTCTGGTAGGCTATCGAGGAGTAGAAGTACCTGTCCGACATTACGATTTTCCCCTCTTCGAGCATTCTTGTTATCCCATACGATGGATTGTAGAGGTGATCGCTTCTGTCCGCGGCATATAGAAGAGCGAGAGCATCGGGTGTTGTCACGACTTTCTTCTGAAGGACGCTACTTACAAGCACTCCGATAGGATTTGATGTAGGCTCATTTGTGATACAGTATTGACGCTTGTTGAATTCGTAGTAACGCGCGAGATTCTTGATCTGGGTCGTTGTTCCCGCACCGTCAAGACCTTCAAAGACTATAAATGACTTCAGTATGCTCATTCTATCTCCATTCTCCCACAGACAGCAAATATGCTATGCTGTACAAAGGAGTATAAACTCAAAGCAGTAAAGGATGAAATACCATTCGCCGTTTTCAGTCATCATCATTTCGCTGATAGTGCTTATTCTTTTCGCATCTGTCGCGCTCTTCGCTGTTTTCTCAATCGGGATGACATCTCCTACATTGATGGCAGCAGAGAGGATAATGGATGAGCTTGAAGCATCCGGCAGTCCTGTAGGTATCAAATTCGATTCGATAGACAGGGATTTCCGCGGTGGTGTGACGATAAATGGATTCTCAGCATCCTACGATGGCGCAGATCTCATCTCCCTGGAGAGAATACGCATCCATATGGGTATCATCGAACTCGTCAAATATGCCCTTACCGGAAGCGGGAATCTCGAGATAGAGGGAACTGATGGATTCATTTCAGTTCCTGTGCTCCCCACTTCAGGAGGTGGCAGTGGAGAAAGCGCTTATCTGCCTTCCTTCCTTCTCGAGCATGATATATCCCTGCACCTTCACCAGATTGATTTCTCCGGGATGGGTGCTTCATCGGAGAACTCAGATCTCTCCATCTACCTTGAGAATGGTTCTGCGCGTGCTGAGATGTTCCTGCCACTCTTTAAATTCGCCAATGGCGATACAGAGATTGCAGCCAGCAATCTGATTGTATCCGCCGATACTCTCTCCGGAATATCACTCTCCGCATCATCCGACAGCATCTCGGGCTCTGTTTTGGGCGCCGATTTCGAGATAGTCCGCCCTATACTGCGTGCTTCCGTTCCATCTTTCTCTGATTACAGTGAAGCGGAAGCCGCGCTCTCAATATCGTCGGCGGAGGGAAGCTGGAACGGTATATCCTTTGCACTCTCCCGTTCATCTGTATCCGGAACGCGCCAAGATGCAGAAGCTGTCTTCCTTTCTCCCTGCATCGAAGGAAATGGCTACAGCGTAAGCGGAGAGGAGATAGATCTTTCCTACGATGGAGAGAGGGTACTCGCTCTCCTCAGCTCCTTCAGCGCGGAGAAGGATGGCATTGTCATTTACAGTGCGGAAAACACGGAGCTATCGGCAGGGATTGAGGATGAATCATTCTCGCTTTCAATTCCATCATTCACATCGGATGCCCTCAACCTTCTCGGCCCGGACTTCACCATTGCAGGAGATGGCCTAAGGGTAAGAGGGGATAGGGATTCTTTCTGGGCGCAGGGTAGTCTTTCAGCTGTCAATGAGAGCTCTGCGCTCAATGGCCTTGGCGGAGACTTCATGGTCAGTGGCAGCTTCGATGGAAAGAGCATCTCCCGCGCCAGAGTGGCCCTGAGCAGCGTTGTGATTCCGGGCCTTGAGAATTCAGGCTTCGCCAGCGCTACATACACGAGCGGAGAGGAGCTTGTTTTCAGGGGATCCTTCGGCAGCCGCCTGGTGTTCTCGGGGAATATAGGGGATGGGGTAGACCTCAATGCTTTCTATACCAATCTTCCGCTCCGTCCGTTCCTTCCTTTTGTCAGCCAGTATGTGCCTGTCCTTTACAACTACATCGGCGACAATACCGCTGCGACAGGCTCTGTTTCCGTCAATCTTGCTTCGGATTACACAGGGCCGATGGATTTTGCGCTCGCCATTTCCGATATAGCGTTCAACGACCTCTTCTTCTCCCTGGCTGCATCCGGAAGCGGAAATCTGGAAAAGGATGGGGTGGATATATCGCAGCTATCGATCACTTCTGATTTCATCAGGGCATCTTTCTCAGGAAGTATCAATTTCAGGACAAATCTTCCAGAGGGCCGTTTCGTGGTCTCCATGACGGATTCAGGGTATGAGCTATTCGTCGGAACGTTGACGCTGGAAAGCGATGAGGAGTATTACTTCTCCGCGGAGATTCCTTATTTCTCCTCCAGCTGGCTCAGAGGAAACGTCAACTGGTCAGATGTAAAGGTAATAGAATCTTCGGCAACTCTGAAGAGCGGTGATTATTTCTATCCGTTCGATATTAAGATAGATCTGAATGAGAACAGGGTTTCCCTCGAGAATGAAAGGGCTGAAGCACTTGTCGATTTCGGAGAGAATATCGTGGGATCTCTTTCTTTCGAACATTTCGAGCTCCCTGTTTTCCGTGATGAAGACATGGCACCGACTTATCTCGATGGAACACTGAACGCTTCCTTTGACTTTGCAGAGCAGCAGTTCAGGATATCATCGGAGTCATTTGTCATCGGCAGCATCGGTATCCTTCCGCATTTGCCTGATCTGGACTTCTCCCTCCATGGCGACAACAACTCACTGTCATTCGATGATATCTCATTCACCTCCACAGCCTTCGTTCCGCTTGAGGGAAGGATGGAGATTGCATATGGAACACCTTCGATAGCCATGAGTTTCTCCTCTTCGGAATCGGAGAGCCTTATCCTCTCAATCCTCAGAAGTAGCGATGGTATGTTCTCGGGCCTTCTCAGAATGGATTCATTCAATCTCGAGCGATTCGGAATTGATGGGATGATAGGGAATATAAATCTTACCGCGCGCGCTGGTACATGGGATGCCCTTTCATTCTCCGGAAGTCTCAATGCCTATAGCCGCGATATGATAAATAATCCTGTATCCGCGGTTGCTGATATGTATATCGACAGCGATGAGATAGCTCTGTCATCAATCTCATTCTCATCGGGCAATCTTGCTCTCAGCTCGGAAGAGGTGAGATATTCCTCGGAAACAGGAGTGCTTTCCGCTGATGTATCCCTCTCCGCGGCTATCGAGAGGGCTGATGGGCTTCTGCCTGTGACGACCTCACTTTCGATTTCCGCAGCGCTTCCGAAGGGCGACAACATCGCCGATTCTGTCCGCGAGATGATCTCTACGAAGCTCGACTCATCGACTCTAAGCGTCAGTATCGGAAGCACCAATCTTGGCAATATGTTCACGCTCGGGGAGAGAAGTCTCCATGCGATAAACAACAAGGGCGTTGTTGAGTTATCAGGAAATCTTCTTGCAGGCTTTGTTGACATTGCATCCAGAACAGGGTCGCTATACGTCGATCTTATGCCTGTCGCCGCATTCATGGTCGATGGCAGTTTCGGGGACAGCACAGAACTCAGATTCTCCATCGATAGCCTTGAGATAAGCATCGCGGACCTATTCCTGAATCCTTCAATAGTCTTTTATGCTCCTGCCCCTGCCAAAGGCGAGATAGTGGCAGTGGGGGAGAATGGTACATGGAACCTCTTCGGCTGGCTCTCTGCAGAGGAAGTCGCATTCGACGTTTTCTGGATGCCAGGAGAGAGAGTAATCCTTCACAATCCGTATTTCTCAGTCTGGGACAGTTCCTTTGCATCTTTGATCGATGACTGCACTGTTCTCGATCTGGAGACCTATGAACGTACTCCGGGAAGAGTTGCTCTGACAATAGATCTAGGGCCATCGCTTTCGATGGATGGCTGGGCTGTGGATGTTTATGCGGATGAGGACAACTGGATTGGAATAAGGCTTCCTCTCACCAGCTCGAATGTCGATATCTGGGGAGACGTCAATGGATACCTAAGGGTCGGGGAAGGTTCCGATTCCGTGCTCTTCATGAATGGAGACCTCAATGCAGCGAATCTCACAATGTCGCTTGGCATGGAGCCTATGCCGGAGTGGATGACGACAAGTTCCTCCTCTGTCGCTGGAACAACTGCGGATCTTACGCTTCTGCTTACGGAGAATGTCAAATTCGTCTTCCCACTTACAGGAGACCCTATTCTCCGTGCTGATATCGCGGAGAACCAGAATCTGAGGGTGAGGGTCGATGAGACCGGAGCTTTAGATGTTTCCGGCTCGCTGGATATACGCTCGGGAGAGCTTTTCTACTTCCAAAAGAACTTCTATATCACGGAGGGAAATATAAGCTTCCTGCAGGACCTTCTCGAAGGACCGGGATTCAATCCTGTCATCAACCTCAGGGCAAGGCTGAGGGACTTCGATTCAAATGGAAATCCTGTCGATATCTTCCTGATCCTCCGCAATTCGACACTGGACAACCTCAGCCCATCCTTCGAGAGCTCTCCATCCAAGCCTTTGAGCGAGATAATGCAGATACTCGGGCAGTCAATCCTGCCGAACTCGATTTATGGCGATATATCATTCTCGTCGATGGTCTCTCTTGTCTCCGCTTCCGTCGATATCCTCTCGAGAATCGGAATAATCTCGACGGAGAATGACAGCACGCTTGAGCAGTCCATACGCTCATCCCTGTCCCTTGATACATTCTCTCTCCATACGAATGTAATCGAGAACCTTATCTTCGATACTGTTTCATATGCATCCTCAAACCTCGACAACGAAGCATTGTCTCCGATGGCAAGGTATCTCGATGGAACGACGCTCTACCTTGGAAAATATCTTTCTCCTCAGCTGTATCTTGAGGGCATGGTACACCTTGATGCTGAGAACAACAGGACGGAGACAAGCCATACGTTCCTCGCAGATGACCTGAATCTCGATATCGAGGTATCCCTTGAATGGAATAATCCTATGGCGGTCTTCACCATATTCACCCAGCCAGAGAATATAACCCTTTATGATATAATCGATGCATTCGGGTTCGGTTTCTCCAAGCGGATTGTCTGGTGAATTGTGGAGCTTTGATGAATTACCGCTTCGGAGAGAAAGATGTATGGAAGCAAAATCCCCAATCTGATAGTATGCACGAAGGAGAAATACCGATGAAGAATACAGCGAGGACGATCATTCTGCTTCTCTTGCTGCTTTTCTCGATCACGGCGCTCACAGCTGCGGATGAGGAGAGCGGTGTATGGTGGGACGGAATGCCGATGACCGCTTTCAGATAC
>CALXXO010000116.1 GCA_944392705.1 uncultured Spirochaetaceae bacterium
GCTGCCCTTCTTGTATCAAAGGGAATCAAGAGAGGAGACAGAGTCCTTGTAAACGGAAAGAACAGTCCATCCTGGGCAATAGCATACTTTGCAGTACTTGCTGCCGGTGGCATCGTAGTGCCTATTGACAACCAGATGCATACAGACCGCTGTATGAGACTGTCGGAATATGCAAAGGTCAAATTCGCAATATGCGATCTGGATGTTCTGGAAAAGATGAAGGGAATAGGCGGCGCATGGTACGATTCACTTCTCGGGAAAGCTCTTCTCAAAGGTAAGAGCGATGAGTATCCGAGGTTCGCTGAGCTCGATATCGAACCACTTGCAAAGAAAGTGGAAGTGAGCGAATACGATGATGCGGCAATCCTCTTCACATCCGGAACAACAGGAAACGAGAAAGGCGCAGTGCTCTCACATAGAAATATAACATCGAATGTCTACCAGGCAGCCGATGGTATGGGCGTAGATGAGAATGATGTGCTTTATGCCCTCCTTCCTCTGCACCACAGCTACTGCTGTACAGCGGTTCTTCTTGAGACAATCAAACATGGTTCAGACTGTATTTTCGGCCATGGAATAGTTGTATCAAGGATGATTGCAGACATGAAGATGGGCAAAGTCACTGTATTCATGGGCATCCCTCTCCTCTACAACAAAGTCATTGCAGGAATATTCAAGCAGGTAAAAGCAAAAGGTACTGTAACATATGGCCTTGTAAGACTCCTCATGACTTTGAATGGATGGTGCAAGAAAGCTTTCGGCAAAACTCCTTTCAAGGGATTCTTCGACAAGAACATCACCTCGAAAGTCGGTCTCGACAATTCAAAGATCCTCATCTGCGGTGCCGGACCTCTTTCCCCGAAGGTATTCAAACAGTACCAACAGCTTGGTCTCAACTTCCTCCAGGGATATGGTCTTACAGAAACTGCTCCTATTCTTACTCTGAATCCTCCAGAGCACTTCAAGGTAGACTCTGTCGGAAAGGTCCTTCCTTTCATCGATATGATCATTGCAGATAAGGACAGCGATGGAATCGGAGAGATCAGGGTAAAGGGACCTAATATCACAAGGGGCTACCTTGATGATGAGGAGAATACAAAGGCGCTCTTCGATGAGAACGGATACCTCAGGACAGGTGATTTAGGATATCTCGACAGCGAGAACTACCTCTATCTCAAGGGAAGAGCAAAGAACATAATTGTCACCGAAGGTGGAAAGAACGTATTCCCAGAGGAAATAGAGGATATGTTCCAGCTCTACCAGCAGATTGAGCAGATTCTCATAAGAGGATTCCAGATGAAGAAAGACGTTCCATGCGAATGCATTGAAGCTGTAATCTACCCATCGGAAGAATACTACAAGGATAAGAATCTGTCGAAGGAAGAGCTTCAGAAAGAAATGGAGTCGATAGTCTCCGAGGTAAATAAGAATCTCGTCGGATACAAGAAAATCGAGAAAGTTACACTCGTCGACAAACCGATGGAGATGACAACAACGAAGAAAATCAAAAGGAATCTCGTTAAATAAGGTAATGGCTGTCGGAAGGCAGCCATTTTTCAAATGTTCAGAACAGCTTTAGAAAATGATTTAAATGATGTAGAGAGAATCTACGATGAAATCCATAGCGCAGAGGAAAAGGGGTTTTGCACAATAGGGTGGGAAAGAAATGTCTACCCGACAAGGGATACTGCCGAAGCAGCAATCAAACGGCAAGACCTATTCATAGAAGAGGTGAATGGCAAGATTGTCGGCGCCGCGATAATCAACAAACTCCAGGTAGATTCATACAAGCAGGGAACATGGAGCGTGAATGCCCCTGAAGATGAGGTGATGGTTCTCCATACACTAGTCATCTCTCCATCGGAGTCAGGAAAGGGTTATGGCAAAGCATTTGTCAAGTTCTACGAGGAATACGCAACCTCGAATGGCTGCAAATACCTCCGTATGGATACAAATGAGCGCAATACAAATGCAAGGACTATGTACAGGAAACTCGGCTACAAAGAAGTGAGAACCATACCAACTGTCTTCAATGGAATCCCTGGCGTGAACCTTGTGCTCCTTGAGAAGGTACTTCAGTAATCGCTTTATGCTACAATAGCTCCATGACCACGATTATAAAGAACGCAACCATAATCCCAATGACAGAAAGGGACAAGTATTTCAAGGGCAGCATCCTGATTGAGAATGGGATAATCAGGAGAATCGGAGAATTTGACTGCAAAGATGCAGATGAGACAATAGATGCCGATTCGATGATTGCCCTTCCCTCTTTCGTCAATGCCCATACACACCTTTCCATGATTCTCATGAGGAACTATAAAGATACCTGTGAGAATCTTCAGGACTGGCTTTCCGAGATATTCCCTATTGAGGACAAGCTCAATGATGAGGATATCTATCAATCCTCAAGGCTTGGAGCCGCTGAGCTCATACAATCGGGATGTACAGTTTTCGCCGATATGTACTTCCATGCATGGAATACCGTAAAGGCTGTGAAAGAAGCCGGGATGAGGGCAATCATCGGACAGACGTTCATGAATGATGCCGCAGATGCAGAATTCCGCATAGAGGAAATAGCTCCAAGAATACTCGAAGCCATTGGAGACGATGACAAAATAAGGCTGGATGCCGCCGTACACGCAGTATATACATCGACACCTGATTGTTACGAGAGAGCCGCAGAATGGGTAAAGGAAAGAGGTGTAAGGCTACATACCCACCTTTCAGAGACAAGGAAAGAAGTCGAAGACTGCCTTAGGGAGTACGGGAAGACCCCTGTTGAGCTTCTGGATAGCATAGGAGTATTCAATGTGCCCGTTTATGCGGCCCATGGTGTACATATAAGCAGAGCTGAGATGGAAATCCTGAAAGAACACAATGTATCCGTCGTCCACAACCCTTCCTCAAACATGAAACTTGCTTCAGGAATTGCACCTGTATGCGAATACCGTAAAATGGGAATCAACACAGCCCTTGGTACAGATGGAGCTTCATCAAACAACAATCTTTCGATGATGAAGGAGATGAATATCGCGGCACTTCTGCAGACTGTTGCGAATATGACTCCATCTGCAGCAAGACCATATGATGTCCTGGCTATGGCTACGATATGCGGGGCGAAGGCCCTAGGTCTCGATGACAGGATAGGAACATTGGAGGAAGGAAAAGATGCCGATATCACACTGATTAACACTGCAGATGTGAATATGACGCCAGTAAATGATCCTTTCTCAGCCATAGTCTTCTCAGCAGACCGGAAAAATGTCGATACAGTTTTCTGCCAGGGAAGGAAGCTCCTTGAAAACGGTAATCTGCTTACAATAGATAAAGAAGAAGCCATAAGAAAAACAAAGGAAAGGTGGAACGATATCCTGACAAGATAAGCTTATGGCCATCTTCCTGCATAAGAGGAACGTTTATGGTTACTGAAGATTTCAAAGCTGTTGAATACACGGATGGCTGTCTAAAACTGATAGACCAGAGACAGCTACCTGCAAAGCTTGAGTATGTAATGTGCAGGACCTCTGAGGAGGTTGCAACAGCTATCAGGTCAATGATAGTCCGCGGAGCACCTGCTATCGGAGGGGCTGCCGGGTATGGTGTATATCTTGCCCTGAAGGAATCAGGCAGAAATGCGGATTTATTCCATAAGCTATGCCTTTCTTTACGCTCTGCCCGCCCAACGGCAGTAAACCTCATGTGGGCCGTCGACAGGGTTATGAAAGCAGCAGAAGACTCAGGCTTTAATGCAGAAACGGTACTTGTGGAAGCCAGGAAGATTGAAGCTGAGGACATAGCTATGAATCATCAGCTTTCCGAAATCGGGGTATCGGTACTGCGCCATGGCGATACCATCCTCACACACTGCAATGCCGGCGCACTTGCAACCTGCGGATGGGGCACAGCCATTGGAGTCATAAAGGAAGCTCATTGCAGAGGAATGGATATAAAAGTATTTGCAGATGAGACGCGTCCCCTGCTTCAGGGATCAAGGCTCACAGCCTGGGAACTTCAACGATTCGGTGTATCTGTCACCCTCATTCCTGATAGCGCAGCTGCTACACTCATCAGGGATGGCAGGATAGATGCGGTAATACTCGGAGCAGACAGAATTGCTGCAAATGGTGATACAGCAAACAAGCTAGGCACTTTCATGCTTTCCGTCATTGCAAAAGCATATGGAGTTCCTTTTTATTCGGTAGCCCCTACTTCAACCATTGATTTCAACACTGCCAGCGGGGAGTTCATACCCATCGAAGAACGTGCAGCAGACGAAGTAAGAAAGATAGCAGGAATATCAATAGCTCCAGAGGATATAAAAGTGTATAACCCTGCATTTGACGTCACTCCTCACGAGAATATAACGGGGATTATAACTGAGAAGGGAATAATATATCCTCCATTCGACTTGAATATAGAAAGAATCAGGAAGGGAGAGAAGCTTTGAAGACCATGCAAGGTGCTACGCTCACAGTCAGCGGCAATGGCAGGGTGGATTTCGAGCCTGACACCTGTTTCATCACGGCAACAGCGGAAGGACAGGATGACTGGTCTGGTTCCGCAATAGCCCGTGTGAACAAGCGTATCGAGGATTTGAAGCTAACGCTTGAGAGACATTCGATTATGCCAGATAGATTCAAGGAATCCATCCTTAACCTCTCATCCACCAATGGCATCACTGCGAGCAAATCGCTGACTATCAGAATGAGCAACCTTGATGACATAGGCCCTCTTTACACACTCCTTTCATCAATCGATGGCATCAAGCTTTCAGAGCCATTGCCAGCAATGGAAAAACCTGAAGAATTTGTTGAGAAAGCGATAGAAAAAGCAACGTCTTCTGCCATTAAAAAAGGAGAGGAAATTGCAAAGGCAATGGGCACTGCCATTGATGCGATCAAGGAAATTTCTGTTACAAAAGAAACTGTAACGGCCACATATGCAGAGATAATGCTATCTGTTACTTTCACAGTAAAGCAGAGGTGAATCGAATATGCCAGCAAACAGCACATCGCTTACATCACTGAAAGACAGAAAGCTCAGAATGCGATTGATTATCCTCACCCTTACTCTAGGTCTGGATTCAAAAGACAAGGTAATCTGCAAGGAAATAACCATACTGAAAAATTCCATTTCAGATACAGAGATAAGAATAGTATCAGACAAAATAGCTTTCCTTTACGAAAACAAGGAATCGATAAATGGAACGAGAACATTCATAACGATTACAACAGCTGTAAATGACAAATATGTCATCCATCTTCTCAATCATGCTATTTCGGATGCAAGAAGTGCAGGAGAATTGCCGCCAGTAGCCGAAAATGTCAGCGCCAATGTAATTAACTACTTTTCCCAAAATGGTGGTACAGAGACAATCGGAAGCGATGGGAAGAAAGCCATAATACTTCCCATCTCATAAGCAATGAAATAATGCTAGAACAAATCACTATCAGAAAAATCTTTGCACCACTTTCAAAGCTTAAGTATGCGCTTTCAGAAGGCTGATATCACGGCTCCCCGCTTTCGGATAGGTAGCCTTATTTAACTTCTTTTTTCCTTAAATACAAGTATTGCCTTTGCATTTGGCATGATTGAGAATGAGACGAGGCTGTAGCCTTTCTTATCCATTCTGTTTGCTTCAGACTCGATTATCTCTGCCATCTTCTTAGCTCTTGGCTCATATCCTGTTGTGATAGACTTATACACTTATTTCTCCTGTGTCATTTCTGTATCCCCAATACTGCATAACTCAAGATAATAATAGAACTTCACTGATTAACCTTTCATGATCTTCGCAGTCTTGCGGCAAAATGCCGCGCCATATAGGATAACCTTCTTATACCCTTCCAGCTCCAGCCATATCCTTTTTCCTGAATCTGCAGCAAAGCCGTTTCTACCCCTTTGTCCAGTTCGTCGGATAGGAATCTTATTTTAGTCTTAAATTGACAAAAATCGATTTTACTTTTTACTCAAATATAAAACTGTCTCTACGAAATAATTTGTTTTCATTGATTTTAGTCTATATTTATTGATGATAATCAAAGCAGGAAAACCCTTATATAAACATGAAAAACACCAATCATTAAGATTGCAGAAAAACACTGAAGATACAGGATTTCATAAAGGATTATAATCTGAAATAAAAAAGCTCTATTTCCTTATGATTAAAGAAATAGAGCAAGCGGAAAACGGGACTTGAACCCGCGACATCCACCTTGGCAAGGTGGAGCTCTACCACTGAGCTATTTCCGCAAATCACCGTACACCCACTGGGCTTAGGTTTCGTGCGAGAGGCGGGACTCGAACCCGCACACCGAAGTACTAGTTCCTAAGACTAGCGTGTATACC
>CALXXO010000117.1 GCA_944392705.1 uncultured Spirochaetaceae bacterium
TCCACTATGTCAACGTGACACTCTCCCGCTGAGTTAACCGCCCGAACAGTGGTAAATTAGCATCAATGGGAGACGATGTCAATAACGTCAATTGAATTTCATCTCAATTATATGGGTTCTAGTCTCACCTGCTCCAAGATGGAGGAAATCTTCCCTTTCTGAAATATCCACAAGCGTCTCATCGCGACCAGGAAGAGTCCACCATGGCTCTATACATACAAATGGAGCATCGCGTTTGATAGGATGCCAGATACCACAGAATGGAGCACCTTTATAAACGACCTCGACAGATTTCTTTCCCTTTTCACTGCAGAGAATTGCCCTCTCACCTGTTCCATGGAGAACAACAGCGTCATCATCGAAAAGATCATGATGCAGATTCATTCTGCCATCCTTCACTGTATCTGTAGGCTCATAGCTTCCTGCATCCAGATGATTATCCGTAAATGTTCTTCTCTCTACATTACCGCATTCAGGGAAGACAATCGCATAATCCTCAAAAGACAATCCCTTATCAAGAGGAACATTGAAACCAGGATGGCCACCAAAACCATAGAGCATCTCGCCATTCCCCGTATTCTTCACTTCTGCAATTTCATCAACTCCATTAGCAGTGAGACGATATGTGACAGAGAAAATGAACTCGAAGGGATACATAGCACGTCTTTCATCATCCGACTGGATACGGAAAGTAACTGAATCGCCAGTATTCTCTACAACAGCAAACTCAGCCTGCTGGCAGAAACCATGAAGGGTCATATCGTACACATTACCATTGTACTTGTACTTCCCTTCATAAAGCCTTCCTACGAAAGGAAAGAGCACGGGAGCGTGCTTCTTCCAGTAAGTTTCGTCACCATTCCAGAGATACTCTGTATCATTATCCTTAGAATAAATCCTTGTAAGCTGTGCTCCGAGCGTATTCACCTCAACGATGAAATGGCCGTTCTCAATTCTCTCAATCATCTTCATTCTCCTTATTGTATTCCGGTCTAAGCGATGCGGCCCCTCGCAGGTATACCATTCTCGCTTCCCTTTCCTTTTTATGATTCACCAGCAAAAGAACACGGATTGCAAGCGGAAGGCCACCAGCAATAGTCGCCTCCTGCACACAGAAAAGCGGAGTCAGCTTACCAAATCCTTTCTTTCTGCAGGCCGCAGCCGCATTCCTTGTCCTTATATCCCTTGTCTGCGAAAACAGGATGAAGGCAATATCCTTATCTTCAAGCCCATTCTCGCTGTACAGCTTCTCCATGAGCTCTCCAACAGCTTCATCCACCTCCGCAGGCGAATCATGGAGCACAGTAGTAGCTCCGCGAAGTGCATAGACATTCTCTTCCATCAAATCCCTCCTCCAAATGAAAAACCATCCAGAATCATTGTATTGAGGATATCGAGGATTATTGAGATAACAAAATAAAGCGACATCCTCAGAACAGATAACAATAAAGGCTGGAAACAGAACACATGAGAATAGAAGAACTGATAAACCGATGCGAAGACTATCCAGAAACCTTCAAGTATTATCGTCCAGCCGATAAGCATCTGCGAAAGGGTGACAAACGAGACAAGACTCTCATCCACAGGAAAATAAAGGAACAACACAAAGAGAAGCGCGAAGAAAAGATAAAGCGCCAACAAATATGTATGTATCCTAGATGAAAATGCAAGAATCCGTCTGAAAGCCAGCATACTAAGATATTACCACGAAAAGGAGGTTGTTTGCCATTCTCTTGACAGCAAAGAGAAGCAATGTGAACCTTTGGGTATGAATGAAGCTGAAATCAACGCAAAGGCATGGGACCAGGAAGCTGTTAACGGAAACGCCTGGGCCCGTATCGTCGATGAAGAAGAGATAAACAACGCAAGGAATGGAAATATTCATCTCAGAGTGACAATCGACAAGAATATCCCCCTTTCCTGGATTGAACCGCTGAAAGGAAAACACGTTCTTTCCCTTGGAGGAGGTGGCGGACAGCAGACTCCGCTCCTTGCCGCCTATGGCTGCCAGACAGAATGCGTTGACAGAAGCAGCGGAATGCTCGAAAGGGACAGAGCCGCATTGGAAAAATACAAACTTAAAGCCATCCTGCACAATCTTGACATGACCGATCTCTCGCCAATCCCTTCATCCTCATTCGATGGGATAGTATCCCCAGTATCAATGAATTTCGTAAGCAACATACAGAAAGTATTCTCAGAAGCTGCAAGGATATTGAAAAAAGGCGGAATATTCATATTCGGCATAGCAAACCCAGCCCTGTATATGTTCGATGACATAAAGCTTGCAAAAGGCAGAATGAAAATAAAATACACACTCCCCTTCTCCGATGATAAAAGCCTGTCTTCAAAGGAACTGAAAAAGAGAATCATGAAAGGAGACACAGTAGAATACTCCCATACGCTCGAGAGCATCATCGGAGGAGTTACAGAAGCAGGATTCTCAATTACAGGCTTCTTCTCCGATGGAACATCATTCGAACCTATAGATTCATTTCTGCAGGACTGCTATCTGGCCTTCAGAACTATCAAGAACTGAACCATCGGAGAGAATCAGGATACATCTGACACCATACTCCGCGGCTATATCCATCGCTTTTTCCGATCCTGCTGCAAGAAGCGTGGTAGAAAGCATATCGCCAAGCGTACCGGAGCTGGAGATGACCGTTGCGGATACTATATCGGAAACAGCAGGATAACCTGTTTTGGAATCAAGTATGTGGTGGTACCTGACACCATCCTCTTCCAGGTAGCGCTGATAAACACCGGAAGTAATAACAGTCATATCCTCGCACTCGATGCTCATGACAGAATCACTGCTTTCACCCTCAGGATTGCGGATTCCTATCCTCCAGGGCCTGCCACCATCTCCAGATCCATATGCAAGGACATTGCCCCCCAGATTGACAATAGCTCCAGATACACCAAATGAATCCAGCAGTTCATGTATCCTATCCGCTGCATAGCCCTTTCCAACACCCCCAAGGTCCAGTGCCATTCCAGGAAGCGGGAGGTAAACTGACAAATCCTCTTCGGAAAGCTCAACCAGTGTGTAATCAAGAAGCGGGAGCACAGCTTCAATCTCATCTTTCTCAGGCACTCTTGCATCCTCGCTCCCGATACCCCACAGTGCGGAAAGCGGTCCTATAGCAGGGTTGAAAAGCCCATCGGTATCAAAGGCCATATCAATGGATGCGGAGATAAGGTTGAAAACCTCCTCCGGAACCGATACAGGGGAAATGCCTGCATTCTCGTTTATCTTATAAATCCAGGATTCATCATTGTATCGGGAAAGCTCACCATCAATCTCATAGACAAGAGCAAAGATATCATCAATATATTCGCTGTCCTTCTCTGGAATGGAGACCGTAATCAGAGTATCCATCGCGATACGAGAATCGGAGACAGTACCTGAGGTACAGGATACAGAGAAAAAGATTATCAATATCGCAAGAGGTAGAAACGCTTTCACAGAGAGATGATTAGCACACCATACATCTTCATGCAACCACTTCTCCATTCCGATTCTTATCGATATATTAGACACTATGTTTCAGGCCATCTTCACAGATATCGATGGAACACTATTCCATTCAGACCTTACAATCGGAGAAAAGACAAAAGAAGCGCTAAGGAAAGCTTATTCGAAAGGAATAAGGATTGTGCTCTCTTCGGGCAGATACATACCAGGAATAGAAAGAGCCAGGGAGCAGCTCGATATCCCTGTAATCTATGCGGCAATAAATGGCGCGTTGATAAAATCAGGAGACGAATACCTCAGGGAAAAATATATCTGCAAAGAAGCCTACGGTGCGGCAGCATCATTCCTGAAAGGTAAGGCATCTTCTCTAATAGCCTTCTGCGAATCCTCCTATGCAATCGATGCAGACGACAGCTGGTATGCACTGCAGTGCAGGATCTGTGGAGACATGGGAGTTAGAATGGATATTTCCGACCCCGATGAAGTTGAGAAAGGAACCGGGGAAAGACCTTATAAAATCCTAGTGAAGGACAACGACAGGGAAAAGCTCAGACGCCTGATGCCACAGGTCATGAAAATAGTCGGAGACAGGGCCACAGTCATCAGCTCGGGAACGAATAATTTCGAAGTCCTGCCATACGGGATAGATAAAAGCGATGCAGTCTCCGTCATAACCAACAAGCTGGGGATAAAGCGAGAGGATACTATCGCATTCGGAGACTGGGACAACGATGCCGGGATGATTCATGCCGCAGGGCTTGGAATCGCAATGGGCAACGGAAGCGAGAATGCAAAGAATGCTTCATCGTTCGTGACACTGTCAAATGATGAAGATGGCATCGCCTATGCCCTGGAGAAATTCTCTATAATCTGACAAAACTCAAAATCTCATCCTGCTTATCTGTAATAAGCAGATTTGCCACGGAGGAAGAGAAGGAATCGAGAGTCTTTTTAAGCAGCTCATCCTGCCCCTTCTCTCCTTCCGGCAGAGAAGTATCAATAACTACCTTCGGCTGTGGGAACATGAACGATACAGCATCGAGAATGCTGGATGCTGAAGGATTGTAGGAAAGTAGTGCTGACGAAATGACAACAGCCTTTATATCGCTGAAATAGGAGAACGCATCCGTAAGCTGCTCCGTACTCAGCGAAACAGGGGACGAGCCTTTCATCAGCCATTCCCCATCAATCTCAACAAGAGGATTGAGAGGTCTCTGCATATCGGGATCGAAGACAATGCCGCATCTCACAAGCTCATCGGCCATTTCCTTCCCTATTCTCCCCGAGGGTAGCACCGTAAGCAGCAGAGCATCTGATCCATTTTCCCTAAGCCTTGCAGCCCATTCATAGCCAAGCCCGGAAAAAGACCGGGACCATCCATCTCCATTCTTTCTGAAAGAAACCGCCATCTCTCCTATTACTGCAATCATACTCTGAGTCTACATAGGTGGATTGGTTCAGGCAAGGTGCGCTATAATCTAGCCATGAACACCAAGAAAGCTGTATGGATTTCAAAGCCGAACAAAGTAAAAGCCACGCTCCACACTCTCTCATACGAATCGAGCGGTGTACATTCGGTTTTCTTCATTCTCGGAGAGGAAGGGGAAATTACATTATCATACAAATCCACTGCCCCCGCAGCCATTGTGCTTCTCCACACTCCAGAGGAGTTCATAACATTCGGAAAGAAATACATAAACATATCATTTTCAGGCATTGTCACCAGGATTCCTGCAGATCACACAGAATCAATAAAACTGGAAAAGAAAGGCAGAACACTGACCTTCACATCAGGCGGAAAGGAAATCCTTGAAATCAGCAAGGATGCCTTCTCATCCTCTGTCTCCTTCGGACTGGCAACAAAAGGAGAAGGAGAAGTCACTCTCGAGGTATTCTAACCCACTCTTTTATGTTAGACTCATTCCATCTCAAAGGACCCTTTGAAAGGTCTGTAAGGATGGTGAATTATGGAAAATAAGGAAGAGCGGCCGCTGAATTTCATTGAGCGGATCATCGAGGATGACCTCAGGGAAGGAAGAGTACCTGGAAACAAGATTGTCACTCGCTTTCCACCGGAGCCTAATGGATACCTCCATATCGGGCACATCAAAGCAATCTGCATCAATTTCGGCCTTGCAGAGAAATACGGCGGAACGTGTCACCTCAGGCTGGATGATACAAACCCGGCAAAAGAGGAACAGGAGTATATCGACTCAATCAAGGACTGCATCCACTGGTTAGGTTTCGACTGGGGCAAGAAGACATACTATGCGTCCGATTACTACGACCAGCTCTTCGATATCGCTGTGCGCCTGATCAAAGAAGGAAAGGCCTATGTAGATTCCCTTTCTCCGGAGGAAATGAAGGAATACAGGGGAACGCTCACAGAGCCTGGGAAGAACTCTCCCGACAGGGACAGGCCGATAGAAGAGAATCTCGACCTATTCATGAGAATGAAGAATGGTGAATTCCCGGAGGGAGCATATACGCTACGCGCGAAAATCGATATGGCAAGCCCTAATATCAATATGCGCGACCCCGCCCTCTACAGAATCAAATATGCCGAACATCCGAGAACGGGCAAGAAATGGTGTATCTACCCGATGTATGACTACACTCATCCAATCTCAGATGCAATAGAGGGCATCACTCATTCAATCTGTACCCTGGAATTCGAAGACCATCGTCCGGCATATGACTGGGCAACGGAAATCGACGGTATTGAACACACACCGCATCAGTATGAATTCGCAAGGCTTAATATCAATTATCTCCTGATGTCAAAAAGGAAGCTTCTCTACCTTGTGAACAACAACTGTGTAACAGGCTGGGACGAGCCGAGAATGCCTACAATAGCCGGAATCAGG
>CALXXO010000118.1 GCA_944392705.1 uncultured Spirochaetaceae bacterium
ACGTTGTGAGACAACCAATGGCGAGATAGCTCAGTTGGTAGAGCAAGCGGCTCATATCCGCTCGGTCAGGGGTCCGAGTCCCTTTCTCGCTATAGTCCCGGAGAAATCCGGGATTTTTTCATGCCCATTTCCTGTTGTTTACACATCTTCCATGGCCGAAATATATCGTTCTCTCCCCTAGCATCTCTATTTTCCTGGCGCTGTCAATCATCTTGTCGTAATCGCCATAGATATGAGGAAGCGATGGATGCATCATATTCATGAGAGCATCTCCGACTATAAGGTATTTTCCTTCCACATCTATCCCGATTGACCCAGCCGTATGGCCAGGAAGCTCAACGATTCTTGCATTTACTCCATAGGGAAGCAGGGAATCTCCCTCTTTCAGAAGAACCGATGGAATGAACTCTGGAATGGTTCCACCTGAATGCAGTATTCCCTTCCCAATCAAATCCCTTGCAATCATCTTCTCGGCATCCTGATTCTTGATGAGTTTCACATCCCCTTCTCCCATAGCAACAGGGATATTCAGCTCCTTGGACAGATATGCTGCATTCTCCGCATGATCGGGATGGCAGTGGGTAAGAACAAGCAGTCTGACATTCTTCTCCCTTGCTTTCTTCAAAAGGGAATATCGGTTCTTCTCCATGCCTGTATCGACGAGGATGGAACATCCTCCATCGGAGATGATGAAGACATTCACGAAGTCACATTTAATCGTCTCAATTTCTGCTGCCATCTTTTCCGCCCTTCTCCAATTCCGCGATTCATGGAAGAATCATCACATGAAGATAATCCTCCTGATTGCCATTCTTATAATACTCCTTTTCGCAATAAGTCTGTACTTTGTCTTCTTCGCCCTTCGCCGCAGGGAATTCAACCCCGCCGTTATTCCAAAAAGCGAGAAGGACAAGACAGAAAACCGGATGATAATCAAGAAGAATGCCGAAGCCTTCAAAGAACGCGTCGAAAGACTTCCCGAATGCGAGATTTGTTCAATCACATCGAAAGACGGCTTAAAGCTTGTAGCAGAATTCAGAAAGGCAGAAAGCCACCGCTATGCAATCCTTGTCCACGGATATAAAGGAAGCCGCAAGGAAATGAGAAACCTGGCAACAGTCTACTCCGATTGGGGCTTCAATACCCTTCTCCCTGATAACCGTGCCCATGGAGAAAGCGGAGGGAAATGGATTGGAATGGGCTGGCTCGACAAAGATGATATTATTCAGTGGATAAACTGGATAACCGATATAGATAAGAATGCAGAAATAATCCTGCATGGAATTTCCATGGGAGCGGCCACCGTGATGATGGTATCGGGAGAGAGTCTTCCAGGGAATGTCAAGGTAATAGTAGAAGACTGTGGTTATACGTCAGTGTGGGATATCTTCGCCGACGAGCTAAAGGCTATCTACCACATTCCCCCATTCCCGATCCTCTACATATTCTCGTTTCTTTCCTCGATCATTGCAGGGTACTCCCCAAGGAAAGCATCGAGCATCGGGATGCTGGGAAAGAGCAGCGTGCCAATGCTCTTCATACATGGAAGCGACGACAGCTTTGTCGGAACATATATGCTATCCCTTTGCTATGAAGCAAAGAGAAACGGGGAGAAGGAAAAGCTCTCTGTGAAAGGCGCAGGACATGGGGAATCATACCTCGTTGACCCTGAGCTCTATTTCAGCAGAGTGAAGACCTTTCTCTCCCGTTTCCTCACCTCCCCGCTCTGATGTACTCAACCTCGCCCCAGCCGCCATCTGATTCGCCGCGGTTGCAGGCCCAGAGCGCAATCTTTGCACCTGTCCATGTGGCCCGGTCTATCGGGAAGATATCCTTCACAGTATGGTAATTCTCGCCGTCCTCGGAAAAAGAGAAGATCACATTATGGTCCTTTCTCAGTTCCATTCGGATGAAAAGAGAGTCTGAGGAGATGCTGATAGTCTCTGTCTCTCTTTCCACAGCTTCCCCTTCGAATGTCTTCTTAGTCACAATGCCTTTATAGGACTTCATGAAATAACCAGAGCCAGAATAATAAAGCCCTGCATATCCATACCGGTGCCCGATCATACCAAGAGAGATGAAATCACCTGGCCTGGCTTCTCCAAACTTCAGATGGCAAGTAAGCGAGAAACTATCGGACTGTGGAATCTCCGTAAGAGCATTCGGCGCATACCATAAAAGGCATTCCCTCTCCGTGTTTGCCTTGCATCTCAGCGAAAGCCAGCCAGGCAATCTTGAAAGCGAGTATGAGGAATCATCTGGATTTGCCTGCCACTGCCACTGCAATCCGAGGGTTTCACCTTCAAATTCATCGCCCATAGGAATTGAATAGTCAGAATCGGTATCAACAGGCATCCTGTAATGCTGCACAGGCTCTCCGATGCCGTCCCCATCGATATCCATACCAATCATCGGCCAGCCTTCAAGCATCGTAAGCGGCTCCAGATTGATAATCCTTCCCAGTACTCCAACATCCTGGAAATGAATAAACCATTCAGAGCTATCGGGAGCTGTTATCCACCCACCCTGATGAGGACCATTTATCGATGAAGAGCCTTGGTGCATCACGACTTTGTATTCATAAGGTCCTTCGATACTCCTGGACCTTATGCAGCATTGCCAGCCTTTCTCCACGCCGCCAGCGGGGAACAGAACGTAATACCAGCCATCGCGCCAGTATGCTTTAGGACCTTCCGACACCCTTGCCATGCACGGAGAGGAGAATATCGTAATGGGCTTGCCAATCACGCGCCTGCAATCGAGGGAGATTTCAACAAGATCGATGCGGCTGTTTATGCCGATTCTCGATGCAGCATAGGCAAAAACCATATATGCCTTCCCATCGTCAGTCCAGATCGGGCAGGGATCAATCCACCCCTTCTGGTCTATAAGCATATTGAGTTCGAATTCCCCTCTTATATCCACCGACCTTGCAACCATTATCCCTTCATCTACAAGCGGTATGAAGACATAGAAAACACCTTCATGATACCTTATTGAAGGAGCCCATGTACCTGAGCCATGGGATGGTTTCTGGTATTTCTCCCAGTCAAGACTTCTAACTGCATAGTTTATTATTTCCCAATGCACAAGATCCTTTGAGTGAAGAATCGGAACACCCGGAAGATATGTGAACGAAGATGCTACCATATAGTAGTCATCCCCCACCCTTATCGGATCAGGATCCGAATAGTCACCATAAATAACTGGATTGTAATATTCTTTCATCTGAAAATCGGAGAGAGTGTCTCTACATATCTGAGCCACCTTCCGTATTCCTCCTTGTATTTGTCTGTTGATGCTTTATCAGGAGAACAAGATGCACTCTCGTTATACCTTATATGCTCTTTTGCTATCTCCTCGATGCTTCCTCCGGAGAGACACCACAAGCCATGCAATGCTGCCCCGAACGCCGCAGCTTCGCCAATTTCAGGTACGCGGACAGGGCATCCAGTCATATCAGCGACAAGCTGTCTCCATACGCGGCTCTTAGCTCCTCCTCCAGTCAGAGTCAAAGACTGAGGTTCAATCCCATTCTCACGGAAGGCTTCAAGGCCAAGCAGGAATTCATAAGTAACGCCCTCAAGCGTAGCCCTCGCGATATTTGCTGCGGTAGTGTTGGACTGCCTGAGTCCGATGAGGACTCCTTCTCCATGGGGATAATCAGGGACTCTTTCCCCGTTGAAGAATGGAAGCATCATCACTCCTCCAGCACCGATACCTGCATCTTCTGCAGCTTTATCGAAGGATTTAACGTCCTGGTCGAATAGCTTTCTCATTGTCTCAGATGCAACAGTGCAGTTCATTGTGCATAGCAGCGGCAACCAATACCCCGTGCTTGAACAGAAAGATGCAAGGCGCACTTTCCTGTCTTTGAACGGATGGTGAGATGTTGAGAACAATGTACCAGATGTTCCAAGGCTCATTGTGATGATGCCATCATCGACAGCGCCCGTTCCGATAGCGCTCATCATATTGTCGCCGCCGCCGGAAGCTATTGCCACGGATTCTGAAAGACCAAGATCTGCTGCAGTCTCCTTTCTTATTGTACCTATAATACCTGGCTTTGGTACAATTCTGGGCAGTCTGGCACTAAGACCGGGAGCTGTAGCTTCTGCAGCTTCAATGCTCCACTCGCCCTTCTCAGTATCCATGAGTGCAGTGCCCGATGCATCCCCCCTTTCCATCACGACGATGCCCGAAAGATAGAAATTGATATAATCGTGAGGAAGCATGAATGTTTCCATTCTGTCATACAGCTCCCGATGGTTCTTCCACAGCCATCGGATCTTGCTTGCTGTATACCCTGGGAGGACAGGATTGCCAAGTTTATCGACACAATTCGCCCTTCCCCCAAGCGCTTCCTCTATCTCACTGCATTCCAAAGCTGTGGATGTATCACACCAGAGTTTCACCCTATACAGTACATTCCCATCTTTATCGACGGGAACAAAACCATGCTGCTGACCGGAAACAGAGATAACAGATATCCCCTTCCTTATATCATCAGAAAGCGACGAGAAGCATTCTTTTATAGCTTTTACCCACCAAAAGGCTTCCTGTTCTCTCACACCTCCATCCTCTTCGATTAAAGGAAGAGGAGACGAGGATGAAGCGACTATCATGCGCTTCTCATCATCATATACAACTACTTTTACGCTCTGTGTTCCTGCATCAATTCCTGCTGTAAGCATCGCAAACCTCGTATCTGACTCTACAACAGCTGAAGCGGAGAGTCCACAAATTCAGTAAGTCCCGACCGGAATCGAGTATAAATACTAGGTTTTGTTTCATTAGACTGGATTATCGCCTAAACGTACTGCAAGTACGTCAGTCCCAGGGAAGCCACCTCCGTATGTGAGGTGGTTCTTTCTGCATATATTCCGACGAGTCTGGAGTACTTGATAATGTTTTTGTCTTCGGTGGCCTAATCCTGAATACAACCATTGATGAAGTATCAAAAGCTTCCGGTCTTACAAAGAGATAGAAGAAAACCTCAGATACACCCAAAAACAAAGTTTCCTTGAAGTGGAAGTCAACAGCATCTAATCAAAAGGAAATTCACCTAGTTTTTCGACCAGAATCATCGCATTGAACGTATTATTTATCGGATTGGGTAATCTGACCTGGAAATAAGCCAGAGCAGATAAAAATATTGATTACGGAAATCAGATCCGAAAAAAGATATCAATTCTTGTAAAAGGATAAGGAGCTGATAAATCTATTATCAAGCAAGCTGAAACTGGCCTATTGCTATAAGGATAATAACAAATGATGAATTTAAGTAGATTATTGCTACAGTGTAATTAGGCAACGTTGTTGGCTGGTTTCAAAAGGAGATATGAGGAGCAGAAGATGCACGAAAGAAGATTGACAATTTCAGCAAATACCCTTTATTTTATAGTCACAGGTGCAGAGATGCACACTGATTACCCGGGGTCACTGGATTGTCGTCTAAGCGTACTGCAAGTACGTCAGTCCCGGGGAGCCACCTCCGGATGTGAGGTGGTTTCTTTATGAAGAGAGCTTTCTGCATATATTCCGATGAATCAGGTGTATTTGATAAAGAGCATGATGATGTATTCATCTTCGGCGGCATAATCCTAGATACTACGAAAGACGAGGTTTCCTTAGCTGCACGACTTTATAAGAATATAGAGAATACACTTAGAGAAAAATCAGAATATAGAGACATAGAGGAACTGAAAGCTGTCAATCTATCTTTTCATGACCGACGCTGGGTATTCTCAAAGCTGAAGCCCCTATATAAATTCGGAACAGTTATAGAACTCTCAAGAGTCAGGGATGAAATGTTCCTAAATAAGAAAATCAAGCAGAGATATCAGGACTTCGCCTATAAGCTTGGAGTCAAGAATGCCTTTGAAGCAATGCTGAAAGACAAACTTGTAAACCAATATGAAGAGATCCGTTTCGAGTTCTTTGTCGATGAGCATCATACAGCAACAGATGGGAGGTATGAGCTACATGAAGCCCTTTTGCAGGAGTTCAAGGATGGAACCGTTAATTACAGTACTATGCACTATTTCCCTCCTCTCTTTCCTAATACGGTTTCGCTAAAGCTTCATATGGCCGATTCCAAAACGAATCTTCTTGTAAGAGCTGCCGATATAATTGCAAATAGAATATATTTCGAAGCAAACAGATGTTCACTAGAAAACTTACAAAGGGAAAACATGACAATCGTAAAACTTCCTTGAAGTGGAACCAAATGAGTATCTAATCTCCAAAGCTTTTCGACAAGAATCATCGCAGTGAATGTATTATTTATCGGATTGGGTAATCTGAC
>CALXXO010000119.1 GCA_944392705.1 uncultured Spirochaetaceae bacterium
CCTCTTTTCGTGTTAGGAGGAAGCATTATGGAAATACGCAAGCCAAATCTCTCTGAAGCTCA
Organism: uncultured Spirochaetaceae bacterium; assembly: GCA_944392705.1. Classification (GTDB taxonomy): domain Bacteria; phylum Spirochaetota; class Spirochaetia; order Sphaerochaetales; family Sphaerochaetaceae; genus Ornithospirochaeta. The sequence continues at coordinate 63 of CALXXO010000119.1, forward strand.
AGCCATTCTGGAGATGTATGAGAGGATAATCGATGATACAGAAGGGAAGGCGGAGACTCCGCGATGGGAGCGGGGTATTTACCCGGATTACAGATATATCGAACAGGCTATTGCTTCCGGCGATATGATAGCTGCATTCTCCGGTGTCTTGCCTGCAGGTGCGATAATACGCAACCATAAAATGGCTCCAGGTTATGAGAATGTTGAATGGGGCATCGCAGTCCCTGCAGAGGAGGTCTATGTCATTCATACATTGGGAGTAAGCCCTGATTTCCAGCACAAGGGAGTTGCATCCAAGCTTGCTGAAGCTGTAGAGGAAGATGCCAGGAAGCATGGGGTGAAGGCGATAAGGCTCGATGTGATTGATGGCAATTATCCCTCTGTCATGCTTTTCGAAAAGCTCGGGTATGAGAACCTTGGAAGGCATATTCTGGATTATCCATCACAGCATAATGTTGGCTTCACTCTCATGGAGCTTGTGCTCAATTGACCCCATAATGTTAATCAGGTATTATTTCCGAGATAAAGGAGAGTTGGGAAAACCCTTATGAAAACCGAGCGGCTGGATTACAGCCTCGATTATATGAAATTCACTGTCGAAGCTGATGGTGAGACTTTTACAGATGAGCTTGCGTCCCAGTTCAATGACATTCTTTCCGGAGATCTGAAGGCGGAGAAGGCTGTCGCGGATTATATCCGCAGCGAGAATCTTGATTCATCGCTGTATAAAGGCGATGAAGATGAAATGGCTTATTACCCTGATACAAGGTGCCTTGTAAATTATTTTGGTATCAAGGATAAACCGACACTGCGCCGCATCGACAAGAGAATATCGTCATACAGAACTGCAGAGCTCCTGCGCTCTCCTCTGGATATGCCATTCAATTTCGATAATCTTATCGCTATCCATTCCCATCTTTTCGGGGATATATATCCATCGGCAGGGATGATTCGTGTGTCGTCCCCTAAAAAGCACAGGGAATACTGCAAGAGCGAGTATATAATCCCATCCGCGGAGAAGCTCTTCGATAATCTCCGCCAAAGCCGGTACCTCATGGGTATCGATGATGTCGATGATTTCGTCAACGAGCTTGCGTATTATATGGGCGAGGTTGAAGCCATCCACCCATTCATGGATGGCAATGGCCGTACGACCCGCTTGTTCTTCGACTCGCTTGCAAAGAAGGCAGGATACATAATAGGGTGGGGAAGCTCCGACCCTGATCACTTCCTCGAAGCAAATGTCGCGGCCCTCGATGGAGATTACCAGGCATTGATAGATGTGCTTGAGGAGATTGTATTCCCGATCTCTGACAATAACGACTGATTATCTGGAAAACAAAAAAGAGGGGAAGTTGCCTTGCCCCTCTTTTCATTCAGTATCTTTCTTCATTTCTTATTCTGAATGATTTCCTCTTCGGAACCGATACCTTGACCTTGTTCTTAATCAGATAGCATTTGTGGATGTTCGGATCATTCTCGAAATCCTTCCCGATAGTCTTCGCTGTTATATCCTCAACGGAGAAGTCTTCCAGAATCCTTTCGTCCATCCTGAAGCGCCTGAAATTGGTGCTGAAGATCAGCGTGCCCCCTTCTGCGAGATGCATTGCGGCTGCCCTGATCAGCTTCCAGTGGTCCCTCTGTACATCGAACGTACGTCTGTCCTTGCTGTTGGAGAATGTGGGAGGATCGCAGAATATCAGATCATATCTGTCATATGTCTCCCAGAGCCAGTCTATTGCATCATCGCGATAGAAGAAGTTCCCGATATCTGTAGGATATCCATTGATCTTCAGATTCTCTATTGCCCAGTCAAGATATGTCGAAGATGCATCCACCGATACTGTGGAAACGGCTCCTCCCTTGATAGCGTTCAGCGTTGCTGTACCTGTGTAGCAGAATAGGTTCAGGAATCTCTTTCCTTCTGCCATCTCCTGTATCATCTTCCTGACAGGCCTGTGGTCGAGGAAGACGCCTGTATCGAGGTAATCCTGGAAATTGACAAGAAGCCTTAGACCGTTCTCCCTCACGATATTGAACCTGTTGGATGTTGCCAGACGATTGTACTGGTTCTTTCCTTTCTGGCTTCTCCTCTCCTTTACGAAGATGTTCTCGAGATCTATGCCGGTTGCCCTCTCCGTTGCCAGGATTATCTCGTTGAGCCTGGCTTCAGCTGTTTCCCTTTCGATGTAATCAGGGGCGGCATATTCGGAGAGATTGATCCATTTCCCTTCATATACATCTATTGCAGCAGCATATTCAGGAATGTCCGCATCGTAGATTCTGTAGCAGGTGACACCTTCCTTCTCCATCTCACCCTTCAGGGAATCGAGGTTCTTCATTATCTTGCGATAAACAATCTCTGCACCTTCTGAAAGAGGTGTGGAGAGCCTGATGCGCTTCTTTTCCTTCGCTCTCTCTATCAATGCTTCCCTTTCCTCGTCTGTGAAGATGATGTAATGGGCAGCCTGGCAGAGTATTCCGCCATTGTACAGGGAATTTGTCCTGTCCGGTTTCATATCGATATTCGTCAGAAGATCGCTTGAACCAGTGAGTATGGTCGCTCTCCATCCTTTGAAATATGTCTGGAGAGTATATCCTATATCCGTATAGAGCCTGTCTATATCCTCGACTCTCATGCGCTCGCCATATGGAGGATCGGTTACTATGAAGCCTTTATCTCCCGGAACATCTTTCTCGGTGAACTGCGTGAAGTCCTTCTCCTTGAAATCTATAAGGCCATCTACACCTGCACGGGCTGCTGCTTCTTTAGCAATCCTTATGGCTTTGCCGGAGATATCGGAAGCATAGATTCTTATATCCCGCTCATCGAGCGCTTTCCTTCTTCTGCCTTCTGCTTCTTCCAGCAACGATGCCCAGAGATTCTCATCGAATCCAGGGAGTGTCTGGAAAGCATAGGGTCTCTTCCTTATAAGTCCTGGAGCTATATCTGCAGCCATGAGAGCGGCTTCGATAGCTATTGTTCCGGACCCGCAGAAAGGATCCATGAAGATGCCTGGGTCTCCATCGTTGACAGTCTTCTTCCATTCGCTTCTGGAAATCAGGGCAGCTGCGAGATGCTCCTTGAGAACCGCTTCTGTCTGGTCCTCGCGATACCCTCTCTGGTGAAGTGCTTCTCCGGAGAAATCTGCATACCATTTGACAACATCTCCCTGAACGTGGACATGGAATTCAATATCCGGGTGCTCTATGTCCACATCGGGGCGCTTGCCATCGAATTTCTCCTTCAGATGGTCACATATTCCGTCCTTTACCTTCAGCGCTGCATAGTGGTTATTCCTTATCCAGCTGCAGCTCTGGGTTGTACAGGTCACTTTGATTGTCTTCTCGGGAGTGATCCAATCCTCCCAAGGCAGTGCCAGTGTGGATTCGTAAAGCTCTTCATCGCTTGTAGTATCCTCGTCGATGTATAGAGCCATCAGAAGCCTTGATGCCACTCTGGAATAGAGACAGAAGCGCATTCCTGTTTCCCAGGAACCTTCGAACTCGACTCCTGACTGTGTCTGCCTTACATCCTCCGATCCTGCCTTCCTCGCTTCCTCGGATACAAGATCCCCCTGATTTGCCGCGCACGCCGCAAAGAATATCATAGATCCCCCCTAAAGAGATTTTCTGTCTCTTCCTTTGAGAATGAATAGTCAGTACCGCAATTGAAGCATTCCAGTACAAGCGGGAAGCTTCCGTTCTTTATTGCAAGCTTCTCGCTCTCTGGAAGGGCTTTGAGATAACCTTCAAAATGCTCTTTCGAACATGGACATGAGAAGCCTGTGGGAATGTGCGCTATATGCTTAGGGGAATAGGCTTCAAATGTTTTCAGGCCATATTCCTTTGCGCTCATTCCTTCCGACATAGCGGTACCAAGATTATCCCATGATGCGGCACTTTCCTGAAGTCTTTCAAGAGTGTTGTCGCTGCATCCTGGAAGTGCCTGGATAAATAGTCCCCCAGCGCCCCAGACTCTACCGCTTCTATCGAACTTCAGGGAGAGGTAGAAGAGGGAAGGGGTCTGCTCGGATTCCCTGAAATAAAGGGCAAGGTCATTTGCAAGATTGCCATGGCCAAGCATTATCTGTCCGGAGAATGGAGTTCGGCTTCCTTCAAGTATCTTCGTCACCGTCATGAATCCCGGTCCATACAGAAGTGATGTGTCCAGGCTTTCAAGAGGTTTATCTAGGACTATCGGATTGTGCTTCAGATAACCTCTGACCGCACCCGATGCCCATGCTTCGATATACATACCGCCAATAGGGCCACCGCACTCGATGTTAAGCTGGACCCTGTCAGATCCTTTTACTGTGGATGCAAGCAGTGCGCCCGCTATATATCCCTGTCCCAGGACATAGGTTTCAACTAGCCCTGTATTATGGTTCGCCCTCATCTGGTTCACCATTGTGGTCGCAGATACCACCGATACCCTTACAGTCTCATCCGCTATGAGAAAAACCTCCCTTCCATCTGGAGGAAGAGAGGTGATATGTTCTTTCAGTTCCTTGTCATCTATAGCTTTGGAAATCATAGCTGTAGCTTATTTGACAGTAAATTGTTTGGCAAGTGCCTCGAACTCGCTGCCTTCCAGTACTTCTTTTTCGAGAAGGGCTTTAGCTATTCTCTCCAGAGCTTCCTTGTTCTTTCTGAGATTCTCCAGGACAAGGTTGTAGCGGGATGAGAGTATTCTCTCTGTTTCATTGTCTATATATTCCTGCGTCGCTTCAGAGTATTCCCTTCCTCCGGAGACACCCTCGATACCGGAGTTTGTCTTCGGCAGCGTCATATTCCTGTACTTCTCTGACATTCCATACTCGGTGATCATCTGGCGCACAGTGTCTGATGCTCTTGAGATATCATTGCTCGCGCCTGTAGATATGTCTCCGAATACAGTCTCCTCCGCGGCTCTTCCTCCGAGCATTACATCAACAGATCCTAGAAGCTCGGATTCTGACAGAAGGAATCTATCCTCCGTCGGATACTGCAGCGTATATCCAAGTGCACCATATCCACGAGGAATTATGGAGATTTTGGAGACAGGGGAGGAGCCTGGTGTGAGGAATGCAGTAAGCGCGTGCCCTGTTTCATGGTAGGCAACTCTGATTCTCTCCTTCTCATCCAGGACACGGCTCTTTCTTTCGAGACCAGCGATGGATTTCTCTATTGCTTCCTCGAAATCTTCCTGTGTCACTGCGCTGTGTCCAAGCCTTACAGCCTGCAATGCTGCTTCATTTGCTATATTTGCTAGGTCCGCACCTGCAAGACCCGCAGAGCCCTGTGCAATCTTATGAAGGTCGACATCGGATGCAAGCTTCATTCCCTTGGTGTGGATTCTGAGAATAGCTTCCCTTCCTCCGAGGTCCGGTTTATCGACAAGTACCTGCCTGTCGAATCTTCCCGGTCTAAGAAGTGCTGGATCCAGGACCTCCGCGCGGTTGGTGGCACCGAGGATTATGACACCGGTACGGGAATCAAAGCCATCCATCTCAACAAGAAGCTGATTCAAGGTCTGTTCCCTTTCATCGTTTCCACCGATGCTGGCATCTGAACGTTTCCTGCCTATCGCATCGATTTCATCTATGAATATGATACAAGGGCTTTTCTCCTTTGCCTGCTTGAAAAGATCCCTGACTCTTGCCGCACCTACGCCGACGAACATCTCGACGAAATCTGCACCGCTCATGCGGAAGAATGGTACTCCTGCTTCTCCTGCTACAGCCTTTGCAAGCAGTGTCTTTCCTGTTCCCGGAGGGCCTACAAGGAGCACTCCCTTGGGTATATGAGCGCCCATTTCCGTATATTTCTGGGGATTCTTGAGGAAATCGACGACCTCCACGAGCTCTGCTTTGGCTTCATCCTCTCCGGCAACGTCGGCGAATCTCACACCTGTGTCATTCTCTGCGACAAGCTTGCTCTTGTTCTGATTGAATGACATTACGCCCTGTGCACCGCCTGTGAGCCGTTTTGACAGCCATGCATAGAATACGAAGAAGATGAGGATTGGCAGAAGCATCGAAACAAGATAGCTAAATGCCGATGGTTCTGCCGGCTCGGTAGCATAGTATTCAACACCTTTTGAATCAAGAAGCGGCACAAATGATGGATCGTCGATTCTGTATGTCTGGTATGCGATGATCGATGATGTGTCTATCGATGATGGAATCTGCTTTGTTGCTGCTATCTGCTGAAGTTTGGATAGTGCTTCTGT
>CALXXO010000120.1 GCA_944392705.1 uncultured Spirochaetaceae bacterium
GGTATCTCTCATCAAGAAGATCAGAAAAACAAGGAAGGGGAGCTGTATGTTCCATAGTATTTCCGTCATGAAAGCACTGAAGAATGAGAGCAAATAAGTCCAGCAGTTCATCAGCAATGGAATATGCTATAGGATTCTGTTCGCTTTCACTGATGGCCTTGTCCAGGATGCGGCTTAGAAACACCATGCTGAACGGGGTTGCATGCCACAGTGTACTCTGGTGCTCCATATTCATAGTGAGTTCATGCAGAGACTTCTTGGCTGCCTTCTGATCACTCATCTGTTCCAGTACCTCGAAGTGTGTGGGGTAATCTGTTGCCCTGCCATAAGTGGTGGTGAGCCTGTGCCATGGGACATCAGATACTTGCAGATTCCTGATGTATGTTCTGTTTTCCTCTGTCATGTTCTTTCTGCCTCCTGGCCGATGTATTCTTTTTCCAGCGAGGCATACCAGCGTTTCAGCATCGTCTCCAGGTTTGTTTTTCCATTACGATCAGAGAAAACAAGGAATTTGTGCAGAAGCCTAGGGAACAGATATTTTCCTTCTTCTGTCAGATCCTGATTGATATATACCATCCGGATGATACGGCCTTTTTTGTCCAGGGGATTCTTCTTCAGCAGCTTCTTTTCATAGCAGAAGCGCAGGAACACTGCATTCTCATCGTAGAAATCTTCTACGATTGCAGCTCCAATACTTGTATATGTGATATCATATATCAATTGCTTCCAGTCAAATTTCTCGGCATATAGTAGCTTCAGAGCTTTTGTCCAGTATTTTTCAGGGATTTCCAACATCCTGTGCTGGGCAGCACTGGAGTAACCATGATAGACGGGTTCCGGCTGTCCCAGCAGCTTACTCACACTGTCGGCATAGACGAAGCATAGCTTTTCATCAAATAGACCGCCAATGAAGTTGCCGTTGCAGTACAGCATGTAATTTTTGGATTTGGCCGGAGAAAAGGAGAGGCTGTATTGCTGCGAATCCAAGCTATTATGTACTTTGTTAAGGAATTCGATTGATGTCATCTAATTTCTCCTCATCCATAAGCTGTTTCCTGACTTCTTCAGGAAGGTCATTCCACAGAATATCGTATGTGAACTCCCTGATTTCAGGATAGCATTCCTTTGCAGTCTGTTTTGCAATATCGTGATCAAGGAAGTGCATTTCCTGATGGAAAAACCAGTTGAGTTTCTCTAGCAACCTATAGAGGCGGATCTGTTCATTCAGAGTCATTTAATTCCTCCTTTTATTTCAGCCTTAACAGGAAACTCCAGATACTGACCACAATCAGTACGATCCCAAGCAGGAAGAAGATTATACGACGTTCTCCACGGCTGTAACGATTTGCATGCGGTTTCTGCGTTGGGTCATTCATCCAGTTCCAGTTCAGGATGGCTCCTATCAGAAACACGATGCCTGCGATAAGTGAGATCAATTCCCGAAAGAAAGCTGTTAACTGATCACTGTTCATTCCATTTCCTCCGGATCCTCATCTTCATCTGCAGTCTCATACCATATTCCGTCATTCCCTCGCATCAGGGAAGTTCCATATGGAAAGCCCAGGTAAGGGACTATGTCAGGAGTAATACGGCAGATGTCCCTGATATCATAGTAGCCGCAATGCGTCTCAAAGTACTCATCATTTTCACCATATACGTTTCCTTCATCTCCAGAGTAGAAGGCCCATCCGCTTTCCCATCCCATGTCTTCTCGGTCCGGCAGTACTCGGTACATAAGGCAGATTTGGCAGCCATCCTGTGCTACCCGGTCTGAAGCATAGCAGAACAATGGTCCATCCCAATCAGGAATCACTGGCGGCTTGGCTTCAGGAATATTTGCGACGCGTTCTTCCGGATTATCCTCAAATTCTTTTTCCAAGTATTCCATGAATCGTTTGTCCAGAAGCTGTTCAATACTGTTGCGGTTATTGTCAGTGTAAGGGAGAAGCAGGTAAGCTGCTTCTTTCTCTTTCAAGCTACCCCAGGTACGATAATGCATCCCTTCCAGAACTATATTCCTGCAGTCCCTACGGTAGACATATGGATTGGAACGATTGTCCTGTGCATACCACTGCGCAAAGCCCGAACCCTTGCGATCAAAGAACTGGGTGGACAGCCTTCCTCCCAGATTATCTCTGATGAACATTCGCAGATCTGGTGCATCTCCTGTCTGTACTGCCTCTACAATACTTTTATATTTAGACAGGAATGGATTGCTCATCTGATTCCGCTTCATTGCCCATCCCAGATAGAATGCCATGAGGTTATAGGCAGCAAGATCCTCGACAGGCAGGTTGAGAGTTCGTATCTTCTCCAGATGGATATCAGCGTTATCCATCTCGGCTAGATCATATCCAATTTTATCTTTATCGGTCACAACATTGAGCCGGTGCGGATCAATGACTTCCAGGCTCTCATCCGGACAGAGATCAAGCAGAGCATCGGCTCCATGTTTGAGCTTATACTGTACTTCCTCTTTATATAGTGGGATAAGCTGATAGAAGTTGACATCATCTCCATCCGGCAGATGACAGGCAAATGACTCTTCTCCAAACACACCCGGCCATAGCAGTATTCCTCCACATAGTGCAGTGTCCTCTGAGAGTGGAACACCTTCTTCGCCATCCATCAGCGTTGCTTTGGCTTCAAGTCCGACTTCTGCATTCTTCATTGGGAATTGTGCTGTAATAAGCAACATCCGAAGGGGCCATTTCCATTTCTCTTCAAGAATGCCATCGTGTGTCAGTTCCCAATCTGCGGACAGATTGATCAGCAGTTCTGCACGTTCAAGCTTCTCTTCGCGTCGCTCTTCAGGAAAGTGCATCCTGTACCGGCTCATACCGATAGTGACAAGGGTATAGTAATCATGTTCAAGGCGAGGAGGGATTATGGCTACTTCCAGAGGATTATCAGAATCGTCGATTATGGATTCTGTATATGTACCGAAATATTTGTCGATGTGTAGCCTTACATGGCCAAGAATATCATCATCTGGCGTTTCTTTACGTATGATATCTCTTCTCTCCCTCATATCCGTGTCCAGTGCTTCTTCATCTTTCATATATTGCTCACAGTCCATTACAAGTTTCTTTGCATCTGTGTCATCAGGAGCCAGTTCCAGCCATCGGCAGGCATATTTGTAGGCTGTGCTAGATGAATTGTTGGCCATGATATAGGCATAAGCCATACGTGAATTCCAGTATGGATCGTTTTCTCCTGTGTCTCGTATTGAGTACAGCAGATTTATTGCATGCCAGAGCAGCCCCTCATTAACTTCCTCTCTGGAGTTATGATCACCTAGGACTGCCAGATTGCTATATGCCCTTGCCAGCTTGATGACAAGCTGGTAGTCCAATTCTGCTTTAGGAATGGATTCAATAGCTTGTATGCATTTGGTGAATTCATCATTTTTCATTCCATGAATCAATTTGCCTTATCAGTTCAGCTTTCCTTTCATCATCCATTTATCTGCTCCTGCCTTTTCCGAAGTGCCCACTGCCACGCCATGTATTGACAACACATGTGAACACCTGCCCACAGTTTCTGCATCGGATTGTGTGTATCATTATTTCGTCTGCCCAGCCGTTTTCAGTTTTCACTTTGTCCAGTGGGCATGTGGATTCTTCCTTGACCAGTTCAAAATCTCCATCATCTGCTGTTAGTTGACTGATATATGCTATGCAGTTCATGTAATCGTCAGGCGTGTCGAATTTCCTCCATGTATTTATTCCTTTGCAGCTGTCACACATATTGGCGTCTCCTTTTTGCCGATGCTGTCGCTAGCCTTGTATATCAGCACTAGTAGGGCCTCTTCTCAGCGTTCCCTCCACAGTGATCACGTGTCCCCAGAACATCCCGTCATCCTCATACCAGGCGGTAAAACAGCCACCAGAGGAAAACGAAAGCTCGGTGAGCAGGATACGCTCTGAGAATTCCTTCTCTGTAATCGGTTTTTTCTCAGGATTCCTGTTTATTTCCGCATTGTCTGCCAGCCACTCATTTGCCATGGCAGTGAGGTGCCGAGCTGCCAATGTCCGCATGGATTCATCCCATTTCTCCTGATCTGCAATCAGTTTCTTAATGACACTTGTTGCCCGTGTCCATGATGCTTTCTTTTCGATATCCACATCCAGAGACACTTGGATTTCATTTCCCATCCATTGGCACTTTCCATTGAATGTGCTTAGTTCACGGTCTAGCGTAAGAAGTCCAAGGACTTCATCATTTAATAGAACAGGCTTTATGTACTCTTTCCAGATTTTTTCAAGAATTAGACACGGGACATCAACATCTATTACATCTGTTACATACCAATGCGGTTCACTGAGTGCATCTCCTTTCCATCTTCTGGCTTTTATCCTGTAAATAGCTCCTTTTGCAAATCTTCTTGAATATTCTCCTGCTTCTCGTTCCTTTTCAGAAAGGGGCCAGCTTAGATAACAGCGGTTGGAGAGAAGCTGTCCTGTCTCGGCATCTGCCATAGCAAGAGCGTAAGTATGTGCTGTCCAAAAGGTATCCAGAAAGGTTTTATCTGCACTGGTGCCACTTTGAATCAACACCAGTTTTTCCTCTTCTTCATTGGCATATAGAGAAATGAAATCCCTTACTGTCCTTTTTTTCATAGGTAACCTCCTGCAAGGAAAACTTCTCATATAATTTCCGACAGTTGGCGTACTTATATTTGCAATCCTCGCTTTCATTTGCAGTGATATTACATAGTCTAACATAATTTCTTGCAGAGAAGAGATTTTTAATGTGATGAAAGTAGTTTTGTTATTATTTGTAATAATCAAGCAGATTATAGCTCTCTGATAAGAGTGTATTCCATATAGGTGAACAATGTCTTTTTGATTTTAAGCATTTAGTGCTTCTTTTTTACAAAGGGGTTGTACGCAAGCAGTGTGCTTCTGAAGCAAAAACAAAGGAAAAATAAGCGCTTTCAGCGCTCTCCATCATGAGCGTATGAAAACTAAAGATACATCAATAATAACAACGGCATTGAGTTGGCTTGAAGAACCTGAGTTCATTGAAAGTTCAGAAAGACTTGCGGAATCCCTTACATCGTCCTTCCCATTAGACAGAGTGGAAGCTCTGACAATCGTGATCATCGAAGCAATGTGCAATCACAACGTCATAGCTACGAAGAAGAAAACAAGGGAAGTGCTTTCTGAGCAGTTTGGAATAATCCTCACTGAAGCTGATATGAAATCAGTAGAAAGGATGTTCGACATCATTGCCAGTGGCAGAACCAGACTGAACAGTCTTTCGACCCCTTGGGTTGCTTACCTCTGGGAGAATGTGGCATTCAGCAATGAACTGATGGAAGAGACTGATATCCCTGATTGCAGCGATATTGCAGACTTCTATGAAATCGATTCAAGAGTAATCAGCCTGATCAAGCATGCCATCAATGCGAAATCGCCTATAGCTCTCATGATCGATGACTTTCTCCAGCACATGACACTTGGCATCATAAAGAAGATTCTTGAAAGGGAAGGCGTATACTGTCTTATCGGCTCCAAGGTGAACAGCAACGATGCCGGTGTCTACGCAATGCAGGCGATACAGGCAATGCATCTTGGAGGTATTGTCCTGTTCCAGGAAAGCGAACCGGCAAGGATGGATGAATTCATCAACATGGCTCAGATCTTCGGCTTCAGGTTTGGTACTCTCAAGACTCTGGAAGATGCAATAAAGCTTGATAATGATGAGGAAGCATCTGACAGTACTGATATCCCCGAGATCGAATATGTTCCTATCGTTAAATTGAAACCCCACCACATTTCAGGAGAAGCATTGAGAAAGAAAGCGGTTGAATACTTCTCTGATGATCCAGAATTCCTCAGGATTCTCATAACATCAAAGGTGAATGCAGCAACGCTCTGCTATTCCAGGACTCTGATAAAAGAGATTGTCGATAAAAAGGACTGGGAAGCATTATCCAAATTCTTCACAGATGCACAGAAAGCAGATATCTCTGAGGATACGAGGAAAAGAAGGCAGGTCAATTCAGATCAGTATGATATCAGGGTAATCAACAGTGATATCCCCATCGACATCCTTGACAGGATGGCTGAGAAGGCATTCAGACAAAACTCTCCATGGAAATTGATGCTGTCAGGGGAAAGCGGCACCGGAAAAAGCGCGTATGCTTACCATATTGCTGAAAAGCTTGGTGTGGAGGTTACTGTCAAGCGTTATCACGATCTCGTGAGTAAGTGGGTAGGGCAATCCGAAGAACAG
>CALXXO010000121.1 GCA_944392705.1 uncultured Spirochaetaceae bacterium
AGAAGATGGCAGAAGGGCTGAATACCTTTCATTCGACAGCGAAGCGGAGGATAGCGGATTTTTTGCTATTCCTGAAGAATATGAGAACCGCGATTTCATCATCCGTGGACAGAACGGACTTCTCCCGGGTGAGGAAGTCAGGATCACAGGGGAGGAGAGATGAAGATAGCAACACTGTCGGTCAAGCATTCTGCAATCCTCTCCATGATTCTGATTGCATTGGCCGTGTTCGGTATTTTCTCGATAACCACAACCAATCTGGAGTTCATCCCTGATATCGATATGCCGCAGATATTCGTGGTCGCGGTCTATCCAGGGGCTTCCAGCGAGGATGTGGAGAAGGATGTTGTCGATATCCTCGAGGATGATTTCGTAACTCTCCCTGATTTCAAGAGCATGGATAGCCAATCCATGAACAGTGCTGCCATGATTACAATCACATTCCAGGATGGAGTCAATCCTGAGGATCAGCTCAATGAAGTCAGGAACAGGATATCACAGCTGATGGATGAGCTTCCCGATGGGCTTGCGGGGGAACCTACAGCGCTAATCGGAGGAGCAACAATGCTTCCTATCGTATCATTCTCAGTTGAATCAACGGGGGATACAGCAGCGCTCAGCGAGTATATAAACGATACGCTCAGACCTCAGCTGACAAGAATTCCCGGTGTATCGACAATCAGCGTAAGCGGCTCCGTTGAGCCTGAGGTCTCGATAAAGCTGAGGATGGATGACCTCAATGCAAGGGGAATATCTCCTCTCACTGTTTACCAGATTCTCTCATTCTCCGATATATCGATGCCGCTCTCGACAGCTGTGGCTGAGGGGCGGAGGATTGACCTTCGTTATGACGGAAGGTATGAGAGCCTTGATGACATAAAAGCCCTCCCTGTCGGAGCAACGGAATCGGGAGAGATAATTAGGCTTTCCGATGTTGCTGACATAGGTCTGAGCTATCAGGGAGAGGATTACTACGTCACATCCGGCGGAAAGGACATAATCGTTGTCGATGTTTCCAAGAGGGCCGACGGCAATACAGTCCAGATAACTAACTCAGTCAAGGAAATCCTCCGGGAGTCCGAAGCGGAGACAAACGGTGCTGTCACCTACCATATGATAAAAGATGACAGCCAGCTGGTCATTTCATCGCTGAAGAATGCAATAGAATCAGGAATACTCGGAATCCTGATTGCCGTCCTGATAATCTTCCTCTTCCTCAACGATGCCAAGGCAACTCTCGCAATCGGCCTTTCGATTCCTCTTTCGTGCTTCTTCACCTTCATCGTCATGAAGGTCGCTGGAATAACAATCAACATCCTCTCGATTTCCGGTATAGTCGTTTCGCTTGGATCGATTGTCGATGCTTCGATTGTTGTTCTCGATCAGATCTACAGGTATTACCAGGATACGGATGAAAATGGGAAAGGACGTTACACGGTCGTTGAGTCGATCTATAAAGGTACAGGTGTTGTCGACAAGTCCGTCATAGGATCGAACCTGACTACAGTTGTCGTATTCATCCCTGTCGTCCTTCTTTCAGGTCTTGTCGGAGATATCCTCCACGATATTTCCCTTACATTCATGTTCGCAATCGGATCATCGCTTGTCGTTGCGATGTTCTATATGCCGTACCTTCTGAAGCATTTCCTGAAGGACGATGGCGTAAGGCTCAAGAAGAAGGACAGTTTCGCAGTAAAAGGACTGTGGAGAGTGGAGGAAGGCTATGGAAAGGCGCTTGGTTTCTGCATGAACCATTCCCCATTCATCATCGTGATAGCAATACTTGTCTTTGCGATTACCCTCTACTCGCTGACAAGCCTTAATATCTCGTTCATACCTTCTACTGATAACAATGATTTCTATGTCTCGATGGAATTTCCTACCGGATATACTCTTGAGGATACGAAGGAAGCCATGGACGAAGCTGAGCGCATACTGATGGAGAATGTCCCAGAGGTTGAGACCGCTGTCGTCTATTCCGGCAAATCAGTCGATGCACTGACTGTGTCGAATGCGGCTAATCAGGGAGGAATGCACGTAGTCCTTGTCCCTGTCGCTGAAAGGGACAGGGATATCCACGAGATAATCCTCGAGATGCAGTATCAGCTCTCCGCATCGATTCCGGATGCCGATGTTACTGTCAAGAATGGTGGTTTCGATTATCTCGTCGGCTATATGTCTGGGGGTGGCGGCTATGGACTTACGCTTATAGGCGAGGATGAAGATGTCCTTTATGAGTATGCTGAGGGCCTTGAGGAATTCCTCATCTCGGATCCTGAGGTTGTCTCTGTGTCGCTTTCCAGTTCCTATGATTCCACCGCGGCTGTCATGGATGCAAGCTATGAGTATCTCTCGTCGCTCGGTATCACAAGCTATGAAGCGGCAATGACTACTGCAATACTTTTCAATGGCATGGATACAGGCATATACCTCGATCCCGATACCGATTCAAGATACAACATCCACATATCGTCCGATGCCGCGGATGTACCGGTTTCACAGGAGATGCTTGAGCGCCTTGTGATCAATACTCAGGCAGGGTCCCGCGTCTCTATGGATGCCGTTGCTGACCTCGTGATGGAGACAGAGGTCTCTTCGATTAGCCATACTGACAGGGCTGTTGCACTCACAGTCAGCGCCCAGATAACCTCCGAATCCACGACGGAAATCGGCGAGAGGGTCAATGATTATATCGCTTCCCATCCGCTTCCAGACGGTGTTTCTACCGACGTCGGCGGAATAGATGAGCTTATCGGAGACTCCATGGGACCATTGATGCAGGCGCTTATCATATCCCTGTTCCTGGTTTATATGGTAATCGTCCTCATATATGAGAGATTCGATCAGCCACTCTTGATAATGCTTACAGTGCCTTTCTGCGTAATAGGTGTTGTCCTTTCCCTCGCAGTCTTCGGCTCCTCGATGAGCATGGTCTCGCTTCTGGGCGTTGTTACGCTCGGCGGTATGCTTGTAAACAATGGTATCATCCTAGTTGACTACATCAACCAGCTCGAGGATGAGTCGAGGTCCAAGGAAGCTGAACGCCTTTCGATAAAGCTCA
Source organism: uncultured Spirochaetaceae bacterium (assembly GCA_944392705.1). GTDB lineage: Bacteria > Spirochaetota > Spirochaetia > Sphaerochaetales > Sphaerochaetaceae > Ornithospirochaeta. The sequence continues at coordinate 3,062 of CALXXO010000121.1, forward strand.
AGGCAGGTGAGAAGCTTCTTGGAAAGCTATCCTACAGCTCGGAGATGGAGATGCTCTTCGATAATATCAGGAAAGGAACCGCAACAAGGCTCCGTCCTATCCTGATGAGTTCCCTGACCACAATCCTTGGTGTCATACCTATGGCCTTCGCGAAAGGAGAGGGCTCCGAGATATACGCACCGCTTGGACAGGTTATCATGGGGGGCCTTACGACAAGTACATTCATCACACTCTTCCTTATGCCAACGTTCTATTTCATCCTTGAACGTCACAAGATAAGGAAAGCATACGGCTGGAAAAAGGAAAGCAAGGAGGAAACAGAAGTATGAGAAAAACTATAGGATATTTTGCTGCAGCAGCATTGCTGCTGGTATTGGCCGGATGCAGCTTCGTTTTCAGTTCAAATGTTACAGTTGGCGTGACTGCACCTGACATGGATGCGGCATCGTTTGACTCAGATGTATATGTCTTTGGCTTCACTGATAAATCCAGCCGTGATTCGGCGTATAACGCTATTGTCGAGAAGGCAAAGGAGGCAGAAGCCGGGGATTTCGATGATTTCCTCTACTCCTACTATCCTGATGGATGCTTGGACAAGAGAGTTGCAATCTATGCTTCCGGCGCCGATTCGATAATCCCCGGTTTAGAGAGCTCAGGAGGAACTGCCGCGACTTTAACAATCAGGTGGAATTCATCATCGCCTGCCTTCGGCGAGGACTATGACAGTACATACGTCTATCTCATAGCTGCTGTCGAGGAGGATGGATTGTTCTACGCAGGCGAGAATGAATGGAGAATCAATTCGGGAAGCACTACGAACAATCCTGTCGTAAGGATGTATCAGATTGATCAGGGCGAATGAGTATGAGGAAAGCAATCTCGATAATACTTCTTATCTTCCTTATCCTCCCTGCATGGGCGGAAGATGGGGCGAAATACACCCTCGATTCCCTCATTGCAGCGATGGAAGAGGGCAATGCGGATCTCCTTAAATCCGATCAGGAAATTGCGAAAGCCCGCCTTGATACAGCCGACGCGAAAGGTGGATACACTCCTACGATTGATCTGCTTGTTACTGGAACGTATATGGCCAATCCATCGCTTGGTCCGATTACTGTCAGCCCCAATGACATAAAAGGACTTCCAGATATCGTTGGTTCCATATGGACAGATCCGATAGATGTTTCAATGGATATGGGAAACAACAGGGTGCAGGGACAGCTGACGCTCACTCAGCCTATTTTCACCTGGGGCAAGCTATCCAACGCTGTCAAGCTCTTCCAGACTGTGGAGGGATTGAGGAGCATGGAGAGAAGCGATAAGGAGAATCAGCTTATCGCAGAGCTCCGTTCCCGTCTCGATGCGCTCTATTATATGGAAGAGATTATGCCGCTGCTGGATGAGGTGGAGATGAAAGCCAATGAGCTCATCTCGATAGCCGAGAGTGCAGAGGAGAATGGCTTGCTCCTGGAGGAGGATGTTCTCGATGCAAGGATCCAGAAGGAGCAGGTGAGTATTTCCAGAGCGGAGATAGAGAATCAGTATTCATCAGTCCTTGAGGGGCTTCGTACGCTCACCGGTCTTCATGACCTTACTATGGAGGATATCGAATATACTCCGGACTGGAATGCAGCTTCGGTCATCCTTTCATATACAGAGGAAGAATTGCGAGCTATGGCAACAGATCCTTCCCGCCTGACGCTCCAGATGCTTGATGGTATGGAGAATGTCCAGGAGTATACCAGGAAGATTGCATCAGGAAGCATCTATGGTAAGCCGGATATAGCACTGCAGGTCTCTGCATCCTATGGAGGAACAATCGATTCTAACTGGAGGGACAGTGACACGTGGGGAGTCAATATAACTCTCGCTCTCTCGACAACACTGTGGGATGGCGGCAAGAAGCTCAATGATATCAAGAGGGCCGATAGCGAGATAATCTCCGCATCCATAGATCGTCAGAGCGCCATTAGAGCAATCGAGGAGAATGTCTCCTCTTCGTATTCCTCTGCAATGCTTTCCTCTGGAAAGATCAAGGTCCAGGAGATGCAGAAGAAGCTCGATGAGATGAAAGCGGAGAAGGAGAGGAATGCACTTTCTGTTGGCTCCTCTTCCCAAAGCGATGTTGTTCAGGCTGAGCTTACAGTCCTTCAGGATGAGATTGGGATAATCACAGAACGGATTTCCCTCTCACAATCCGTTTATACTTTGATGTATCTTACTTCATTCGATCCATCCAAAGCCCCTTCCATAACCGATGGAACAGTGTAAAAGCTGCCTTTGTGCAGCTTTTGCATTGCATTTCTTCGCTTTTAATAGTATATTTCAACTAACACCCCACCCCGGTGGGGTCTAGGAGTAAATATGAAGGAATGCTTCGATGTAACAGGGATGAGCTGTGCGGCCTGCCAGGTCCGTGTTGAGAAGAGCGTAGGGAAGTTGGATGGGGTCAAAAGCGTCAATGTAAATCTCCTCAAGAACAGCATGGAGGTTGAGTTTGATGAGAGCGCCATATCCGAGTCCGGGATAGTTGAAGCTGTCGAGCACGCCGGTTATGGGGCAATCCCCAGAAATGAAGGCGAGAAAGCTGACAAAAAGGATAAAGCAGAACATAGGGATATAGCGAAGGAAGAGTATGCGAAGATGAAGAAACGTCTTGCTGCATCTCTTGTATTCACAATCCCTCTTTTCTATATATCGATGGGCCATATGATGGGGTGGCCGCTTCCTGCATTTCTGCTTGGGGCTGAGAATTCCATGGCATTTGCCCTGACTCTCTTTCTTCTTGTGATTCCAATCGCATTCATAAACAGGAAATTCTTCATAGGAGGGTTCAAGAGCCTTGTTGCGTTTTCCCCAAACATGGATTCCCTGATTGCTATGGGGTCAAGTGCCGCAATCGTTTATGGTCTGTATGCGATGTATAAGATTGCATTCAGCCTTGGTCGTGGCGACCTTGCAACTGCCCATGCATTCGCGATGGACCTTTATTTTGAATCCGCTGGAATGATCCTTACCCTGATAACGCTCGGGAAAACCCTCGAAGCGAGAGCAAAGGGACGTACCTCTGAAGCGATAACGAAGCTGATGGATCTCGCTCCGAAGAAGGCTGTCGTCATCAGGGATGGGGAGGAGATGGAGATTGATATCGAGGAGCTTGTCAAAGGCAG
>CALXXO010000122.1 GCA_944392705.1 uncultured Spirochaetaceae bacterium
CTGCACAGGTGATATGAACATCAATGGTGGTACCTTTGTATCAATTGCAAGCAATAAATTGAAAACAGGATTTGCATATGCCGTAACAGGAGCAGGTACAACACACATCACAGGTGGAACATATTATGGAATTCAGGGAGCCCTTGCCCAGAACAGGGGTCGCGGTGAAATCGACGGAGCAACAACCAGATTAGCTCATGATATCTTCACCAATATTGGAAAAATCAATGCAGATATCGAAAAAGAACTTGCTGCTTTCTACGATTTGAATGTAACCGATCCTTCTCATAATCATGAAAATCTTGCAGATAACGAATTCTGGCATGGACTGTACATCGCAGGAGAAACTGGCGAGGTAAACAAGATTACGGTATCAGGTGGAAACTATTACACAGAAGGTTCTTCAGGCCGTGGATTGAGTGTCGGAAACAATGCTGATGGAGGAATGGGAGCTGCCGCAGCCGTAGATGTAACAGGAGGAACGTTCTACAGCAAAATGTGTGATACCGTCAGCTGTGCTGGAGAATATAATGATGACGGCGTGGTTTATGGTAAAGGCACATTGGTTGTAAGCGGTGGAACATTCGGAACAGGAAAACAGAATGGAACATCGGGAATCCGAGCAGAAGATCTTGCAGCAGGTTATGAAATAACAGGACCTGAATCCGATGGAACCAATTCATGGTATACAGTACAAGCTGAATAAGACCATGTAATCAAAAAAGTGGAGGGCTCGTTAAACTCGGGCTCTCTCATTTTAGAATAAAATCTAATCTCTAATTATTGCTAAAAAGTATTCGCTAGCTAAACGATAATCAGAAAGAAAACAACAGCCACAGGAACAGAGCTGCAAGCAGAGGGAGAAGAATACCTGCAATAAATCCTCGCTTGAAGTACTTCCCATCAAAATCCATCATGGGATTATCTTAACACTGTTTGCTTGTATTTCCTCCAATTCTCTGAAAATATATCCAAGGGGGAAGGATTATGCTTTTACCGATACTGCATTTATTTAACGATGGATATCTGGCTGCAATGCCGCTTATACTGCCCTTTGCATCGAAGGAATTCGGCTTCTCAATGAGCATTGTAGGGTTTCTAGGTTCCCTTCTGAGCTTTTCCGGGATAATCCTTGCAATCCCTGCAGGTGCTGCAGCAGCAAAAGCTGGAACACTGCGTATACTGCGTCTGGCTGTCATCGTATATAGCCTGGGCTTCCTTATTCTCGGGATTTCCACAGGTGTTGCAACTGTAATCCTTTCTTTCATTCTGGGGAGTATAGCATTCGGAATCTTTCACCCTGTTGCATTCTCCGCTGTGGCAAAATCCTCTGAGTCCTCGAATATCGGGAAAGCCATGGGATTATTTGCAGCAACTGGTGATATCGGGAGAATAGCATTCGCTGCGGCCATAACATTTGTAATCGGTTTGACAACATGGAGGACAGCATCGATTTCCTACGGTGTAATTTCTGTAATACTCTTCCTGTTCTGCCTATTTACATCAAGGAAAGAAACAGAAAGCATCGGAACGCCAGAAAAGGAAAAGAAAAAAGCGGATTTCTCAATTCTGAAAAACAGTACATTTTCCCTCGCAAATATATCGAGCACCCTGGATGCTTTTGCAAACGCATCTCTCTTTATTTTCCTGCCATTCCTTCTGGCTTTCAGAGGAATAGATGAAACATTCATAGGACCTTTCACTGCTTTATATTTCGTAGGAAACCTATCAGGAAAAGTCATCATGGGAAGGCTTACGGATAGAATAATGCAGGAAAAGCTGTTCATTGGCTGTGAGCTCTGCATAGCATTGTCCCTTGTCTTTCTTTCCATTTCTCCATCAATCCTTCTGATTTCCATTCTTGCTCTAATCCTCGGATTCTTTACAAAAGGAACAGTCCCAATAACCAGCACGATGATTGCCGAATCAGTCAGCAGAAATGAATTCGAAGCCGCTTACAGCATCAACTCACTCTGCACGAGTGTCGCCAATACTGTAGCTCCTCTGCTTTTCGGAATCATTGCAGACATACTTGGAATACAGATGATATTCTTCATATGCGCATCAATTGCACTATTGGCTACAATCCCGTCTTTCATACTCCTGAATAGAAAAATTTCTGCTTCCAAAACAATCAATCCTTTGCTATGATAACTCAAAAGGTTACTTTATGAGCACATTAGGCGACAGAATCAGGGAACTCCGGGAACGGAAGAAGATGACTCAGGAAGAGCTTGGAAACGCGATAGGAACAACCAAGCAGACGATATTCAAATACGAGACGGGGAAAATTGAGAACATCCCCTATTCAAAGCTCCTTGAAATTGCAAAGGTCCTGGATGCAGAACCTTGGGATATACTTGGATGGAAACAGCCTTTGCAGGATGAAGAAGAGCAGGCTCCAGGATTCATTTCCGTACCTTTCATTTCCCAGAAGATATCTGCAGGTTATGGCGAGGACTTCCTTTCCGACGACAGCATAACACTGAAACGGATACAGATTCCGGAATCGATGGCGAGAGGAGTGCACGATAAATCCACACTCGTGAGCGCGGAGGTCAAAGGAGACAGCATGATAGATGCAAATATCTACCCTGGTGATTATGTCTTCTTTTCCAAGGGAATGATCAAAGGGGAAGGAATCTACGTGATTGCCTTTGCCGGCGATATCATGGTGAAGCGCCTGTCATTCGATGGAGGGCAGAACAAGCTCACGATAATAAGCGAGAACCGGAATTATCCTGTCAGAACAGTCGATGCAGATACCGATGGAGTGAGAATACTCGGGAAGGTAATTGGCTGGATCCATAACGAAATGTTCTGAGACAGCGGCAGGCAATGACTGCCGTTTTTACTCATTTTTCATCACAAAATCTTTACTGAAATCATATTGACAATATTTTCCAAAATCCCTAAATACACTTAGGAAACTAAGGATACACATCTGAAATGACAGAAAACAGACATATCGGAAGGTATATCGGTCGTCTGTACAATCTCATGAGAAGAAGGCTATGGAAGGATACTGCAGGGCTTGAATGCACTGGTACCGAGCTCAAAATCCTCTCCATACTCCTCTGTGCTCCAAAGCCGATGTTACAGAAGGATATCGAGGAAGAATTCTTCCTCAGGCCACCGACTGCGACAGAGCTATTGAAGAAGATGGAACGAAACGGCCTTATCGTGAGAGTACACGAAGATGGGGATGCGAGAAGAAAGCGGATAATCCCGACGGAGAAAAGTCTCTCCGCAAAGAACGAAGTGCTATCCCATCTGGAGAATTTCGAACGAGACATAACCTATGGAATTCCGGAAGAGGATCTCAGACTGTTCTGCCTGACAGCGGAAAAGATGCTTGAGAACCTCTCATCGACTACTGACTTGGATAAACTGGAGGAAAACGGATGATAAAAACACTCATGGCTTCGATCCGGGAGTATAAGAAGGACTCAATCCTCACTCCCCTCTTCGTAACGCTGGAGGTGATTCTTGAAGTCCTTATCCCATTCTTCATGGCTGGGATAATCGACATAGGATTAGCAAACGCGGATATGCCATTCACCATAAGAATGGGACTTACGCTCACAGTTGCTGCTGTTCTCTCGCTGATATGCGGAGCCCTTTCCGGCAAATATGCTGCAAAGGCATCTGCAGGGTTCGCGAAGAACCTCAGGAAGGATATGTTTTACCGCATTCAGGGGTTCTCCTTCTCCAATATCGATAAATTCTCTCCTGAAAGTCTCGTGACAAGGCTCACGACCGATGTGACGAATGTCCAGAATGCATACCAGATGATAATCAGGATTCTTATCAGAGGACCTGTGATGCTGATTTTTGCTCTGGTGATGGCTGTTGGAATCAACAGGGAACTCTCAATGATATTCTTCTGTGCGATCCCAATCCTTGGATTCGGACTGTTCTTCATCGCGATAAAAGCCCACCCACATTTCGAGAAGGTGTTCAGGACATATGACTTTCTGAATGGAGTCGTCAGGGAAGATGTAACTGCAATACGCACTGTGAAATCCTACGTAAGGGAAGACTATGAAATCTCTATTTTCAAGAAGATCTCGAAGCAGGTATTCGACAGATTCGTTAATGCGGAGAAAATAGTTGCATGGAATGCTCCTTTGATGCAGTTCACCATGTATGTGTCGATTCTCCTCATCTCATGGCTTGCAGGGGAACTAATCGTCCAGGAGGAGATGACAACAGGACAGCTAATGAGCATGATTGTCTACGCAACCCAGATACTCTCCTCCCTCATGATGCTGTCGATGGTCTTCGTCATGATCATAATCGCTGCATCGTCTGCAAGAAGAATCGTGGAGGTTCTGACAGAAGAAAGCAGCCTGAAAGATCCTGAAAATCCTGTAGAGGTTGTGAAAGATGGCTCCATCGATTTCGACAATGTCAATTTCAGCTACTCCGGAGACAGCAATAAGTGCTCTCTCCATGATATCTCAATACATATAAAGAGCGGCGAGACAATAGGCATAATCGGAAGTACTGGAAGCGCTAAATCAACGCTTGTCCAGCTGATCCCCCGTCTCTATGATGCCACAACAGGATCAGTGAAAGTCGGAGGAATAGATGTCAGGGAATATGGCTTAGATGCCATAAGAAGCCAGGTCGCAATGGTGCTTCAGAAGAACACTCTCTTCTCTGGAACAATCAAGGAGAACCTCAGATGGGGAAATCCAAACGCTACGGATGAAGAGATAAAGAAGGCCTGCATTCTCAGTCAGGCAGATGAGTTCGTATCAGCATTCCCAGATGGATATGATACCTACATCGAGCAGGGAGGAACGAATGTGTCAGGTGGACAGAAGCAGAGACTCTGTATCGCCCGCGCGCTCCTCAGAAACCCGAAGATACTCATCCTCGATGATTCCACAAGCGCTGTTGATACCAAAACAGATGCGATGATCAGGAAAGCTTTCAGGGAGGATATCCCGAATACAACGAAGATCATCATCGCGCAGAGGATTTCCTCTGTCGAGGATGCCGACAAGGTAATTGTTATGGATGGTGGCAGAATCGATGCTTTCGATACCCCGGAGAACCTCATGAAGACCAACAAAATCTACAGGGAAGTCTACGAGTCACAGGTTAATGGAGGAAAGAACGAATGAAGCAGAAATCAGGCACACAGTATCTAAAAACGTCGCTGAGACTTATGCGCTATGTCGCAAGCACATACAAGCTACAGTTCTTCTTTGTCCTTGTGACAATCATAATAAGCGCCATCGCAGGTATGGCTGGACCGCTGTTCCTCCTCTATCTTATCGATGACTTCATCACTCCGCTTATCGGGCAGGAAAACCCTGATTTCACACGCCTTGTCTATATGGTCATATTCTTCGCCTGTATCTACTGTATCGGCGTTGTATGTACATATATCTACAACAGGCTGATGGTAAACATCGGACAGGGAGTTCTGAAGAGAGTGAGAGATGAGATGTTCTGCCATATGCAGACTCTTCCTATCAGATTCTTCGACACTCACAAGCACGGAGACCTGATGAGTCTCTATACAAACGATACAGATACCCTGAGACAGATGATTTCACAGAGCATCCCCCAGACGCTCTCATGCCTTGTATCCGTCATAACGGTATTCATCGTCATGGTAACTCTTTCCCTTCCGCTGACAGTGCTTACGCTTGTCGCAGTCGCGGCAATGCTCATTGTCGCCAAAGTCGTCGGAGGACAGAGCGGCAAGAACTTCGTCGCACAGCAGAAAGACATAGGTGCAGTGAACGCATATATAGAGGAGATGTTCGGCGGACAGAAGGTCATAAAGGTATTCTGCCATGAGAGGGAAACAGAAGAAGGCTTTGACAGGCTGAACGAAAGGCTCTGCCAGAGTGCTACGAATGCAAACAAATACTCCAATGTCATGATGCCTATAATGGGCAACATCGGAAACATCCACTATGTTCTAACAGCTCTCATTGGCGGCCTTATCGGGATTTCTGGAATCTTCCCGCTGACCCTCGGGACTCTCGCCACATTCCTTCAGATGACAAGAAGCTTCAATCAGCCATTTGCCCAGATAGCCCAGCAGTCCAATGCAATCATCATGGCACTGGCAGGTGCAGAGAGAATCTTCCGTCTCATCGATGAGAAGAGCGAAGTTGATGATGGGT
>CALXXO010000123.1 GCA_944392705.1 uncultured Spirochaetaceae bacterium
GCAAAGACAGATTCAACCGCAGCAGAACCTCCGAGAAAAGCTGCCGCAGACTCCCCTATAAGAATGAAAAGCAGCGGAAGAGATGGTTTTGTAGCACCTTTCAAAGCAATCTTCCACCTCTTCATTCCAAGCGCTTCATAAGTCCTTGAAAATGGCTTCTCCATATTCTCCCGGAGAGAATTCCTGAACATCATTATCAGGAGGGAGGAATGAAGCAAGGCAAGCGATAAAGATGGAAGGAATATCGATCCGATATGGAGCAGAAATCCATACTCTGGCGGCACGTACCCTGCAACAGGGAATATGCCAAGGCGGACGGAGAATATGAGCACAAGGAAGATTGACACGAGGAAGACCGGTAGCGATGATACTACAATGGAAAAAGCCGTTGCTGCAGCGCTTCTAACTGTCCCTCGTTTTAGCGTCAGATACGATACCGGCAGCGCAATAACCAGAGACATAACCAGTGCCAGAATGGACACGGCAAGTGTCACAGGGATGTGTGAAACAATGACCTCTTTTATCGCAGTTCCCCCTGCAGTAAGCCCCCAATCCCCTCTTATGAACGATGAAAGAAACCCCAGATAACGGCTATAGAAAGGTTCATCAAGACCACTTATCTCCCTGTATCTGTCCCTCTCCGCAGCCGTCGCATCATCTGAGAGGATGTATGATGAGCTATCTCCTGCTGAAAATGAGATAGCGGAAAAGACTATGACCGAGACAATGAACATTGTCAGCGGTATAGTCAGAATTCTTTTCACCATCGCGGAACGAACAGAGGACAAGAAACCATCTCCTTATTCAAAACTGGCCTTCCTGAAGTCATAGCCATCAGAGAAACCAATTTCCTGCAGAGCAGAGGATGAAGCATAAACAGTGGAATAATGCCCGGGAACGATTACAGGAATATACTCCCAAAGCCTTAGCTGTGCGGCCATCCATCTGTCCTTCGCTTCATCGAGTGTCGGAGATGCTGAGACCTGTTCTATAAGGTCCTCAGACTCAACATCATCGAAGCCACCGGCACTGGTGCTGAAAAGATAGCCTTTCTCTATGGGAAGAACAACCCTGGATGTCGCAGATACGTAGATATCCCAAGAGGATGAATCATAGCGGGCAGCGCTGAATGATGCCCAGTCAAGGATGATTATCTCTGTATCGATACCGGCTTCCTCGAGCTGGAAAGAAAGGGTAATTGCTATCTTATCGAGATTGGAGAGATTCGAGGACAAGATTCTAATCTTCTCTCCGTTGTATTTCGAAGAAGCAAGCATAGCCACAGCTTTTTCTGAATCATGTCTGCCATATGGATCGAGAGAAGGATCAACACTCCAGCCTTCGCCTTCTTCCATGTAATCGGAATGGAGGGAATAGCCATAATCACCATAACACGATCTCATTAGCTCCTCCCTGTCAATCAACAGCGAAACAGCTTTCCTGAAATCATTATCCATCCCGATTCCCTCTCGTTTGTTCATAACCAGGACAATTGACCCTGTCTCCCCTCCTTGATGGAGCGTTATAGAGTCGTTCTCGGAAAGCGCAGGGATATCATCTGACAGCACTGTATCAATGAAATCATACTGGCCACTCTCAAGTCCCATGCGCCTTGTCACAGGGTCCTGTACGAAATTGTATCTTATATCCTCGATAACAGGCTTTTCACCCCAGTAATCTCCACTCAGAGAGAGATCGATATAAGCGCCAGGAATCCATTCAATTATCTTATAAGGCCCTGTACCAGGACTTGAGGCGACAAGGCCATTATCTGTCTCGTTATCAATAGCTTCTTTCTGGAATGCGACAGCAGCCTGAGGGGAGGAGGATAGCATAAGAGGAAGAAGCGCCAGCGACGCCGATGAACGCATCACAAGGCGCCCATCCTCCTCTGTGAAGAAAGCCCCTGCTGTCAGCTTACCAGCATTCCCATATACACCGATCCATCTGTTTAGAGAAGCAATGGCATCTGAAAGCTCAAGCTTCGTGCCGTCGTGAAAGAAGACATTCTCCCTGATACTCAGCCAAAAGGTATGTCCATCTTCCGAAAGCTCATAGCCAGAAGCAAGCCATGGAAGAATGTCTCCATTCTCATCCAGCACAAGGAACCTCTCATAGACATTGCCTACCACTATATTCCTTCCGGAAACAGAGGAATTGACCATTACATCCAGTGTAGGAGGTTCCTGAGCAACTGCTACAGACAGCATCGTCCCATCATCGGAGCGACAGGAAGAAAGCAACAATATAATTACAACAAAAAGCGCATTCAGTTTCTTCAATCAGTACCTCAGATAACAGGCATCCATCATCCTTGTGAATAGATCGTGGGCTTCATCAACAGAAAGATCGACAAGAGGATCCAGGATAAATGCCTGGAAAAGAAGCTCTTCATCTCCTTTCCAGATTGCTTCAAGCACAAGATCCTGTTCCTTCTCGACTCGTTCTATCATAGCCTGTATTGAAAGCGATGGAGGTGTTGAGATTATAGGCACTATCGAATTGGATGATATATATCCATTGCTTTCGACTATATGACCGTGCCCAAGATAACCAACCTGTCCGGAGTTAGGGATATTAACATTTGTCTTGAGCGTACGCTCTCCCGCAAGCGAGAGAAGGATATCAACGCCTTCCTCATCGGATGGAGCTGCAACAAGCTCTTCATCGGAATAAACATGATTTTTCTTCCTCTTGTCTTCCTCTTCCCTATATGAGAATGGTGTACGTACAAATCCATAGCGCCAGGCATCTTCATCGCTCTTGAGGAAAAACGGGACAAACTCTGCAAGATGCCTGTCTCCAGCTGCGCCAAGAGTACCGAAATCACGGAGGAATTTCAGCGCGACAAGATGATCGCATTCAAACCATTTACCATTCTCTACCCTGCTCTTTCCCTTCTCAAGGAGGTTGGGGAAGGAGGAAGGAGACATGACATGATCTTTCAGATAAGGTATCTGATCCTCTCCCTTATAGAGAGCCTTTGTTATGAACGTGAAATGATTGAGACCTGTAACATCAACATTAATCTCCCTTCTGTCCGGGACAGGGATGGAAAGGCGCTTTGCAGTGAATTCAGCTATGAAAGTCTCAAGATGGAAGACCTCATGGCAGCAACCAAGCGCTTTTATTCCAGGGAATGCCTTATACAGAGCCGCGGTGCAGAGCGTCAGTGGATTTGTATAGTTTATAACCCAGGCATCCGGGGCATTGCGTTCAATCTCTCTGGCGAAATCGAAGAAGAGGGGAAGCGCCCTTCTTGCTCTCATTATCCCACCAGGACCTGTTGTATCGCCAACTGACTGCAGAATCCCATACTCTTCCGGCAGTTCCAGGTCATACTTTCTGATACCAATGACTCCCGGTTCAATAGCAATTATTACGAAATCCGCTCCGCGAAGGCCTTCCGGAAGCGTAGTTGCGACCGATACTGTCATCACAGACGATTTTCCATTGATTCTGAAAATCCTATCTGCAACTTCCTTGTTTCTTTCAGCCGCCTTCATGTCTATATCATAGAGAACAACATCGGCACCAAGCCTATTCTGTAGTGTCAGGTCCTTTATGAACTGAATGGCCCAGAGCCTTGAACCTCCGCCAATTATGCAAATTCTTGCTTTTTCCATTCGAAAATCCCCTTTTAGTGAAAAAGCCAGGGATTTCCCCTGGCTCTGAACAATCCGATTGGACTATTACTGTGGCTGCTTGCCGATATAAGCAAGGATACCACCATCTACATAAAGAACATGACCGTTCACGAAGTTGGAAGCATCGGATGCAAGGAATACTGCTGGTCCCTGAAGATCCTCTGTCTTTCCCCATCTGTGAGCAGGTGTCTTTGCGAGAATGAACTCATTGAATGGATTTCCAGGCACTCTGAGAGGTGCTGTCTGCGGAGTCTCGATGTATCCAGGTCCAATACCATTGCACTGAATGTTGTACTCACCATACTCGGATGCAATGTTCCTTGTAAGCATCTTGAGACCGCCCTTTGCTGCTGCATAAGCGCTTACTGTCTCTCTTCCGAGCTCGGACATCATAGAACAGATGTTGATAATCTTTCCATGTCCCTGCTTGATCATTCCTGGAATAACAGCCTTGGAGACAATGAACGGAGCGTTGAGGTCAACATCAACGACCTTGCGGAAATCTGCAGCGCTCATCTCAGTCATAGGGATTCTCTTGATGATTCCAGCATTATTTACGAGGATATCGATTTTACCAAGATCCTTGATGATCTGCTCTGTTGTTGCCTGTACCTGTGCTTCATCGGTAACATCACATACATATCCATTTGCTTCGATACCAACTTCCTTATAAGAAGCAAGTCCCTTGTTCACAAGATCCTGATTGATATCATTGAAAGCTATCTTAGCTCCTGCTGCATGGAAAGCTGATGCGATTGCGAATCCGATTCCATAGGATGCACCTGTTACCCATGCGACCTTTCCTTCAAGGGAAAAATCTTTCATATCCATTTTCTGCCTCCTCTATTCATTCAGCCGACAATAGAAGTCTACATCGGCTTTTCCAGTCTTTCAAGGAAAAACGAAACAATGTTTCGTTTCTGTTATAGCTTGTCGATAAGCATAGAGCATTTTCCGGAAGGAATCGGCAATGTCTTCTTCTTATCATCCTCGAGAATGTGGATTGTGAAGTAGTAGAGCTTCTCCGACTCAAGCCTTATCTCCCAGCCCCTTACATTCTTGTTCGAAAGTATCGTGATGCTGTTTTTCTTGAGCGAGAGATCCTCTATACCCATCTCCTCCAACGACTGCATCGTCCAGTTAACAGTCTTCCTCGGAAGAGATATCTCAAGACCGATTATATTCTCAATCATCAGCGTAATAGATACAAGTCCGAGCATTGGAAGATACCGTTTCTTGTTCTCCATTCCCTCCGGAACCAGTGCTGCGCCTTCCGTCTGCGGTTTATAGATTTCCCAGGTATCGCCCTGCTTCTCCGCATCGGGATGGAGAGTATCCAGAATGAAGTACATATGCCTTATCGTGCATTCCCTTGCAAATACAAAGGAACCATAATTCATAAGGCCTTTAACAACCATATAGATGAAGAAGGATGTAACGCCCCCCTGATACCCATTGCCATCTTTCGAGAAGTACTTCGAGGATACAGGCACCGACGGGAATGGGTTCTCCGTTCCGAACTCATTCTCATCCTTGAGCTTATCTATAAGGAAAGATGCATACTCATCGTTAGGAATCTCAGCGAGAAGTGTCATATAGCATCCAATATGCTTGTTCCTGATTCTATTCTCATCCTTATCGAGATCGTAATAGAACTGGTCCTCGCTGTCCCACATCATTCCGTTGATTCTTGTCTTAACGGAGAAGTAAATCCTCTTGTAACGGAAAGAAAGCTCCTTATCATTGAGGATATCACCGATATATGACATATAGAGAGCAAAGACAGCAATGGAAGCATTGTAATCAACGGTATACTCAGCACCTTCTCTCGGGAGATTTCCCATATGTGTCGCGCTGTATGGAACGCTGTACAGGCCATTTGGCTTCATGAAGTTTGTCTGTATCCACTGGAAATACTTCTCAAGCATAGGAACAACATCCTTCAGCCTTTTCTTATTTCCTATTTTATGGAAGAAAACAAATTCAACATATGAGAGAAGCGGCAATGATACTCCAAGCGGATTATCTTCCGTGAAGATTGCTTTTTTTGTCTCAATATCATAGTACTCCGCGATCTGTCCATCCTCACCCTGCACCGAGTAGAAGAAGTCAATCATGGAGTATGGGCTGTATATCTGATTGCTATATACCAGGAAAAGCGATGATAAACAGGCATCGAACAAGCTTATCGTCTGTGAGTCATCATGAGTGAAAAAACCCTCAGGGAAAGCACTATTCTTATCGCCCTGGTGCCAGATTTCATCTAGCCATACCCAGGTCCTGTCATACATATCAACAAAATCCTGATCGTAGAAATGAATACGGGGGACTAAATCTTTAACCAATTCCAAACTCCGCTTTTCTAAGGAAAAATCCCTGCTCTTTGTCCTTAAATCGCATTCTACATATTATCGCAAGGGTGCTGAGAAGTCAAATTGTTTTTTT
>CALXXO010000124.1 GCA_944392705.1 uncultured Spirochaetaceae bacterium
ATAAAACGGATTCCTTATCTCATTGCAAAAGAATACAAACTGCCTATTATCTCCAGTTTTGAGACTTTTTGCGACTTGGTTCGGTCTATAGTTCAGCTCTTTTATTGCCTTCTGAATCCGCTTTGCTGCATCCTTGCTGACGTACCCACTATTGTTCAGATAGTAGGAAACACTCGTCTGCGATACTTTAGCAAGTTCTGCAACATCCTTTCTTGTAGCCATCTTAAGTTGATTCTAACCCGATATTGATACGAGTCAACATTTATTTTTCCTAAATTTTCCTTCTCTAGATTGCTTCCGTAACGGATATACCACATCTGAAAGAACTTCATCACTTTGGATTTTCGGATACCTCCACTTTAGATTTTAGGGTGTGTTCACTTTGGATTTTAGGCAAATTTGTTTAAGTTAATATTGTCAATTTTAAGATTGTTTAAATTAAGATTGTCAATATTTGATTGTTGATATATTCATAAATACTATGAAGGAACATATTGGCAGACAAAATGAATTGGGAATCCTTGAGAGTAGATGGAACTCTGGCAAATTTGAATTTGGAGTAATCTATGGCCGTAGAAGAGTTGGCAAGACATATCTCATTCACAAGTTCCTCAATGGCAAAAGAAAAATCTATTTTCAGGCTACTAAAGATAAGGACTTTAATATAAGAAGATTTTCCCGAGTCATAGGTGAAGAGCTATTTGGAATAACCGAGATTATGCCTTTCACTTCATTTTCTACAGCTTTTTCTGTCATCGCAGAATATGCAGAGAAAGAAAGAATCGCATTGGTGATTGATGAAATTTCCTATCTTGCGGAATCTGATGAAACATTTCTCAGTGTACTTCAGAGCTTTATTGATCAAGATTTTGAAGATACTGGTTTATTCCTGATTCTCTGTGGATCGAATATAAACTTCATGGAGAACAATCTTCTTGGAATAAAAAGTCCGGTCTATGGTAGACGAACATTTCAGATTAAACTTCTACCATTCAATATCTCGGATACTGCCGAGATGCTGAAAGGCTGGTCCTTCGATGATGTATCGGCAGCTCATGTAATAACTGGAGGGATACCATATTATCTTTCATTCATCAATGAACACAAAGATTTAAAAGAAGCTTTGAAGCATGAATTTTTCTTGCCTGGTGGACGGCTTTATACTGAAGGAAGACTCTACCTTATGATGGAATTCAGGAGTGTAAATCTTTATGACACAATCCTTGGTCTTATCGCTTCAGGAGTAAATGATGTTTCAAAGATTTCTGATGAAAGCGGAAAGAATAAATCCATCATTTCTCAGGCATTACAAAAACTGAATACTCTTGGAATAGTACGGAAAAGAACAAAGATTGCAGGTTCCGGAATAAGCAAGGGGTGGGTTTTCGCAGACAGATATTTCCAGTTTCTTTATCAATATGTCTATCCTTTTATGGAAATGATAGAGCTTGGAACTGGTAAGTCAGTATTCTTAAAGGCATTATCGGATTTATCATCATTTGTAGAAAAAGGAATAGAGGATACTTTCAGAAAATATGTGCTATCTAATTCAGGCTTTCTGATTACTGAAATAGGAAATGTTGAATTCGCCGATTACACGACAAAACGGAATGAAGAAATTGCTATGGTTGCTTTAACCTCGGATGGAAAGCTGCTTTTGGGAGAATCAAAATGGAGAACGGAGGCTGTTGGCCTCTCTGAATATAATGAATTAGTACGTAGGAGTCTCACAGCCTACCCTTCAGCTGAACAGAAATATTATTTCTTGCTCTCAAGATCTGGATTCAAAGAAAATCTTAGGATGTTAGCAGATAACAGCAATGGTACTATCGTCCTTATTAATGGAGAAGATTTGCTTGGAAAATGAAATCCGTGTATTGAATTCTGATTACTACTCCATTATGTAATTCTGGAAGAATCAGAGGATTTTACCATCCCATAGCTGCTGTAGGAAATCTGCATAAGGAAGAATGAGTATTCCATTATCGAGTAGCTGAGGATAATCTTCCCTTCATACCAATATGTATTTCTCCATCAAGCCCTCTTCCATAAGAGACTTAAGACTCCTTAGATCTCTTGTGGATACACGCTTCGTCGCTTTCACTTCAACATCACAAAGCAATAGTTTGAAAAATATTAAAAATCTCTAAGTATCACTTTGAATTTTGGGACTTCTTTACATTTGAATGGCTTACAAAAGCAGAAAATAATATGCTACAAAATCTCAGCAAGACAATGAATAAAAAAAGCCATATACTCTGCATTTCTGCTTTTGTATATGGCTTGGTTGGAGAGAGAAGGATTCGGACCTTCGAAGGCTTAGCCAACAGATTTACAGTCTGCCCCCTTTGACCGCTCGGGAACCTCTCCATAAAACCAAAAGTATTAAACCGGAAAACAAGACTTTAGTCAATAGAAAATGTTAATAAAAAATGTATTTATTTTCATCTCTTTCTGACCAAAAGAATTATTCTCCTTTCGATGGAAATCTCTCTTCCAGAGCCTTCCGAACAGGTTCTGTTACCATCGATGAGAAATCAGCTCCGAATGCAGCAAGTTCCTTTATCTGGGATGCCCTGATGAGGAAATATCTAGGATCGGTAGGCATCAGAAGCACTTCAAGATCCGGGTACAACAGCTTATTTGTCATTGCCATCTCGAACTCATAGGAGAAATCTCCAGAGCCCCTTACCCCTCTTATCATTATTGAAATGCCATTTTTCTTTGCATATTCAACGGTAAGGCCAGAATGGATACTGTATATGATATTATCGCACTCCGGTACAGATGCCTTAATCAGATTTACACGCTCTTCAGGAGTAAAGAGATATGTCTTTGCGATATTGTCAGCAACAACTACATGAAGCTCATCGAAAAGGACCGCGGCCCTTTTGATGATGTTTATGTGTCCTAATGTAGGAGGATCGAAAGATCCTGGGAAAATAGCTCTGCTCATCTCATTTCCTCAGGGAGGCGATGTAATCCTTCATCGTCTTCGTATTCTCGGAACTTTCAAATGGAAGCTTCTTAAGGATAATCGGTTTACCGTTCTCATCCTTTCCGATCAGCGCGAAATTTCCAGATCCGATATATGAAATCATCTCGCCTTCTTTCGGATTCTCTTCCGCTTTGAGCCTATCAAGAACACAATCGAAATGTGCATAACTTCCATCGGAAATCATGAAAGCCGACGCAATATTCTCAATCTCCTCGCCGCAGTATGCACACACAGGATGCGGCTCAGTGATTGTCTTCGGTGTTTCTACAGGGATTGATGATCTGTGTTCCCTTGGCTTTGGGACACCTGCAACCTGGTTCAGCGTAGAGAAACCAGATATTCCAGCTTTCTTCTTTTTCTTCTTATCCTTCTGCTTTGAAGGCTTTCTGTTCGACATATCGCTGATTCTACCATCTGGAGTGAAAAAAATAAACGGCAGGTAATCCTGCCGTCCTTCATTACGCATTCTTCTTGATGAGAAGCTCTGGCACCTTTGCTGCCTTTCCAACACGCGAGCGGAGGTAGTAAAGCTTTGCTCTTCTGACGCGGCCTCTTCTTACGACCTCAATCTTCTCGATTCTTGGCGAATGAAGAGGGAAAATCCTCTCAACACCAACACCATAGCTGATCTTTCTGACAACGAAAGTCCTTCTGATTCCTGTATTGTTCTTTGCGATTACAATACCTTCGAACACCTGGATTCTTTCAGTTGTTCCCTCAACGATCTTGAAAGAAACACGTACTGTGTCGCCGATACTGAAATTCTCGGCATTCTCTTTCATCTGCTTTGCTTCTACAGCTCTGATAATATCCATCTCTGACAAGTCCTCTTATCCTGATCTAGTATCGACAGAAGTCTTCTCCGCTCATCGATGCTGAGAGGGGCATTCGAGAGCAGATCAGGCCGGTTTCGCATCGTTTTCTCCAGCCTTGTGTCACATCGCCATTGGGTAATATGGCCATGATGACCGGTTAATAATACATCGGGGACGGATTTAGTGCAATACCTATAAGGTCTTGTATACTGAGGATATTCAAGAAGATGCGATGTAAAACTCTCATCTTCCAGACTTTCAGATGCAATGACACCGTCTATCAGGCGGAAAAGCGCATCGATTATGACAATTGTCGATGTTTCCCCCGATGAGAGTACGTAGTCCCCTATCGATATCTCATCTGTCACGTACTCATCGATAACCCTCTGATCGAGACCCTCATAATGTCCGCAGATGAATACAAGCTCTGTCTCTTTCGCAAGATTCTCCGCATATTTCTCAGTCAGGGGTTTTCCTGATGGAGTTGCGAATACAATCCTTTTTCCTTTGGCATTTATTGAGTCCAGGGCCTTTGAGATAGGCTCGGGCATAAGCACCATGCCGGCACCACCGCCGTATGGTATATCATCGGCCTTTTTATGAACGCCCTCTGCAAAATCACGGAAATTGATGATTGAGTATTCTATGATTCCCTTCTCAACAGCCCTTTTCATTATCGAAGAAAGGAAGAACGGTTCCACCATCTCCGGAAAGAGCGTGAGGATAGTAATCTTCATAATTCGAGAAGATCCCCCATCAGAAGCTCAATCTCCCCCTTTTCAAAGTCCGGGGATGAAACGAATACCGGAAGGTTCGGAACCATGAAGACCTTGCCATCATGCTCGACTTCGAGAAGCATTGCCTGTGCACCTTCTGCAACGGATTTAACAACCCCTACTCTCTCTCCTTTGAAGGTGACAGCAAGACCGAAAAGGTCAGCAACATAGTATTCGCCTTTCTTGAGCTTTCTTGCATCGCAGCGATGCACTTTAAGCACAGAGCCTGAAAGAAGCCTTGCGCTTTCCGGACTATCATATCCGGCAAATTTCATCAGGAATAAATCGCCTTGGGAACGGACCTCGGAGACAGTAAGAAGCTTCTCTTTACCATCGGGAAGAACTGCGACTGCAGTCCTGAGCTTTTTCAGATGAGCATATTCACCAGAAAGCGAATAAATCCTGATAAAGCCATCGACACCATGTGTCTTTCCAATTGTCGCGGTAGAGAGAAGCTCTTCCATCAGTCTAGAATCTCCAGAACGGCACGCTTGCCATCGCGGGTTGCAGAAGCTGAAAGGATAGTCCTTATCGCCTTTGCAATGCGACCCTGCTTGCCTATCACCTTACCAACATCACCTTCAGCAACATGAAGCTCGAGGATTGTGGATTTCTCACCCTCGATTACATTCACACTCACTTCATCGGGCTCATCGACAAGGCTTCTGACCATAAATTCCACAAGTTCCTTTTCCATAGGCCCTCCTGGAATCAGTTCTGCTTACGATTAATCTGGATACCCTGCGAATTGAGAAGATCCCTGACAGTATCAGATACGACAACACCCTTGCCGAGCCATTCCTTGACTTTCTCCTCGTTGAGAGTAAGCTGGTTCTCCGCTTCAACTGGGCGATATGTTCCAACTTCATCGATTGTCTTGGAAGATGTTGCAAGGCGGCTGTCCTGTACAACGACCCTGTAATAAGGTCTCTTCTTTGTTCCGAAACGCTTAAGTCTCATTGTTGTGCTCACGGTATTCTCCTTATACTGCTTGAAAGCTTACATACCGAACTGCTTCAGCATGGCAGCTTGTAATTTCTTATTTGTCATCACCTTCTTCATCATAAGGCGAGTCTTTTCAAATTTCTTTATAAGCCTGTTGACTTCAGCAACTGAAGTTCCAGAGCCCTTCGCAATCCTCTTTCTTCTGGAAGGCCCGATAATCCTGTAATTCTCGCGCTCGAAGCGTGTCATCGACTTGATTATAGCCTTTTCCCTCTCGAGCTCCTCGAGGTGCAGGTCCTCCTCCGAGATATTCCCCTTTGCTCCAGGAATCATCTCAAGAAGCTTATCTGCAGAACCCATCTTCTTCAGATTCTCCAGCTGGTCCAGATAGTCCTGAAGATCGAAGGTGTTCTTCTCCATCTTCTTCTGGAGACGCTCTGCTTCTGCAGCATCGAACTGCTCCTGGGCTTTCTCAACAAGGGATACGATATCGCCCATGCCGAGGATTCTTGTAGCTATACGCTCCGGAT